>NZ_CAXSXW010000016.1:0-46274 GCF_964241505.1 Klebsiella sp. Q11
TTTTTTCTCTTCAACCGACCCGGTTGTTTGTGAAGTGATTCACATCTGCCGTGTCAGTGGGAGCGCATTATAGGGAGCTGCCGGGATATAGCAACCCTTAAAATACAAAAAACTTATCAAACGCTCATAATTTAAACTTCTCACGCTCCCTCCACGCCAGAAAAAATGGGGGAAAGCCAGATGCCACACGGGCTGCAGCGAATTCAGGCAAAAGCGACATTTTGCGAAAATCAACGTTATCCGCTTTAAGTTTCCCCCACTCTTACCGCGTCGTGACTTCAGATGATGAATTAAGCACCAGCCTTGACCCATGACAAAGCGGCTTGAGGGTGCATATTTCTATAATCAGGCCCGTTTCTTCTTATTGGTATGAACCTATGGCTTATCAACTCAACATTAACTGGCCCGAGTTTTTAGAAAAGTACTGGCAAAAGCAGCCGGTCGTATTAAAGAAGGCTTTCGCGAATTTCGTCGATCCGATTACGCCGGATGAGCTGGCCGGGCTGGCCATGGAACCGGAAGTCGATAGTCGACTGGTGAGCCTCAAGAACGGTCAATGGCAGGCCAGCAACGGGCCGTTTGAACATTTTGATGGCCTGGGCGAAACCGGCTGGTCGCTACTGGCTCAGGCGGTAAACCACTGGCATATGCCCGCCGCTGAACTGGTGCGCCCCTTCCGCGTGCTGCCGGACTGGCGTTTAGACGATCTGATGATCTCCTTTTCCGTACCGGGCGGCGGCGTAGGCCCGCATATCGACCAGTACGACGTCTTTATTATTCAGGGCATGGGCAGCCGCCGCTGGCGCGTGGGCGATAAGCTACCGATGCGTCAGTTCTGCCCGCATCCGGCGCTGCTGCACGTTGACCCGTTCCCGCCGATCATTGATGAAGATCTGCAACCTGGCGATATTCTGTACATTCCGCCCGGATTCCCGCACGACGGAATCACTCACGAAACGGCGCTGAACTACTCCGTCGGCTTCCGTGGACCAAACGGCCGCGATTTGATCAGCAGCTTTGCCGATTATGCGCTGGAAAACGATCTCGGCGGCGAGCACTACAGCGATCCGGATTTGACCTGCCGCGAACATCCGGGACGGGTAGAAGAGTATGAACTGGAACGCCTGCGCGGCATGATGATCGAGATGATTAGCCAGCCGGAAGATTTCCGCCGCTGGTTTGGGCGTTTTGCCACCACGCCGCGCCACGAGCTGGATATTGCGCCCGCTGAACCGCCTTTTGAAGAAGAGGAGATTGTCGACGCGCTGGCGGGCGGTGAAATGCTGACTCGTCTGAGCGGCCTGCGTGTACTGCACATCGGCGACAGCTTCTTTGTGAATAGCGAACAGCTGGAGCCAACCGCTCCCGCGGCTCTGGACGCGCTGTGCCGCTATACCCTGCTGGGTAAAGAGGAGCTAGGCGAGGCCGCGCTGCGCAATCCGGCTTTTATCGCCGATCTGACCCGCCTGATTAACCAGGGCTACTGGTTCTTCGACGAATAGCGCTTCATCATCGGTTCATATAAAGAAGGCGCGGAGCCCGCGCCTTCTTCTTTACTATCGCTACAGCATCATTTACCGAGCAGCGCCTCAAACTGCGCCTGGTAGTGCGGCGCGTTCCATGAACCATCAAACAGGGTGTAAGTAATATATCCTTTGTTGAGCCAGCCCGAGTCATTATCCCCTTCCGCCGGTTTCATCGCCTCCGGATTCATCGTCTGTTTGGCGGTACCGTCCGCCAGAAGTTCATAACCAATCTGCGGCACAGGGAATTGTTCATTCTCAATATAATGAACGCCCTTAATTTCAGCCGACGGCAGCGGCGGATAGTTAATGCTTAACCCGGCCCCCTGCGGCATAATCGGGCTTCCCGGTTTATGCGCGGCGTTAAGTTTATCCACCAACGAGACGACATAATCCACCGAATCAGGCCAGTACTTATGCGTGCTCGGCCATTTGTTCTTCATCTCTTCTTCCGTGAAGCGGTAGCCAATGCTGGCGGCAATCGCCGGGAAACCGTAGCGTACGGCGCGGGCCGCGGCGCTCACGGTGCCGGAGTTAACCTGCGCCATACCGGTATTGGGACCATCGTTGACGCCCGAAATCACCAGATCCGGCGGCGCGTCTTTCAGTACGCCCCACAGGCCAAAATCCAGCGCATCGGCAGGAGTTCCAGGGAAGCAGTAGCGTTTGTCAGCGGCTTTTTTGACATCAAAAACTTTACCCGTTTTAAAGGTAATTGCCGACCCGATACCGCTCTGATTCGTTGCCGGCGCCACCATCCAGACGTCATACCCTTTGGCCGTCAGTTTTTCCTGCAGCGAAGTGGTCCCCACAGACTGGCAGCCATCATCGTTAACCAGCAGTATTTTCAGCGGTTTTTCAGCAGCCTGTACGCCAGCGGCAGATAACGCCAGAATGGCGGCAGTCAGGATTTTCGTTCTCATCATCACTCCTTGTTGGGTAGCAGAGGTATTTCTTAGGCGCAAAAAAAAACCTAAGACTCCTGCCGCACGCCAAATTGGCGGACAGGGGTCTTAGGTTTTGCCTGTGGTCAGTAACAATCCCAGAGTGCTGCGAAAATAACGCCAGAGCGTAAAAGAGTCCAGCCCGGACATCATTATTCTGTGACGGAGATCAATCCTCTAAAATTATTTAAGCCGAAAACTGCCAATTAATCTGAAAATTAAACTTAAGATACAACTCAATCGACAAAATTACCTCCATGAAGACGATCACATTTACTGACATTTATAATAAATAGAGGGTGTCTTTTCTCATAATTAGTGCTAACGTCGCCCTTGTTGGATTGTTACTGTTTAGAACAGGCGAAACCTACGTTATAGACGTTCGAGCGAACATAATCTTATTTATGCTTCGCGTCGAATATCTGACGTAGGTTTTTTTTTGCTTATAAAAAGACCATTCAGGTGGAGCGTTATATGAAGAAGTGGCTAATAGCATTAATGATGGCGGCAGGTGCGGCAACCTGCTCTGCGGCGGAAGTTAAAAACGATGACGGCGTGAATATCTATTTCGCCCGCCATGGCAAAACGCTGCTGAATACGTTTGACCGCGTGCAGGGTTGGGCGGACTCACCGCTTACCGAAGACGGCATTCGCGTCGCTCGTTATCTCGGCGAGGGGCTTAAAGGTATTCCGTTTGATAGCTTCTATTCCAGCGATGCCGGACGTCAGCGTGAAACCATGCAGGTGATCCTTAAGCAAGCCGGAGTAAGTGATTACAAACTTACTGAACTCAGCGGCCTGCGAGAAGCCTTCTTCGGCGGTTTCGAAGGCGGCTATAACAAAGATATGGCCGACGCCGGCGCCAGACAGCTGGGGCTTAAAGACGGCGCTGCGCTGTTCAGCCAAATGAAAGCGGGCACCCTGGCCGTCGATACCAACCAGAACGCGCTGGCAGCGGCCGACCCAAAGGGTATGGCGGAAAACTATCAGCAGGTAAAAACCCGTACCCAGGCAGCGCTGCATACTATCGTTGAAAACGCGCAGGCCCGGGGCGATAAAAACGTGCTGGCAATTTCATCCGGTACCGCCATGCAGATTATGATTTCCGATTTAACCGACGATAACGCGAAAAACAAGCCGCTTGCCAATGCCGCGGTGGTTAAAATTGTTTATAAAGACGGCAAATATACCGTTCCAGAAATTGGCACCATGAAATATGTTGAAGCCGGAAAACAGGCTCTCGATAAAAAATAATACCCACGCTTAATTATTTATTACGGCAGACTTCAGGCGAAAACACCTCGCCTGGATCGCTGCGTCCCTACTCTGGGGTTTATTATGAAAATCAATACTACAACAGTCGCCATTATGCTGCTGGCTATTCCCGCCAGCGCCTGGTCAGCTTCGACCACTAACAGCCTGAAGGAGCACGATTATATCGATACCGTGCTCGACGATCCGTTATTCAGCCAGTCCCATATGAATTTATCGTTTAAAAACTACTGGAAATATCTTAAGGAAGAAGAGACCGAGCCAAAGAAAGTCCATAATGCCTGGGGTCAGGGCGTCGCTGTCGATTATCAGTCCGGCTATTTTGCCGATATTATTGGCTTTGATGCCACTTACTACGGAGCGGTAAAGCTCGGCGCCAGCGATTACTTTAACTCCCGCGGCGTGCTGTATAACAACGGCAGCGGGAATAAAAAGAGCAACGCTGAAGGCTTTTCCAAATTTGGTCAACGCAACATCAAGCTACAGTATCGCCTGGCGGACACTCATCTGAACGCCCGCTGGGGCTGGCAGACGATGAAAAACTTTGGCGTCATCTCCAACTCCACCCGCCTCTCCCCGACCACCTATTTGGGCTGGACCGGCGCGGTGAACTACGGCCCCTTCACGCTGCGCGGCGCGTACATCGAAAGCGCGATGGATCGTAACTCGCCGGATAAGAAACGCTTCCAGACCAACAGCGGACAGTACATTAACCATATCGCCAGCGGCGATATTCTGTGGCAAAGCGAGCACCTGAACATGCAGTACGGCTATGGTGAAAGCGATAACTATCTGCGCCGCCATATTCTGTTTACCAATATTAAACCGATAAAAGCGCTGAACATCGGTACTCAGGTCTACGCCACTCACGCGCTGGACGAGTATAAAGCGATGCCAGCGAATAAGCGTGACTTTGACGACGACGCCTGGCACATCGCCATGGATGTGAAGTGGCAGGCGGACAACTGGAGCACCAAGTGGGGTCTGGGCTATACCGATGCGAACAAGGCCAATGAAGTGGGCTTCTACCCGCGCCATATGAGTAAAAACTCGCGCGGGACCTTTATCTCAATGGCTTACGCCGGTAACGACTATATGCGCGACGGTGAGCTGGTTCTCTCTAATATGTCGGATTATAACCTGACGCCGGAGCTGGCGATCGGTCTCGCCGGCAACATCGCCCAGTTTAACTACCGCGGCAACCACGTCCGTACCGGGGAAATTAACGCCTTCAGCCGCTGGGTGCCGACGCACCCAAGACTGAAAAATCTCACCGTCTGGGCGATGTTCGGACCGGGCTGGTCCTATAAGATGAATGGCAAAACGCCGGTGCTTACCGACGGCCATTACAGCCGGGCCAACTCGCTCTCTTCGGAAGTGATTATCGAATATAAATTTAATCTGTTCTGATACGCCCGCCCCGCCGGTCATGGCGGGGCAACCCTCCCCGGCTACTTCTTCACCTCATTAAGCTCATCGTTATAGCTTTCCCGCGTCACGCAGACGCACAGGATGGTAATCAGCGCCATGCAGGCGAGAAACAGCGAGATGGGCCACGATGCGCCGCCGGACCACACCAGCAGCAAGGTACCAATCATCGGCGTTAGGCCGCCGACGATGTTCGCCAGCTGGAAGCCGAGCGACACGCCGGTATAGCGCACGCTGGTGTCAAAAAGCTCCGAAAAGAAGGCCGGCTGAACGCTGAACATCATGCCCAGCCCCACGGAATAGCAGAAGGTGGTGGCGAACATAAACATCTTCACCGAGCCGGAGTCGATCATCCAGAATAGCGGGAAGGCAAAGATCAGCGTGATAGCGGCGCCGGCCAGATAGACCGGTCGGCGGCCAATTTTATCTGAAAGCCAGCCGAAGAACGGAAAGGTAAAAATGCCGACAAAGCTGGCCAGCAGCAGCCCGTTCAGCGCCGTTTCGCGAGTAAAGTTGAGTTCCCTTGTCACATAGGACATAAAGAACGCCACCGTCAGCCAGCCCAGAACAATCTCCCCCATGCGCATGCCCATCGCCAGGAACACCGCTTTACGGTGATGCTTGAGTACGGTGAGAATGGGAAACTTCTGCTCCGCCGCTTTCGGCGCGTTCTGCTGCTGTTTCTGATTCTCCTGGAACACCGGCGTCTCTTCGATCCTTGAGCGGATAAACATCCCGACAAACAGCAGCGCGATGCTTAACAGGAAAGGCACGCGCCAGCCCCAGGACATCAGGTCATCCTCCGGCAGCATCACCACCAGCGCAAAAACGCCGGTGGCGATAAACAGGCCAAGCACGTTGCCCAACTGAACAAAAGTGCCGAAAAAGCCCCGGCGATGGCGCGGCGCATACTCGGTGATCAGCGTCGTCGCCCCACCCCATTCGCCGCCGATGGCAAAGCCCTGGCAGAGGCGCAAAAAGATAAGTATCAGCGGCGCGGCGTTGCCTATGGTGTCGTAGCTGGGGATTAAGCCTATGAAAAAAGTCGAAATACCCATAATCATCAGCGACAGAACCAGCGATTTTTTGCGGCCGATCTTATCGCCATAGTGGCCAAATACGATGGCCCCGATGGGCCGGCTGACGAAGGTAATCGACAGCGTCAGGAAGGACACCAGCAGCGCCATCAGCGGCGAGAGGTTAGGAAAAAACAGCGACGGAAACACCAGCGCGGCGGCGGTGCCGTAGATAAAAAAGTCATAGAACTCAATCGTTGTGCCGGAAAGACCGGAGCCCAGCACGGTGAGCAGCTTTCTTCTTTCATGCGTTTGTTGCGATGTTTGTTCATTTTTTGCAGGGGTCATGGCGGGCGAGGTAAGCATAGTCATCATTAAATCCTCTGTCCTGAATCATTATTGTTAAGTCGGGCAGCGCCTGGCTAACTGCGGTGGCGAGGGAAAATCGCCCGCAAGCTAACTCGAATTAGCTAATTATAACAAGATACGGAGATTCACAACGTAAATGCTAAAAGAGTGTGACCAGGATCGGTTAAATTTTAACACTCGCGCCAGCGCCGCGAGACAAATCGCTCACGAAACAAAGTAAATAATTTATTAAATTCAATCAATTATATATTTAACGCTGATTTACCGTCCCCGCTGCGCTTCCCGTCCGCTTTTCTGCCCGCCTTTATGCCGTCTCAGCAAGCGTTCCCTGTCACCTCGACCCACCGTTTAAAATAAAGAGTTAAATATTAATAAGTTAATAATTGCACATTGATAGCCATCACAAATCCCCGGTAAAGAGTTTGTTCCTGTCTTTTTTTTATCCTAATTTGCTAATTCGAGTTAGCCAAAGAAATTAGCCAGCAACAGAACGATTGATGCCGCGCTTACCCCGGCGCAGCACGCTCAACGATAACCAAGCGACCTATCCCCTACAGGAGAAATTCACATGCTGAATTTAACGTTACCCGCGGAAGCCGGGCTTATTACCCCGCAGCCAGGCGAAGTGTTGATGGTGACCAATGCGGATCTCCGCGAACCGGCTAACGTCACCTGCTGGCCCACGCAGAAGCTGTTTGAACAGCGTCTGGAAACGGCGCTGGAAACATTAGGCTATCGCCTGCGCCGCGCCCATCCGGTCAACGAGCAGCGCGGCCACGGGTTTATCAGTAGCCAGAAAGAGGGTAGCGAGCTGTTCGCCGGGATCGATCCGGATGCGCCGATTATTGTCCTGCTGACCGCCTGGCAATACTCCCATCACCTTGCTCCTTCGCTGGTACATCATCGCGGCCCTATTTTGCTGCTCGCCAATTTTGACGGTACCTGGCCGGGCCTCGTCGGCATGCTCTGTATGGCAGGCTGCCTCACCAGCCTGGAGCGCAACTACTCGCGGCTGTGGTCGGAAACCTTCGCCGACGAGGCGTTTATTCGCGGCTTAGACACCTGGCTGCGCGACGGCCATCTCAGCCATAAGCTCGGCTATCTGCATCCTGTCGCGCCCAGCGCGCCGCTGCTGGCCAGCAAAGCCGGGCAGATTGGCGTGAAGGTTGGGCAGTCGATCCTCAAACACAAGGCCATTGTCGGGCTGTTCGATACCTTCTGTATGGGGATGATCAACGGCGTGTTCCCGCAAAAAGCGATGATCGACGTAGGGATGCCGGTGGAGTCGCTGTCGCAATCGGCGCTGCTGGTTGAAATGAACAAGGTGCCGATCGCCCTGCGCGAAGCCTGTCTCGACTGGTATGAGACCCGCGGCATGCGCTTCCGGTTCGGCACCGACGGCGCGAAGGATCTGACCCGGGAGCAGGTACTGGAACAGTGCGCAATGATGATCGCCATGGCGCGCTTCGTGAAGCGCTTCGGGCTGACGGCAGTGGGCGTGCAGTATCAGCAGGGGCTCAAAGACAGCTGCGCCGCCTCAGATTTTGCCGAAGGCGCCATCGGCAACGCGGAACGTTTCCCGATCCCGGATGAGAATGGCGAGATCGTCTGTCCGGACGCGCCGATCCCCTGCATCAACGAGGTGGATATGGGCAGCGCCATCCCGCAGGTGATGCTGGCGAAGCTGCTCGGCGCGCTGGGCATGGCGAGCGAAACCACCCTTCACGATATCCGCTGGGGTAGCGAGTACAACGGCACGTTCTACTGGGATCTGGAGATCTCCGGCGCTGTGCCGTTCGCCCATCTGAAAGGCGGGATCGCCGGGGCAACCGGCTATCGCCAGCCGGCGATGTTCTTCCCCTACGGCGGCTCGACCATCGCCGGTCAGGGCAAAGCCGGACGCTTTATCTGGGCGCGCGCGCACTACGAAGGCACTCAGGTGATCCTGCATATCGGCACCGGCACCGCCGTCGAACTGCCGCAAGACGAATTCGAACGCCGCCGCCGGGCGACCAACTACGAGTGGCCGTTACTCAACGCCGTTCTCGACGGGGTTTCGCGCGACGATTTAATGGCGGGCCACCAGAGCAACCATCTCAGTCTGGCTTATGTAGAGGAGGAGGTATTATCCGAAGTGCTGAACGCCTTTATTGCCCAGGCGCTGACGCAAAATATGAAAGTCTTTATCGCAGGCGATGCGCATTTATTAATGAAATAACAACTGATTCGCTTATGTAATTTTTACGTTGTTAGCGATCCTGGCAAACATCCGCTTTATTCGTCTCTTTATCGCCCATAAAGAGCGGATCAACGCGCATCTGTCCGGGCGGGCTCTCCGCCTGCCCGGATAAGAGAGGATTATATGTATCAGCAGCAACATATTGAATTTATTATCCAGAAGGCAAAGAAACGGCTCGATCTGCAGGAGGCCCCTGGCTGCACCAAAGCGGGATGGCTGATGATCACCGCATTATTAATTGAGTCATGGGATATTTATTCCATGGCGTTTATTTTATTCGCCCTGAAAGATATTTATGAGCCCAGCAGCTGGCTGCTTGGTTTTACCGCCGCCGGCACCCAGCTCGGCGCGGTGGTCGGCGCGCTGCTCGGCGGCTGGCTGACCGATAAGCTCGGACGGCGTAAAATTTTCCTCTGGTCGATGATCCTGTTCGCGATCTTCGCCGTTCTTCAGGGCCTGGCGCCCAATATGTACTGGCTGGCGATTATTCGCTGCCTCGCCGGGATCCCGGTGGGCGCGGACGTGGCTAACGGCTTTACCTACATCATGGAGGTGATGCCAAAGGGCAAGCGCGAAGTGATGGCTAACCGCTGGCAGTTTATGTTCGCGCTAGGGATTATCGCCGCCATTCTGCTGGTCACCACGCTGGTGGCGCTTGATGTTCACCCGGATATGATCTGGCGCATCGTGCTGGCGGTCCCGGCGATCCCGGCCTGCCTGCTGCTGTTTATGCGTCGGGAGCTGCCGGAGACGCCAGCGTGGTTCGTCGAACGCGGCCGCTTTATCGAAGCGAAAAAAGCCTCCCGTGAATATTACGGCGAACAGGATGGCCGTCTGCTGGACGACATTCTGCCCAACGAAAACGTCACCATCGCCGACCCGACGCTCAAAGAGACGCTGCACGATCTGTTCCGCCGTCCGTTTACCCGCCGCACCACCCTGTTCGGCTGGTTCTCCTGCGCCGTGCAGTCGTTTGAAAACTACGCCTTCTCCTTCTTCCTGCCGCTGATCCTCGTGACCATCGGGATTTCCGGGCAGATCCAGAATAACCTCGCCCTGCTGGCGGTGAACTGTATCGCCGCGCTCTCGGCATTTGTCGGCCCGCTGCTGTTGCCGAAGCTCGGGCATAAGGGACTGAGCAAATACGGCTTCCTGCTGGTCACCATCGGTATTTCGATATCGGCGTGGGGCGTCTACAGCAGCAGCTTCGCATTTATCATCTTCGGCGCGGCGCTAATGCTGTGGGGCCACTACTGGGATTCCGAAAGCGGCATGACGGTGATCTCGCTGGTGGCAAAACCGCGCTATCGCGGGGTGGCCTCCGGCATCGGCTACACCATCGTCAAGGTCACCGCCTTCGTTACCACCCTGGTCTTCCCGGCCCTGTTTGAAGCGGTCGGCGTACCGGTCGCCTCGATGATTATCGCTATCGCGCCGTTCTGCGCCTTCCTCGCCTCCATCTTCCTGCTGCCGGAAGTCTTCGGCCATGCGGTGGGCGACGAGAACGATCGAGAGCATGACGCCAGCCCGGCAATAGCCCTGGAGGGTCATGAATCCCCGGCCTCCAAACATTAACCGCCCGGGCCGCAGGGGCGGCCCCCGCTGAACCCATAAAGGAAGGAATCAGATGAACAGCACAAAAATGCCCGTGATTGAAAATATCGAACTGATGACCGCCCGCGTTCCGCTGCCGGAAGGCCCGTGGGGGGATCAGATTCACCACGTCACCGATATCGAAGTGGCGATTGTTGACGTCTACGGTTCTAACGGCCACGTCGGCACCGGCTTTAGCCACACTTCCGGCTGGTGCGGGAAAACCATCTCCGCGCTGATTGCCGAGATTATCCCGGACGTTATTGGCCAGCCGCTCTCCCCGCGCGGCCTGTGGCATCGCTCGTATAAACACGTACACGACGTCGGCGGCGCGGGCGTCACCACCCATGCCCTGGCGGCGCTGGATATTGCCTACTGGGATCTGTTAGGTAAAACCCTCAATGCGCCGATTATCGACATTCTTGGCCGCGTACGCGATCGCGTTCCGCTGTACGGCAGCGGCATTAACCTGCATCTGTCCATTGAGGAAGTGATTGACCAGGTCAAACGCTGGAAAAGCACCGGCTACCTGGCGGCGAAAGTGAAAGTGGGCAAACCGACGCTGGAGGAGGACGTGGAGCGGCTGCGTAAAATTCAGGAAGCAGTGCCGGGCTTCCCGCTGGCGGTGGACGCCAACCAGGGCTGGAACTTCCCGCAGGCGCTGCGCGCGTTCAAGCTGTTCGAACCGCTCAACCTGCTGTGGATTGAGGAGCCGCTGCCCTCCGACGATATCGCCGGCCACCTGCGGCTGCGCGAACGCAGCGCCACGCCTATCGCGCTGGGAGAAAACGTCTATAACTTAAACCAGTTTACGCAGTACATCGAGAGCGGCAGCGCGGATTACATCCAGGCGGATCTCGGCCGCGTCGGCGGGATCACCGGCTATCTGGATATCGCCGCCGTCGCCCGCGCGCACAACCTGCCAATGACGCCGCATTTTGTCATGGAGCTCAGCGCCAGCCTGCTGGCAACGGTGCCGAATATCTCATACGCCGAGATGACCGACGGCGGGCGCTGGAAAGATCTGCGCATCATCGCCGAAGCGGGCGAAGAGGTGGACGGCTACTACGTGCCGAGCGAAAGGCCGGGCCACGGCATTATTCTCGATCGTGATTACCTCGCAACCCACAAAATCTAACCACGCAGTGAGGGGAAAGGACAATGGAAGACACGTTATTCTCGGTTAAAGACAAGGTCATCATCGTGACCGGCGGCCTGGGACAGCTGGGGGCGCAGTATGTGAAGACGTTACACGACCGCGGCGCGAAGGTGGCGGCGCTGGCCACCCGCGTCGATGCCGCGCGCGTCGACCGCGTGCTGGGGGCGATTAAGGACTCCGACCGCCTGCTGTGCGCGGAAGTGAATATTACCGATAAAGCCAGCATTAACCGGGTGCTGGATAGCATTGAAGCGAAGTGGGGCGTCCCGGATGGCCTGGTCAACAACGCGGGCGTCGACACCCAGCCCAGCGCGCCGCCGGAAGTCTCCGGCCCGTTTGAAGAGTTTCCGGAAGAGGTGTTCCGCGAGGTGGTGGAAGTGAACCTGGTCGGCACCTTCCTGATGACCCAGCAGGTCGGCAAGCGCATGAAACAGGCCGGCAAAGGCGGCTCGATCATCAACGTCGGTTCGATCTACGGCGTGGTCTCCCCTGTGCAGGATATCTATAGCTACAAAAAAGAGGACACCGGCATTCCGTTCGTCAAACCGGTGGCCTATTCGGCGGCAAAGTCCGGGCTGTATAACTTTACCCGCTACTGCGCCACCTACTGGGGGCGCGACGGCATTCGCGTCAATACTCTGACCCTCTCCGGCGTCGAGCGCAGCGATCAGGACCCGCGCTTCCAGAAAAACTACACCAACCGTATCCCCATCGGGCGGATGGCGAAAGCCCACGAGTACAACGGCGCGGTGGTGTTTTTGCTCTCCGACGCCTCGGTCTATATGACCGGTTCCAACGTGGTGGTGGATGGAGGCTGGACCGCATGGTAAGCGATAAATGGCAGGTTTTTCGCGGCATTATCTCCGCCGTGGTGACGCCGATGCACGCCGATGAGTCGGTGAACTACGCGGCGCTGGACGCGATCGCCCGCGCCCAGCTGGCGCGCGGGGTTGAGGGCTTTTACTGCTGCGGCTCCTCCGGGGAGGGGCCGTTGCTGCGTTTCGATGAGCGCCGGCAGGTGCTGGCAACGCTGGTGCAGTCGGCGGGCGGTCGCGTGCCGGTGATCGCCCACGTGGGGACGCCGCGCACCCGGGATGCCGTCGAGCTGGCGAAGCACGCCGAGCAGGACGGCGCCAGCGCGGTGTCGCTGGTGCCGCCCTACTACTACAAATATAGCCGCGAGGAGATTATCGCCTACTACCGTCGAGTGCTGGACGCCATTTCGATTCCGGTGATTTTGTATAATATTCCGCAGTTTACCGGCGTCGAGCTGGATGCCCAGAGCGCCGACGCGCTGCTCGGCGATGAGCAGGTTCTGGGGGTGAAGCATACTTCGCATAACCTCTATTCGCTGGAACGGATGATCGCCCGCTACCCGGAGAAAGTCTTTTTTAACGGTTTCGATGAGATCTTCCTTTCCAGCCTCGCGGCGGGCGCGACGGCCACGGTTGGCACCACGGTTAACCTGCAGCCGGAGCTGTTTCTCGCCCTGCGCAGCGCTTTTCAGCAGGGCGACATCGCCCGGGCGCAGCGCCTGCAGCAGCAGATCAACGAGGTGGTGGAGCAGCTGGTCGCGCGCGGCGTGTTCCAGTCGGCGAAGTATCTTGCCGCGAAAGAGACCGTCGATACCGGCCCCACCCGCGAGCCGTTTGTGGCGCTGACGACGGCGCAGAAAGGCGAGCTGGATGACCTCTATCTGCGCTTAAGGGGGTATATCGCCGATGCCGGACAATGACGCGCTCTGTCCCCAGATCCGTCTGAACGATAGCGTCGTGTGCCAGCAGGTCGCGCGGTTTTTACAGGAGACGGAAAGCGATGCGCGAACCCGGGGGCTGGCGGTGGCGGTTGTCGGGCCGGAGGGCGAGCTCATCGCCTTTGGCGCGCACGCTCGCTGCCCACCGCTACCGCGCCAGCTGGCACAGCGCAAGGCCTGGAGCGCCCTGCGCTTTCGCCGTCCGACGGCAACGCTGGCGCAAGAGGTCAGCGCCGGCGCCCTGCAGCTGGCGGTATTTAACGACCCGCAGCTGCTGGCGATGCCGGGCGGCGAGCCGGTGATCGTCGACGGGCTGGCCATTGGCGGCGTCGGGATCAGCGGCCTGCCGCCGGAGCTGGACGCCGGGCTGGCGGCGCGGTTTGTTCAGCGATTGACTTGATGAGGGATCGTTAAGGGTTCCTGGATTGCGGCGCCCGCGCCTTATCCAGGCTACCAGCGCGCGCAGGATGCGGTATCTGTAGCCCCGGCCAGCATAGCGCAGCCGGGGATTGACGTGTTCACACAAGCCGTGTCATTTACTGGCTCCGCTGCTTCTCCACCGACAGCGGGCGGTGAATCAGGGTCATCGGCACGGTGATCTTCACATCGGCATTTTCCCCCTGCAGCTTCTGCTGCATCAAATGAAACGCGTGCTGCGCCCAGGCGTCCTCATCCTGGCGCATCGACCACACCGCGTTCGGCAGAAATCCCAGCATCTGATGTTCATCGAAGGTGCCGATGGGAATATCCGACGGAATAAAGCCGTAGGTTTCCCGCAGCGCGCTCAGCGTCCCTTCCAGAATGGGCAGAGAGGAGGCGATAAACGCCTTCGGCGGCTCGCGGTGCTGACGCAGAAAATCGAGCATCAGCTGTTTGCCCTCTTCCTGACGGTTATGGCTGGCGGACAATATCCACTCCTTGCCGGCGGGCAGCTCGCTCAGGTAGCCCTGCAGACGACGCTGGATCGACGGCTGCTGGGTATCCCCGGCGATAAAAAAAATCGGCGAGACGTCCACCGCCTGGGTCATCGCCTGCACCAGCTTTTTGCTGCCGTTGTAGTTATCGCTCACCACCAGCGACACGTCGCTCTCACCAAAATCGCGGTCGAGCAGCACCAGCGGCCGCTTGCGCGCTACCTTCTGGTGATGCAGCTGCGTTTCCCGGGTAGAGGGCACCACGAAGAGCCCGTCAACGTTGCGCGCCAGCAGTCCTTCAACCAGACTGTTTTCATGCTCGCTGTCGCTGTAGGTGCAGGCAATCATTAGCTGATACCCCGCCTGACGGCAGCAGGCTTCGAGCTTTTCCGCCAGGGTGGAGAAAAACAGGTTGGATAAACGCGGGATCACCAGCCCTAAGGTCTCGGTTTTATTGAGCTTCAGGCTGCGGGCGATATGGTTAACGACCAGCCCGTTCTCGGCGATGTAATCATTAATACGCTGCTGCGTTTTGGCGCTGATGCGATACTGCTCAGCTTTGCCACCCAGCACCAGGCGCACGGTGGTAATCGAGATTTCCAGCGCCCTGGCGACTTGCTCAACGGTTTTGGCCATAAACTCATTTTCCATAACGAACAGAACGGCTTAATCATAAACTAATTCGAGTTAGCAATACATTAGCCGCGCTGTTATTTTGAACAAGGCGTCAGTTTTCTGACGCCACTGGCGCTGTCGATCGCGATCCCGCTACGCGGAGGATCGTTAAGATCCTTCCCTGTCCTCTCTGTCGGCGTGTGTGTCGGGAGAGAGTCTGACCGCGTGATTTCACTTTGCCGGTTTAACCTCGGTCACCCAGGTGGGGAGATCCCATGTCCCGCCGAGGCGAAGATAGCGGCACATCCCAGTGGTCGCTTCACGGCTTTTGCGGAACGTTGTGCCATCCCAGAGCCAGCTCGCCGTCCCCCAGCAATCGCCGAGCCCTCGCCCTTTCTGGCTCATAAAAATCTCGCCGTCGCCATACTCAGAACCGGAAACCGTAATAAGCGTTGGATTACCCTCAAGTTTGCTATCCACAACCCAATAGCCGTATCCCTCGTTATAGGCCGCCCGCCAGCACAAGGCCGAAATCAGGGAATGCGCGTTATCCAGCGGCGTCAGGCTGATGGTTTCAGCCTCCTCCCCCTCCTCAGGCTGGAGGCGATCGCACCAATCATCGTTATTTAGCGTGGCCAGAAGCTTAGGCTTGAGCACCGCCAGCTCAGGCGCGGTTAACGCTCTCTCCTGCGCTTTCTCAGGCATGACCCGGTGAATGACCGGGGCAGGAATCGCCGCCCGGACGCTGCTTTCCGGCCTGTCGCCTTTTTTGGTCAACGCGCCCGGCGTGCCGATTCGCCCCTGAACATCGTCCATTTTCAGCAGTACCGCGTAAGCGCCTTCGCCGGAAAGCTCAAACGGCGCCTCCCCGCCTGTACATTCGACCTTCCCGCTGCCTTTGATGGCGTTAACGATCGCCCGGGCCTGTTTCTCCGACAGCGGCCAGCTCTCTTTTGCTGGCTTCACATCGCCTGCCGGCTGGCCATTGATCCACAGCGTCAGTTTGCCCGGCAGAACGTCGCTGTCGGTCACCTCCGCCAGCATCAGCTCTCCCGAGACGGCGGTGCCCGCTCCGGCCTGGCGGGTCAGCAGCACCGAACCTCCGCTTCCTTCTTCAGCGCTGTATCCCGCCGCCCGACAGGTCAGCGTGTTATCGCATACCACTTCCCAGTCTTTGTGGCTGAATGAAACGCCTGTTTTCGCCAGCGCGGGGAGACTAAGTACGGCCAGTGCCAGCACGCCTCTCCAGAGTTCCTTTTTCATACCTTCTCTCCTTAATCGGTCATCCGCGTAGTCTGAATAATCCCCCGCTCAGAGAGAAGCGTTTTCCCCTGCCGCGACATTTTTTCAGACAACGACATGGATGCCGCACCGCTTTACGCGTCGTCGGGCATATTCCCACCCGTTCAGCCCGGCTGAAAATAGCGGGCCTGAGAGTCTGGTCACCTCATTCAACATCATTTCTGGGTTCACAAAATAACATCCGCCGTGATGTTAAATCATCTTGTGATATTCCGCGCAGCTGCGACCGGCTAACTCTTTTTACGCTCTCACTTCATCTTTGCGATTCATAGCTGAATTCCGCTCTGGTTATTCAGGGGGTTCTTTTATGCATCGGTTCATCTTTTCTTTGACGTCATCAATAATATGAAGCTATCCCGAGTATTCAGCGTTCTGCCGTCGCTATTTTTTGCCGTCGCGTGCGCTGCCGCATCATCCGGCGTGGATCATTGTGAAGTGGGCTGCCCGACCGGCGGAAGCGCGCAGAC
This sequence comes from Klebsiella sp. Q11, assembly GCF_964241505.1. Lineage (NCBI taxonomy): Bacteria > Pseudomonadati > Pseudomonadota > Gammaproteobacteria > Enterobacterales > Enterobacteriaceae > Klebsiella > Klebsiella sp. Q11. The sequence goes on from NZ_CAXSXW010000016.1 coordinate 16,595, forward strand.
GCTGGTTCGCGAAGCCTATACACTCAATAACAACAGCCAGCGCAAATTCGCTAATTGGGTGGCGTATAAAATCACCAAAGCCAGCCTGGCCAGCGGGCGTTCGCGCAGCTGGAAGCGCGATCCGGATTTACCCGCTGCGGATACCCTTGCCCCCGCGGCATATAAAGGGGCCAGCGCAGCATTGGCGGTCGATCGCGGGCATCAGGCGCCGCTCGCCGGGCTCGGCGCCAGCGCAGACTGGCCGGCGTTAAACTATCTTTCTAATATCACCCCGCAGGCCTCCGACCTGAATCAGGGGGCGTGGGCGCGGCTGGAGGATAAGGAGCGCGCCCTCGCCGAGCGCCGCGACGTGGCGGCGGTGTGGTCCGTTACCGGGCCGCTGTTCGAACGGCATATCGCTACCCTGCCCGCCGCGCCCGAGGTGGAGCTTCCCAGCGGCTACTGGAAGATTATTTTTATCGGCTCCAGTCCGGATAAAGGCGAATACGCGGCGTTTTTGCTGGATCAGGCGACGCCAAAAAGCGCCAGTTTTTGTGATTATCAAGTGACGGTGGAGGAGATTGAGCGGCGGACTCATCCGGCGCTCTCGTTCTGGCCCGCCCTGCCGGCAGGTATCGCCCGCCGCCTGAAGTCCCGGAAGGGTACGCTGGCTAAAGAGATGGGGTGCCCGTAATTGGGCATGGGCATCCTGTTGCGCGCATTATCTCGCTTTTGTTTTTTGAATCTGCTTTGCGGTTATTTCAGCAATATCAGGAAAGGCATTTTCCACAGGAGCTAATTAATAGCGTCACGCATTCTGTTAATTCTTAATTCACGGTTAAAGACGTTTATTATGTCCGATTAAAGTCTGGACTTTATTTTTATTACTGGTTAGGTTTACAGGTGTTATTTAGCGCGGTGCGAATGTGCGCCAACACACCCGCACCGCTGATCACAATTACTATTTCGCGAGAATAGCAACCATGACTAGTGCTGATTGTATTGTAGATTCGTTTGATCCAGAAGTGTCGCCGAAAAATAAGCGTCAGTTGACGGTGAGTTATGTGAGACGTTTGCCAGATCGTCGTCTTGTTCCGGCGCTGATCATGAAGGGCGAGTGGCTGGCGGCGGCAGGGTTTTCGACCGGCACCCGGGTGGAGGTGCGGGTGATGGATGGCTGTATTGTGCTGACGGCGGTTGAGCCGGAACCGGAGCTGGAAGCCGCGATGCGCAGTGTGGAGAAGCTGTCGGCCAGGAAGCAGAAGCAGGTCAGAGAGTTTATCGGGGTGATTGGGGGACGGGGTTGAGGGGTCAGGATTGCGGTGACAGACAGGATTTTAATGTCATGCTCTATTGACTGATATTCATCGTCATCCCGGGCCTGTACTCATCCATCAAATCCGTACAACGCTCCTTTTAGATAACGGATAAATACCTGTTAATACGACTGAATGAGGAAACCATCATGGAGACTTACCGATTACATCGCGGCAGGCTTATCGACCATATCCAGCTTGTGGTAAATGATTTCGAGGCCAGCAAAGCGTTTTATACAGCCGTGCTGGCGGTCCTTGAGATCCCTGTCGTGAATACCTACGACGATTATTTTTGGGCTGATGAGCTTGTTGTTTCATCCATTAATAGCCCCGGTTCCGCAGGTAAGCCGACAGGACGGCATCACCTGGCTTTCCAGGCCAGGGCTCGTGAGACGGTAGATGCTTTTTACCAGGCAGCGCTGGCACACGGCGGCAGTGATAACGGCGCACCCGGTGAGCGAACTTATCACCCGGGATACTACGCGGCCTTTGTACTCGATCCCGATGGTAACAACATCGAAGCGGTTTACCATGGCGAGGGGGAACGCAGCGCGGCATCGGTGGAGATTGGCTTCAGTCTTTAAGTATAACGGCCTCCGGGCAGGGGCCGTATTGGGCGGTTGGCATTAAGTCAGACCAGGAGCCAGCCCAGGAATTAGCCATATCGAAGCCCTCATAATAATGAGGGCTACATAAAATAAATTCAGTGTTGTAAATTCATTGCGTATTCATTTTATAAAGGAATAACGATGGGAGCTATTAACGAGATAGATATTGCAAAGCTGGTTTTGCTACCCGCGATTTTATATGTGGCTAAAAAGATCATCGACTGGGCGGGAAAAGTGATGTCCAGCCCGCCAGCAAAGCGAAAAATTCGCTTCGAAAAGGTACCTATTGAAACAAAAATAGAGGTGCTGAATAAAATCGCTGAGATAGCGAACGCTGAAATACCCGACACTAAACTCTCGAGGACGCATCAGACGGTACAAATAAAGTTTTTGTATGAGCAGATCGGGATTACTCTTCCTGTCTGGCACGCCCATCAGCTGATCGCTTTTATCGCTGATAAAAATATCGGCTCATATGATGTACGATTAATGAGTTTCCTTAAAAACCCATCCTTATATCGTTGTGAAGAAAATCATTTTTCTGTAGATGCTAAAAAAATTAAAAAATTTCACATCGTTAGCGGGGTTTTCTGGCTAATTTCAATCGTCATTTTTGCCTGCGCCTGGTGGACAACAATACAATCGTTACTGGCCAGCGGGGGCGTAAATTCAGCTATCGCATTTTCACTGTTTTACTTTATTTCCGCTATTGTGGTCACTGGCTTTATCTTAAGCCATGTTGGAGAAACCTGGCAAAGCACCAGATTCGCCAGGCTGTTTGAAAGGTGGTGTGAGGATGAAGCGGGGGTGGAAAGTGGGGAGGGTGCTGTGCTAGCCGCATCGGAGCCAGAAGAACAGATGCCTCAACAGGAGGTTTTCAAATGATGAAATGCAGATACCAAAAGTATTTTAGTGGACTGATTGGGGGATTTGGTGCGAAGGCCGGACTCGAACATCGCAACTATCCTTATGATCTTAAGAAATTAAAAATTATCACATTGGACATGATACCAACATTGATACCATCAGTCCCGATTGGTGATAATCGAACAAATTGAATTAGTTATTCCAACTTGATAGTGTAAAATCTATACATCTTGTAATCAAGGCTCCTAAGCAATAGTTTATTAATGGAATTATAAACAATGTATAGAGTAAATCAAATCATCAAAACAATAAGTAAAATGAATTCTTATGCTCCCTATAATCAAATAAATAAAAAAAGCAACTTGCTTAGAAAGGTTCAAGTATATTCATTTCTAACATCACTCATTTCTCTTGTTTTAATGGTGATAATGGCAGTTATCTATAAAATTTGTGACCTTCCCAAGGAGCCATTTCTTTTACCAGCACTCGTTCTGTATGCCCTAAATTCCATTGCCGGTATAGTTTATTTGTTTACACCTATAATTCCAGGTGTGAAGTTCATGCTCAACTTCAAAAAGGAAATTTTCAATGACCTAATTTGTGAAATTGATAATGATGAACAAAATATAGAAAAACTAATGCCTTACTCGTTGACTGAATTAAAATATTCAATAGATTGGTTAAGCATAAAGATACAAAGAGTGAAATCAAGAATAAATGATTTCTTTGGAGAAAAAACTGCTGTCTTATCAATAATTGGATTAGCATACTCAGCAGTTCAAGGTTTTGGTGGGTTAGACAAATTGGGTGATACCATATCAAAAGGGATCTTCAATTCCGGCACAGCAAATACATTAATCGTATTTGGACTGGCTTTTCTTTTAGGGTTATCACTTGGGGCATTAGCACTTAAAAATGTAGCAAATCATTTGCAATATCTGAAAGAAATACTAGAACTGGCGAAAAGACAAAAAGAACAACAAGAAAAATAAACATAAAACATATATTAAAGTTTAAATGAAGCCCTACATAGTTAATGCAGGGCTTCATTACTTTATTAAGAAATCAGAGGGAATTTACCCCCAAAAATCTTCAATATTATTGAAACCATAATCTTTCGCATTTTTAAATTCATTATGTAACGAAAACCCACAGCATTCACATGTTATTTTCCATATATAAGTAATGACATTGCTTACCTCGTAGTCATTATTATACTCACAATCTGATTCAGGGTATAAAATCAAAGAATTTACACCGCATACAGGGCAAGCCTTCAACTTTGCATGATGCTTCTGTAGTTCCTGATTAGCAACATCCTCAGCTTTTTGAATAGAAGCATTATCCAATAAGGAAGAGAAATTTTGTCTTCCTGTTCTTTTTAAAACAGTTTCATATAAAGGATTATAATATGCAGCCCTTCCCATTTCTTTTAAAAATGCAATTTTATCCAACTCAAATCCTTTATCGAAATCCATATTGATCAATTCAGATATCGGGTCAATATTACAGTGTAGATCTTTATATTTCCAATTTATTTCATTACCATAAAATAGATTAAGAGATAAAAATTCATTGACTAAATGTAAAATAAATCGGCAAACTAACTCATCAAGTGCTTCGTAGCGTAAAACAAAAAGCCCTCTATGCCAGATTCTATTCCTTAGTGAATTCACAGTTCTCAGCACTTGTTCACCAGAAAGGATAAAATTTAATAATTTAAAATCATTGATACTTTCATTTTTTATCAACTCTAGAAGTCTGGAAATTGCTTCGCTGAACTCTATTGACTGTAGACTATTATCTTCAATCTCACTTAGAATTTCGCCTTTCAAAAGCTTTGATAGAACAACGGCTTTTTTTGATGCTACATTAGCTAAAAGGGGGTGTTCGTTTTTTAATATATGTTTACAGACAAGTTCAAAAAAATGCTGAAAATGAACGATAGTCTCTGTACAAGACTCATAATAAGAAAGTGAATAATTTTTATCAACATCTTCAACATTGAAAATATTACTATTAAGGGATGACAAATTTAGTTTGAGATCACGATAAGTAGAAAAATATGATTTAAGCGCAAGCCTGAGCGAAATAAAAGCAATATCAAGTTCATTTTGGCGTGACTCACAAACTCTGAATCCGTTTTTAGAAATGTCTATAAGTTTATTCATACAACCCTCTTAAACAAATCAATTTAAATACATTTGATTTTTGTATTATAAAGATTAAAACAACTTATATATTATCACACACTTAACAGATGATGTCATTTGTATAAATAGAGAGTCAAATACACTTATTACCAGAATAAAATAATTTGAAGTATTGATATTTTTAGAGCACTCATAGTATTATTGCTTTTACTCAAGATAATAGTATAATTGATAAAATTTATGGAATAGCAGCGAATAACATGTCATTCAGATATATAGGGTCAAAAGCCAGATTAGTAGATCAAATTGGTGAGTTTATCGGAACACCATACACTAAAGAATCATATTTCATTGATGCCTTTTGCGGTACAGGCTCTGTTGCAGAGGCCGCTGCCGAACTGGGTTGGAATATCAGAATCAATGATATTCTTCATTCTGCCGTCATAACCTCAGAAGCAAGACTAATGAGTACGCATCAAGTCTCTTTTGAAAATTTAGGAGGATACAATAAAGCAATTGAAAAATTAAACTCTGTTATCTTAGAACCGGGGTTCGTATGGAGGGCATATAGCCCAGCCTCATTAAAGTTTTATGGTATTGAGAGGAAATATTTTTCAGAAGAGAATGCCGTAAAGATTGATAGCATACGGAGGCAGATTAAAGACTGGAGAGATGCTTCTACAATTAGTAATACTGAAGAGCGACTTCTTATCGCAGATCTTCTGAAAGCAATAAATAGAATAGCTAATATAGCCGGTACGTTTGGTTGTTTTCTTTCAAAATGGACACCACAATCAAAAGGTTTTTTAAAATTAGAATGTCGTAAATTAAAAAATTATAATATCAAGATAGACGTATCCATTGGAGATGTCTTTTCTGTTAAAAACAAAGCCTATGACTTAGTTTATTTAGACCCCCCATATACCAAAAGACAATATGCAAGCTATTATCATATTTTAGAAACCATCGCCTTTGGAGATGAGCCTATAATAGAGGGCGTTTCAGGGCTAAGACCTTGGAAAGATAAGGCATCTGCTTTTTGCTACAAACGTAAGGCCTTGATAACATTGAGTAACTTGGTATCAGAAATTCAGGCCAAGAAAGTGCTTGTTTCCTATAGTAATGACGGTCACATCAAAATGGATGAAATGATAGCGGCTTTTAATAATTTAGGTATGGTCAAAGTCAGCTCTTTAGGAGAGATTAACAGATACGAACCCAATAAAAAAGCTTTAAAATCAATAAGTAATGTGAATGAGTTTTTGGTTGAAATTGATAAATAGTCCTATAAAATAGAGATATCAGAAACATATTTTGAATTTTATAGGATTAAGAAATGGCAGCACCTCGCCCATTAGAGCATGATCTGACAAAAGAAGCAGAGGATTTGCTTGCAAGATTCACTGGCGAGTATGTCATCAAGTATTCTTTGAATAGATTTGAGGCTAGAATGCTTCTTTTAGAAGCTGTATCCTCAAGATTTGGTGGGTTCGATTATTTAGAATTTCAAAATGAATTTAATAAATCATGCGAGAAATATATCTTAACTGATATACTGAATAAATCAGAAAAATTAGTGAGCTTGATAGCTACTATCCCAATCCCTCCACAAATCATTCTAAGTATTTTAGCCCGTGAAAATTTAATTGAAAATGATCGTAAATTAACAGGGGCCTATCACACTGATTTTCGTCTTGCTAAACGAATAGCTAACCAATGTATTAGCAATAACAAGGTTAATTCTACAAGTAAGGTTATTGATCCCGCTTGTGGAACAGGGATACTGTTAGTTGCACTTACAATCGAGATCTGTGGAAAAGATAGAAATATTGCTAAGTCATGGCTGCAAAACTCTGTATATGCCTGTGATCTTTCTAGTAACTCTTTACGTGGAGCTTTACTAAGTTTAGCTGCATTTACTAATGATCTTTACATCTTAAAGATTATGAAAGGCCATTGGTTTTGCGGTGACAGCTTAATCCAGAATGATCTTTTTTGGAAGAATTTGAATAAAGATGGTTTTGATGCCGTTATAGGCAACCCTCCTTGGGAAAAAATAAAAATAACTAAGCATGAATTTTTAAAATCATCAGGAATTAAAAGACATTACGGACAAAGTACAGAACCTTTTGATAGTGATGAATTCCGAGAAAAACAAAATGCAATCGCTAAATATAATAAAAAACTTCTGACAAGATATCCGTCATTAGGATTTGGCGAGCCTGACTTGTATATCGCATTCACCGAGCTCTTTTTCAGGATTTGTAGAAAGGGTGGAGTGACTGTTGCGATCCTTCCTGGTGGTTTTATCCGTTCTCAAGGTTCAAGCTATGTGAGAAATAAACTTATTTCTGAAAGTGAAGATGTAAAAGTTTCAGTGATTGATAATAAAGCAAAGTTTTTTGAAATTGATAGCCGTTTTAAATTTTTAATTCTATCTTTGCAAAAAAAATATGATTCTATTGATTATAGTAAGCAAAATTTACATCTAACTCATGAGAAAGGAAACCTAATTGGTTTAGAGACGTTAGGTAATGTTTATATAGGACGTAAAGCTTTGGCGAATATTAGACCAGATTTTAGTATTCCAGAAGTAAAGAACATTACTGAATGGCGACTATTTTTATCATTATACGATTCAGGCATTAAGTGGGACGATAAACAATCAGGTTGGAATGTTAAATTTAGTCGTGAAGTTGATATGACGAAAGATAAAATAAATTTCCAAAAAACGTTTACATCTAATCATATACCTGTAATCGAAGGAAGAATGGTTTCACAATATCGTTTTGGTTGTAAAGGATATATTTCAGGCTCTGGGAGAAGTGCTCTTTGGGAAAGTTACCCTATTGGTAATTCAGTAATTAGCCCACAATTCTGGATTGCTAAAAGTAAGCTATCTTCATCAACCTATGAAAGAATTAAATCGAAAAGAGTTGGGTTTTGTGATATTTCAGGTCAAACTAATGAAAGAACCTTCATGGCCGCTTTAATACCCGAAGATGTAGTTTGTGGTAATAAAGTGCCAACAATTCTTTTTTATGATGATAACAATAATGAATGTTTATATGTTTGGTTAGCCATAACAAATAGTTTTGTATTTGACTGGGCAATACGCAGAATCTTGACCACTACGGTGAACTATTTCTTATTACAAAGCATACCTTTCCCCCGTATAATCAGAGGGGGCTTACCATGGCATAGTCTTCTTGAAAAAGCAAAAGAACTCTCATCGTTAGACAATGTTGGATACTCATATGAAAATTTGATGAGAATATCCCATTTAAGAGCGGAAATAGATGCAGAAATAGCTATTGCTTATGGGCTTTGTATTGAAGATATGGAAGTCATTATGTCTGATTTTCCTTTATTAGATAGAGGTCAAACGCCACTAAGAGGCGAAAAAAAATCTACGATAACTCGTGATTTGATATTAGCAACATTAGCGAGAAAACTTGGATTTAATTCAACAACATGGCAGGTCAGAAAGGATGAAGCAACATCTGGTGGTGCGGTTGCTTATATATCTTCTCAGGCCATTTTTAAAGAAGGTAGTATCGTTACTAAAAAGGTTGTCAATAATGACTAATACAGCAAGTAGTGTTTCACGAATTCTTTTTAAAGAGATTGTGGATGGCGATGTAAGAAAAATACATGCAGATTCCAATGACAGCGATACAGGCGGAGGTGCTCGCGACTTTCGTTTTGGCTCCTATACTGATTTACAACATATTTTTCACGCAATGTTTCCTAATCAAATAACAGAACCTCGCCGACGGGGTGGCGTAATGTGTCCAGTAACAATTTATTCAGGTCGATTTTATTGGCGTGACCCAGTATCTCAGGTTGTTAATAGTCAAGATTCATTCTTTGAACCTCCGACCGATGCACGACCACAAGAAGGAAGAATAACAAGAGTGCATGAGCAGCCATGTTTATCTACTGAATTAATGCCTGTAGCCAGCCCTAATAATCGTGTTTTTCTTTTGCTAACTCAAATGAGCGATGGGACGGTATGGCCAGCTTATGTAGAAGAAAGAACTTTAAGATCTGTTGGTGTTTGGGCATTCGAAATTACTCAAAAAATGCTCAATTGCATTGATGCTCCTCGCCGAGCGGGCCAATCGGTTATAGGGTTTTATGATTTTACAACAAATGATAGATATTGTAATTGACTATATCTCTGGCCACTTTGACGTGGCCTTTTTAAACTTCTCTTTAACATTCGAACCATAAAATGGTATATATAATGGAACGATTTATAAGTTTTTTGAAGAGTTATAAACCATTTGGCAATTATTTTATTAAGCAAGCATTATATAGCATAATTTCTATTATTATATTATGTCTGATTGGTCAAGTCATACCTGAAAAACCAGCAACATTTTATGTCTTTACAACTTTCATAGTCGCAATCGCAATGTTGATTTTAGTTTTATGGAAGATAGATGAATCATTCAAGGACCTAAATGATTCTTTATTGTTTTTTTATGCAAGCTATCTGGCTATAAATAAAATATTATTTCCTAATGAAACTTTCTTGGAGGTTCCTTTGAATGTTTCTTTTAGTGACTTTTGGTATGCAAGCAATAAAATTGAGTATTTAAACTTATTTATACTGTTCCTTATAGCAATTTGCACAACAGCAAAAGCTATTATTGCATATAGAACCTTTAAAACCCGTTATATTAATAAAGATTAATTGCTGTTATTCTTTTTTTTAAAATAATCGAATGTGTCTATGCATATGACAGGGATAACAAAAATGCAGATCATACTTAATACCATGAGTCTAACACCCGGAATTAAGATCATCAATAATAATAAAATTATTGCATTGACCTTAAATTCATTATCAATTTTAGATTCTTTTTTCATTCGGCACCTCTCTTGTAATTATTATAGAATATAGATAACATCGGTTATCATTCCTGTCAAATATAATATCAGCAAGGGCTAACTCTGCGAAGCGTAGCTTCTCAAGTTGCCTTGCTTTTTCTTCCTTTCAGTTGAAAAAGATAAAAGCCTTTACTGATACCCAAATAACATTATAAAATATATAGTAATCTTATACGAAGCTCCTCTTAAAATGGATGTAAAAATGAATATGTTCGAATCTTTCATTACTTATATTAAAGATAGCAAAAATATAAAGTCGATAATAATTAGCTTATTAACAATACTACCCTTAACTGCTTTATGTTGACCCTGGCCCAAATTCAGTGCAGTGCTAAATCAGAGATCCTCGTCTTTCTGACCCTGGCCCAAATTCAGTGCAGTGCTAAATCAGAGATCCTCGTCTTTCCGGAGACTTCGGATGAATTCAGCCGGAGTCATGTCATTTAATGATGAATGCGTTTAGCCGTCGCTACAGCTCCAGCCATCTCTTGTGCCGGATTGTAGTCGAGCAAGCCACTTTGAACAGCGTAGCGCATAATTGCAGTTGTACGCTGCTGAAGACGAGAAGCAACCTCAATGCGCCCAGACATCTCAACAGTCCTAACCGGAGCCAAAAGATCACGAGTCTTCAGATCAGCAATGTTGCGTTTGCCAATGAAGGGAAAAAGGTTATCTTCCAAACTTTTAAGTACACGTTTACTATGATCTTCTGACCATTTTTTATTGTTTGCGTGCCAGTTTCTGGCTACAGCTTCGAAAGTCAGTGCCCCACTTTGCTCAATCTTGTCTTCCTTCTTTTTCTCAGAGGGATCGATACCATTGGAAATGAGCTTCCTGGCTTCATCACGCTTTCTGCGAGCATCAGCGAGAGAAATCGTAGGATAAACCCCTAATGCTAATACTTTTTGCTTGCCGCTAAAGCGATACTGAAACCGCCAGTATTTCGCACCGCTAGGTTTAACGAGAAGGAACATCCCTTGACCATCTGTGACCTTCACAGATTTGTCTGTGGGCTTAATTGACTTAACCTTGATATCAGTGAGAGCCATTACTTCCTCCCCGCCTTGGTGGTACCAAACAAAATCGAACCGAAGATACCAGCAAAAATACCATCAAACGATGGTACATGTAGATAGACATTAGTGGACTTTAAGAGACTATGAGAAAGGTATAACTTATGTAATCTATTGATTTTGTATACAAAAATAGACTTGAGTGGACGTGAAAAAAATGTCAAATGGTGCCGAAGGCCGGACTCGAACCGGCACGTATTTCTACGGTTGATTTTGAATCAACTGCGTCTACCGATTTCGCCACTCCGGCACGGAAAGGATACGGAAAACGTTCTGGATTATACCTGTCACTGGCTGCTGCGCAAGCGGCAGAGTGCGATCGCCACGCTAAGTGTTGAAAAAAACAGCGCAAGCCGCATTTCGGCCAACATTCAATACGTTCCAGATATAAACCCCTCGTTCTCACCTTTCCCACTCGCGGTTTCCTCTTTCTCCGAGCCTGCTCGCAAAATCCTGTAAACGGCTCAATTCGGTTTACATTTTCGGCAATTTGTTATCAGATCCTGTTATTAGTACGCGTAATAACGCCTGTACTTTCCCAAAACAGGATTTCCGCAATGCGCTTCTATCAGATCGAACCGACGCTGGAGAACTACTGGCGCGGCATTATTCTTTTTGGCAAAAACGTCGCCTCCTATAAGTTTGCGCTGGCGCATGCGCTGTACGATATCCGCCGCGACGGTAGCGATCTGATACGCCTCGAGGAGCTGGCGGTGCCGTTCAGCCAGCATCTGTGTCGCCATCTTGAGCAGGCCCCCAAACAGATCACGTCGCCAAAAAGCCAGTTTCTCAGCGCCTGTAGCCGCTTCAATCGCCAGGAGATAACCCAGGATCAGCTCATCGCGGCAACGGTTAAGCTCGGCTTTAGCGTGGTGCTGGATAAATTTCATAACGTGAATCAGGGCGAAATCGCCAGGCGCTTTTTTATCGACGAGCGTAAAACGCATCAGGGTATCCGTCTGACCGACGACTTTTATTCTCTGACGGAGCGCCAGCAGTACCAGAACCTGATCCACGAAACGGACGCCCGCTGGCGTCTGGTGGAGCAGGCGTGGGCGATGAACATCGCCAGCAGCCTGATCGCCGTGGAATATGATGCCGCCGAACAGCAGCTCTTCAGCACCCTGAATACCCGGCGGGTTGCCATCTCCAGCTGTCGCGACAGCCTGAACGGCTACCAAAAAGGCCGCTGCTTTTACTGCTATGCGCCGATTAGTCTCGAAAGCGGGGATGAGAACCTGGCCGACGTTGACCACTTTATCCCGTGGGCGGCGCGCGGCGAAGTGGCGAATATCAACGGCGTCTGGAACCTGGTTCTCGCCTGCAAGAGCTGCAACCGCGGGGAGAAGGGCAAGTTTATGCGGGTACCGTCGGCAAAATTGCTGCGCCGCCTGCGCGACAGAAACGAATATTTTATTACCAGCCACCTTCCCTTGCGTGAAACCTTAATCCGTCAGACCGGTAACACGACCGCCCGCCGCGATGACTTCCTCGCCAAAATCTGGAACACTGCGCGCATTACGCTCCTTCATGAATGGGAACCTCAGGCCGCCGGAACGGATATATTCTGATGACAATCAACTACTACCAGCAGAACGCTGACAGCTTTGTGGCTTCAACCGTCGCTGTCGATATGACCTCTCTGTACGCGCCTTTTATCGGGGCAATTGAACCGAACGGGCTGATCCTCGATGCGGGATGCGGCTCCGGACGCGATGCAAAAGCCTTTGCCGATATGGGCTACCGGGTCGAGGCGTTTGACGCCTCACCGGCAATGGTCGAGCGGGCTGCGCAACACAGCGGGCTGGCCGTGCGTCAGGCGACCTTTCAAAGTATCAGCGAAAGCGCGCGGTATGACGGCATCTGGTGCTGCGCTTCGCTGCTGCACGTTCCCGCCGCGGAGCTGCCGGGAGTGATGCACAAACTGGCTACGGCCCTCAAACCCGGCGGCGTCTGGTACGTCTCATTTAAATACGGTTCAGGCGAGCGAGAAAAAGAGGGGCGGCGGTTTACCGATCTCGACGAAGCAGGGCTGACGGCGCTGATCGAACCGCTGGCGGATATCCGTATCGCCAACATGTGGCAGACGGTGGATAAGCGCCCGGAGCGGAGCGAAATCTGGCTCAACGCGCTGTTACTCAAAAGCTGAACTGTCGCGATGGCTTCTCTCTCGCAGAGAAGCCGGCTTGCGCAAGCTTCCCCCCCTCCTTCTGCCAAGCGTCCCCTCGCCCCATGCTCTACACTTCCTTCTTAACTACGCCAAACCCAAGGAAACTGTCATGAGCACTATTAAAAGTTACGCCGCCAAAGAAGCGGGCGCCGATCTGTCGCTGTGGGAATACGATGCCGGCGACCTTAAGCCGGAAGATGTCGAAGTGCAGGTGGAGTACTGCGGGATCTGCCACTCCGACCTGTCGATGATCGACAACGAATGGGGCATGTCGAGCTATCCGCTGGTGGCCGGTCACGAGGTGATTGGCCGGGTGGCGGCGCTGGGCAGCGCGGCGCAGGATAAAGGGCTGAAGGTTGGCCAGAAGGTCGGCATTGGCTGGACGGCGCGCAGCTGCGGCCACTGCGACGCCTGTATCAGCGGCAACCACGTGAACTGCCTGGAAGGCTCGGTGCCCACCATCATCAACCGCGGCGGCTTCGCCGATAAGCTGCGCGCCGACTGGCAATGGGTGATCCCGCTGCAGGAAAACGTCGATCTTGAATCCGCCGGGCCGATGCTCTGCGGCGGCATTACCGTCTTCAAACCGCTGCTGATGCATCACGTCACGGCCAACAGCCGCGTCGGCGTCATCGGCATTGGCGGCCTCGGCCATATCGCCATCAAGCTGCTGCACGCGATGGGCGCGGAAGTCACCGCCTTTAGCTCCAATCCGGCGAAAGCGCAGGAAGTGCTGGCAATGGGCGCCGATCGCGTGGTGAACAGCCGCGATCCCGAAGCCTTAAAGGCGCTGGCCGGCCAGTTCGACCTGATTATCAACACCGTCGCCGTCGACCTCGACTGGCAGCCGTACTTTGAAGCGCTGGCGTACGGCGGCAACTTCCACACCGTCGGCGCGGTGATGAAGCCGTTCCCGGTCCCCGCTTTTACCCTGATTGGCGGCGACCGCAGCATCTCCGGTTCGGCCACCGGCAACCCGGCCGAGCTGCGCAAGCTGATGAAATTTGCCGGACGCAGCAAAGTCGCGCCGACCACCGAGCTGTTCCCGATGTCGCAGATCAACGAGGCGCTGAAGCACGTTCGCGAGGGCAAGGCCCGCTACCGCGTGGTGCTGAAAGCCGACTTCTGATCAACCCTCGTCATGCTTCAGGCCGCAGCCGCGCGGCCTGAACGCCACTGACCGGGGTGATGCCGGGCGGCCCGTCTGCCCGGCGCTTGTTTCCCTGGTCATTAAACCGTCATCTCCCCGCCATACGTTTGCAGTCAATCCTTCTCACAATCCGGGCTTCTACAAACGCCTGAATGAGACGTCCGCCACCATGAGAAAAACCTGGCTCCCCTGGCTGATATTGTCGCCTTCCCTGCTGTTTTTATTGCTGTTTACCTGGTTCCCCCTCGGGCGATCGATTTATGACAGCCTGTTCGATACCCGCATGGTCAGCGACGGCGGCCAGTATGTCGGGCTGGAGAACTTCAGTCGTCTGTTCGCCGACAGCGTCTTCTGGCAGTCGCTGGTGAATAACCTGCTTTATATCCTGCTGACGGTGGTACCGGGCGTGACGCTCGCCCTGCTGCTGGCGGTCGCCCTGACAGAGAATCACCGCGTCAACCGCTGGCTGCGCACCGCCTTCTTCTTCCCGATGATTATCCCGATGGTCAGCGCCGCCGCGCTGTGGCTGTTTATCTTTATGCCCGGCCTTGGCCTGCTCGACCACTATCTGGCGAAGCTGTTTGGCCCGATGAACAACAACTGGCTGGGGCGCAGCAACAGCGCTCTGCTGGCGCTGGCGCTGATTGGCGTGTGGAAGTTCGCCGGTTACTACATGCTGTTTTTCCTCGCCGGGCTGCAAAGCATTCCGGCCTCCACGCGCGAAGCGGCGATCGTGGAAGGCGCCACCCGCACGCAGGTGTTCTTTAAGGTCACGCTGCCGCTGCTGCGCCCGACCCTGAGCTTTGTGATAACCACGGCGCTGATCTACTCCATCACCCAGATCGACCACGTGGCGGTGATGACCCGCGGCGGGCCGGATAACGCCACTACCGTGCTGCTCTACTACATCCAGAACCTCGCCTGGGACACCCATGATTTAGGTAAAGCTTCCGCCGCCACCTTCCTGACGCTGGCCGGGCTGTTTGCCTTCTCGCTGATTAACCTCAAACTGCTGGAGAAAGGAGCGCACTATGAGCGCTGAAATCTCGCCGCTGGCGCTGCGATCGCACAGCGTATCGCGCCCGCTCTGGCTGCGCCTGCGCCGCTCGCAGCCCTTTACGCTCACGGTATTAATGTGCTGCCTGGCGCTGCTGTGGATGAGCCCGTTTTTATGGATGCTGGCGACCTCGTTCAGCGCCACGACCTTCGGCGAGGATATGGCCTCGCTGCTGCCCCGTATGCCGCTGACGCTGGATAACTTCCGCGATGCCTGGGCCAGCGCCGACTGGCTGAGCCTCTACGCCAACACCCTTATCTTCACTTTCGGCACCTTCTTCGTGCAGCTGTTGACCATCACCACCGCCGGCTACGTCTTCGCCTGCCACGAGTTCCGCGGCAAGAAGACGCTGTTCCTGATGTTCCTCGTCCAGCTGATGATCATGCCGGTGGTGATGATGGTGCCGAACATGCTGACCCTGAAAACCTTCGGCCTGCTCAACACCCTCACCGGGGTGATGATGCCCTACTTCACCTCGGCGTTCGGCGTGTTCCTGATGCGTCAGGCGTTTCTGGCCATACCCAAAGAGCTGGAAGAGGCGGCGCTGATGGAGGGCTGTCGCTGGTGGCAGGTGCTGTTCCGCGTGCTGCTGCCGATGTCCTGGCCGTCGGTGCTGGCCTTCGCCACCGTCAGCATTACCTACCACTGGAACGAGTATCTGTGGCCGCTGATGATGCTGAACGACCCGGACAAACAGGTGCTAACCGTGGGGCTGGTCTCGTTCGCCATGGGCGCAGAATCCGGCGGTCAGTGGGGCATCATCGGCGCCGGCACGCTGATGGTCTGCCTGCCGCTGATGCTGGCGTTCATCCTCTTCCAGAAACAGTTCCTGCGAAGCTTCGGCTTCTCCGGGATAAAATAAGGAGCTCTTCATGCTGTTAGCGCAAATTTCCGATACCCATTTCCGCAGCCGCGGCCAGAAGCTGTACGGCTTTATTGACGTCAACGCCGCCAATGCCGACGTCGTCTCCCAGCTGAATGCCCTGCAGGAGCGTCCGGACGCGGTGGTGGTGAGCGGCGATATCGTCAACTGCGGCCGCCCGGAAGAGTATGAGGTCGCCCGCCAGATCCTCGGCAGCCTGAACTATCCGCTGTATCTCATTCCCGGCAACCACGACGATAAAGCGCTGTTTCTGGAATACCTGAATCCGCTGTGCCCGCAGCTCGGCCGCGATGCGCAAAACATGCACTACGCGGTAGACGATTTTGCCACTCGCCTGCTGTTTATCGACTCCAGCCGGGCGGGTACGTCGAAAGGCTGGCTGACCGAGGAAACCATCAAGTGGCTGGAGGCTCAGCTGTTTGATGGCGGCGATAAACCGGCGACGGTGTTTATGCATCATCCGCCGCTGCCGCTGGGCAACGCGCAGATGGACCCTATCGCCTGCGAAAACGGCCATCGTCTGCTGGCGCTGGTTGAGCGTTTCCCGTCGCTGACGCGCATTTTCTGCGGCCATAACCACAGCCTGACCATGACCCAGTATCGCCAGGCCATCATCTCCACCATCCCGGGAACCGTCCACCAGGTGCCCTACTTTCATGAAGATACCCGTCCGTATTACGACCTTTCTCCGGCGTCGTGCCTGATGCATCGCCAGGTCGACGAGCAGTGGGTGAGCTATCAGCATCCTCTGACCCACTACGCCGGACCGTGGATGTACGACGAAAATATCAGCTGCCCAACGGAAGATTGCTAAACGCCATGCTTAGTCTGCAAAACATCAGTAAACAGTTTGACGGTAAACCGGCCCTCAGCGCCCTGTCGCTGGATATTCGCGAAGGGGAATTCGTGGTGCTGGTGGGTCCGTCCGGCTGCGGTAAAAGCACCCTGCTGCGCCTGCTCGCCGGGCTGGAGCCGGTCAGCGAGGGGGAGATCTGGCTGCACGATGAGAACATCACCGAGATGTCGCCCAGAGAGCGTAATTTCGCGATGATCTTCCAGAACTATGCGCTGTTTCCGCACCTGTCGGTGCGCGACAACATCACCTTCGGCATGAAGGTGCGCAAAGAGGAGAAGACCAGCTGGCAACCGCGGGTGGATAAAGTCGCGCAGATGCTGCAGCTGGATACCCTGCTCGATCGCAAACCGGCGAAGCTCTCCGGCGGCCAGCGGCAGCGGGTGGCGATGGCGCGGGCGATTGTGCGCAATCCGCGCCTGTTCCTGATGGATGAGCCGCTCTCCAACCTCGACGCCCGCCTGCGTAGCGAAGTGCGCGACAGCATTATGGACCTCCACCAGCAGCTCAGAACCAGCACCGTCTACGTCACCCACGACCAGACGGAAGCGATGTCGATGGCCGACCGCATCGTGGTGATGAACGGCGGCCACGTACAGCAGGTCGGGCGACCGGAGTATCTGTACGCCAACCCGTCCAACCTGTTTGTCGCCGGGTTTATCGGATCTCCGGCGATGAATCTGCTCCCGCTGCCCTGCGCTGATGGTGAGGTATTACTGGGTGAGCTGCGCTATCCGCTGCCGCCGAGCTACCGTGAAGAATCCCGGGTGTGGTTAGGCATTCGCCCGGAACATATCAGCGACCGCGTGGAGGAGAGCCATCTGCGCCTGCCCGCCACCGTGCTGCAACGAGAACTGATGGGAGCCGATTATTTGCTCCACGTCAGCACCCCCATCGGCACCTTACGCTTTAGCCGTCGCCATCGCGGCGCGGTGCCGGAGAAAGGCGATTCGCTGATCCTCGGCTTTTCACCTGCCGATGTGCATCTTTTTCATGCTGAGACCCAGCATAATTTACTGATGGAGACAGACCATGTTTAAACCTCTCACCGCTCTCGCGGTTGGGCTCAGCCTTGCCCTGAGCGGCGCGGCGCTGGCGAAAGAGAAGATCGATTTCATGTTTCCGGCGCCGGTGGACGGCAAGCTGACCATGGAGATGACCCGCGTCATTAAGCAATTCAACGAGTCGCAGCAGGATGTCGAAGTGCGCGGGATCTTTACCGGCAACTACGACACCACCAAGATCAAAGCCGAATCGGCGCAGAAGGCCGGGCAGCCGCCCGCGCTGGTGATTATGTCCGCTAACTTCACCACCGATCTGGCGCTGAAGGATGAGATCCTGCCGATGGACGAGCTGTTCCAGTATGGCGATCAAAAAGCGGGGGATTTTCTGGTGAAGGCGTTCTGGCCCGCAATGCATAAAAACGCCCAGGTGATGGGCACCACCTATGCGATCCCGTTCCATAACTCGACGCCGATCCTCTACTACAACAAAACGATGTTCGATCGGGCCGGGATCAAACAGCCGCCGCAAACCTGGGCCGAGCTGCTGGCGGACGCCAGAAAGCTGACCGACGAAAGCAAAGGCCAGTGGGGGATCATGCTGCCGTCGACCAACGATGATTACGGCGGCTGGATCTTCTCGGCGCTGGTGCGCGCCAACGGCGGGAAATACTTTAACGAGGACTATCCGGGCGAAGTCTATTACAACACGCCAACCACCATCGGCGCCCTGCGCTTCTGGCAGAACCTGGTCTATAAAGACAAAGTCATGCCTTCCGGCGTGCTGAATTCGAAACAGATCGGCGCCAGCTTCTTCTCCGGCAAAGTCGGGATGGCGATGCTGAGCACCGGCGCGCTGGGCTTTATGCGCGAGAACAGCAAAGATTTTGAGCTGGGCGTGGCGATGCTGCCGGCCAAAGAGCAGCGCGCGGTACCGATCGGCGGCGCCAGCCTGGTGAGCTTCAAGGGCATCAACGACGCGCAGAAAAAAGCGGCGTATCAGTTCCTGACGTATCTGGTGAGCCCGCAGGTCAACGGCGCCTGGAGCCGCTTTACCGGCTACTTCTCCCCGCGTAAGGCCGCCTACGATACGCCGGAAATGAAGGCGTATCTGCAGCAGGATCCGCGCGCGGCTATCGCCCTCGAACAGCTGAAGTATGCCCATCCATGGTACTCCACCTGGGAGACCGTTGCCGTGCGTAAAGCGATGGAAAACCAGCTGGCCGCGGTGGTCAACGATGCCAAAGTCACCCCGGAAGCCGCGGTGCAGGCGGCGCAGAAGGAAGCCGATGCGCTGATGAAGCCCTACGTCGATAAGACCGCGCTGGCGGAAGTGAAGTAGGCCTTTCCCTCACTATCCCCGCAGATAGCTGAGGTATCTTCTGCAATACCGTACGGAAGCAGTGTGCCCCCTCCCCCTTTTCAAGGGGAGGGGATCGTTCGATACGGCTCATTAGCCCGGTCCGTGCAGACCGCTGAGCACCGCTCCAGCATCGCAGATATCGTTGGCAATCAGCGTTACACTTTATCCGCCTGCGATTCAGCCACTATTCGCCGGGCCCTGGCGGCCTGCCCTTCTTCACTGGTGTCCAGCTTATCCCGCAGATAGTGCTCGATTTGTTCAAGACTACGGTGGCGGGTTTCCGGTACGCATTTAATTACGAATATCGCGCCAAATACGCCAATACCGGCGAAGATAAAGAAGGTGCCTGAAAGCCCTAACCACGCCAGCAGTATCGGGAAGAACAGGGAGATCAGGAAGTTGGCAATCCACATTGAAAATACCGCCCCCCCCATAAAAATACCGCGCAGGCGAGTTGGAAATATTTCCGACATGAGCAGCCAGGTCACTGGCGATAGCGCCCCCTGCTGAAAGCTCAGAAACAGTAACATCCCTGCCAGAACCATATAGGCACGCAGCGCATCAGGCTGGCCGTTAACCGTCTCCGGCAGCAGATAGCTGACCGCACCGATAAAGACCAGGCAAGCGGTGCAGCCAAACTGACCAATCATGGTCATCGGGCGACGGCCAATTTTGCCAAGCATCCAGATGCCAACGAATGTCATCAATACGGAGACTACGCCATTGGCGATAGTGGCAAACAGCGCGGCATTATCAGTCATACCAACCGAGGTCAGTACCGTGGGGGCATAGTACATAATGGTATTTACACCGGTAAGCTGTTGGATAACCGCTATACCAATACCGATCATAAACAGCTTGAACAACCACGGGGTCATAATCTCGCTGAACCGGGGCTTACCGAGATTGCGCTGCTCATCCAGCGTTTCGGTGATCTCCAGCAGCTCCCACTCAACATCATCTTTATGCCGGGTGCGCTCAAGCACGCGACGGGCTTCCGCCAGGCGCCCTTTCATCGCGTACCAGCGCGGTGAATCCGGCATAAACATCATGCCAAACCAGAGCAGCACGGCGGGTAGCGTCGCCACCGCCAGCATCCAGCGCCAGGTGCTTTCCCCGCCCCAGACTTCATGGAACGTGGCATTAGAAATATAGGCCAGCAGCTGACCGGATACGATCATCAGCTCCTGCAAAGTAACCAGCTGTCCGCGCTTATTCGCGGGAGCTATCTCGGCAATATAGACCGGAACGGTGGCCGCCGCCCCGCCGACCGCCACGCCGAGAATAAGACGAAAGAAAATCATCCAGTTAACGTCCGGCGCCATAGAGGTGCCTATCGCGCCGATGGCAAAAAGCACCGCCAGCCACAGAATAATTTTCTTTCTGCCCGCTGCATTCGCCAGATTGCCAGAAAGCAGCGCGCCAAAGGCGGCGCCGAATAGCAGCGAGCTGGTGACCAGACCGGTGGTAAAGGGAGTAAGATGAAGCTCGGTGCCCATAAAGAGTAAGGCACCGGAAATCACCCCGGTATCATAGCCAAAAAGTAAACCGCCAAGCGTCGCGATCAGGGCGACAACTTTTACAAAGGGCGTTGTCGGGGTCTCGCTATTCGGTCCCGACGCTTTATTGAGTGTAAGATATTGTTCCTTAGACATAATAGACTCCAGTAACCCGCCTTGTTTGAGGGAAGATTTGCTCTAGTCTGAATGCAGAGGCCGAGGCCTCACCGACGTGTTGTTTTCGTTCTACGTCTTGAGCTACTGCTGAGTGATGGGGTAAAAAAAGCAGGCCATACGATGTATGGCCTGAAAATAAAACAACGATTAGATTCCTGCCGTCTCGCGGATATATTTGCGCGCTTTTACGGCGTATTCGAATGGGTTGGCCAGCGCCGGATCCTGCTCGGCCTCAACCACCATCCAGCCTTTATAACCATGCTCGTCCAGCAGCTTGAACACCGGACGGAAATCAATGACGCCGTCGCCCGGCACGGTGAAGGTCCCCTTCTTCACGCCGTCCAGGAAGGAGAGCCCTTCTCGACGCACCTGCTCGATCACCGGCGGACGCACGTCTTTCAGGTGCACGTGGTTAATGCGCGGCAGATATTTTTTCAGAATCGCCAGCATCGGCTCTTCGCCGCCTTCGGAATACCAGGCGTGTCCGGTGTCGTAGAGCAGGAAGACTTTGTCATCCACCAGCGACATAAACTTGTCGATCTCTGCCGTCGTCTGAATACCGGTACCCATATGGTGGTGCAGACAAACCTGCATGCCCTTTTCCGCCGCCAGACGACCGAGGGTGTTATAGCCTTCCGCCACCCGCTGCCACTCTTCTTCGCTAAAGCACGGTTTCGCATTCTCCAGGATGGGCTTTTCCAGCCCCTGGATGCTGCCGCTCTGCTCAGAGCAGCCGATCACTTTCGCGCCCATAGCATGCAGGAAATTCATGTGGTTAACGAATTCATCAATGGTCTTTTCCCGCTGGCCGTTAGCAAAAAAGGTGCTGAACCAGGCGTTGCAAATCTGAATGCCGCGGATATCCAGCATCGGCTTGAGAACCGCCGGATCGCGTGGATATTTGCTGCCGACTTCGCTGCCGGTAAAGCCCGCCAGCGCCATTTCGCTGACGATTTGCTGGAAAGTATTCTCGCTGCCCAGCTCCGGCATATCGTCGTTAGTCCAGCCAATCGGGGCGATAGCCAGTTTTACGTTATCTTTGTTCATAGTAGGGGGCTCCTGCCGCTGCGCCTTACCGGCGCAGCAATTCACGTTCGATGAGTTCACGGGTTTCCACTGCCTGGTATTTCATCTTTTCCGGGTAGCCGAACAGCGAGGTGGCCACAATCGGCTCACCGCCGACCTTGAAGGTCTGCTCGGCAAATTTCATATCGCGCAGGGTGCGGAACAGCGCGTCGAAATCAACATCCCCTTCTCCGACGCCCACGTGCTGGTGAACGACGGCATCTACGCCCGGTGGGTTAACGATATAGCGGCAGTGTTTTGTATGGTTGCGGGTATCCGCGATCAGCACATGGGAGAGATCGCTTCCCGCGTAGCGCAGCATCTTCTCAACGTCGCCCACGCCTTTGTCATAGAAAAAGGTATGCGGGACGCTGTAAACGTACTTAACGTTATCGCTGCG
The DNA here is from genome assembly GCF_964241505.1 of Klebsiella sp. Q11. NCBI lineage: Bacteria > Pseudomonadati > Pseudomonadota > Gammaproteobacteria > Enterobacterales > Enterobacteriaceae > Klebsiella > Klebsiella sp. Q11. The sequence continues at coordinate 39,108 of NZ_CAXSXW010000016.1, forward strand.
GAACGACTTCACGATATCGACGGTTTCGTTGTTCTCTTCGCAGAAGTCCCACGGATGTGCCTGAATTTCAACACGGATGCCTTCGCGCTCAAAAATCGGCAGCAGCTCTTCCATGGAGCGATAGAACATCTCATCGCAAATCTCCGGCTGGTTAGGATCGCCGGAGAACTCGGTGTTGATCACCTGTACACCCATTTCAACCGCGATTTCGATCAGCCGTTTCCAGTTTTTCACTGCCGCCTGACGGCGCAGCTCATCCGGACCGGACCAGCGGTAGACGCAGATAAACGAGGAGAGCTCCACGCCGGTATCGCGCAGCGCCTGCTTGTACTCAGCCATAATTTCCCGGCTGGCGCGCGGGTGCTTGTAGAACGGGTTGATCTGCGGATGCGGCGATTGCTCAATGTACTTGTAGCCCCACTCCGCCACCTGATGGACCATTCGGGTTACCCCGAGGTCTTTAATGACATCAACGTCAAAAGCAATTTTCATCGTCGTTACCTGTGCAAAGAAGTTCCGTCAGCAAAGCGGGATTAGCGTTTGTAGAATGCCGGGCATTCCGGCAGCGTCACCTCAACCGGCTCGCTGGTTTCCTGGGCTTTGATACAGGCGTCGGCAGCAACGGACGCCGCGTAGCCATCCCACGCCGATGGGCCGTGCAGCTGGCCGGCCTGAACATCATTGATAAAGGCCTGTAGTTCAACGTCATACGCTTTGATAAAGCGATCCTTCCAGTCGGTCAGGATAGCGGTCGACAGGTTAGCGGCTTTGCGCATCTGCACAGCCGACGGCTCAGGCAGGCGGGCAATCCCGGTTTCCCCTACCACTTCACACTGGATGTCGTAGCCGTACTGGCAGTTCACGAAGACTTCCACGTCGATCAGCGTGCCTTTTTTGGTTTCAAACGACACGATCTGCGGGTCTTTCAGGCGCGCGTGGGTGTGGGACGTGGAGCGCGGGAAGCGCACCTGCACGGAAACATAGTCGTCATTCAGCAGCCAGCGCAGAACGTCCAGTTCGTGAATCAGGGTGTTGGTGATCGCCATGTTGGTGATGTAATCCTCGCCCACCGACTGGTTGCGGTGCGCGCAGCGCAGCATCAGCGGCGCGCCGATGTCGCCGTCATCGATCACTTTTTTGAGCGCCAGATAGCCTTCGTCGTAAGGGCGCATAAATCCAACCTGCACCAGGCGGCGACCGGCCTTCATTTCCGCATCAACGATGCGGCGGCAGCCTTCCGCGCTCATCGCCAGCGGCTTCTCGCAGAACACCGGCTTCCCGGCGGCGATGGCGGCCAGGGTGTACTCTTCGTGGGTGGGGTCCCATGAGGTGACCAGAATAGCGTCCACGTCGCTGGCCTTAATCACGTCATGACCGTCGGCGTACACTTCGGCATGTACGCCCGGCAGCGCAACCGCGGCGCGGGCGTTCTCTTCGTTGATATCCGAAACCGCCACTACCGTGGCTCCCTGCAGTACCTGAGTGCAACGACGGATATGCTCTTTACCGATAGCGCCGGCACCGATGACACCTAATTTGAGTGACATAGTTGGTTTTCTCCCGAGATTTGTAGGGTTCAGGGTTTGTGTTCTGTTTTAGTAATCCCGCGCCTGAGCGCGTTTTTCATTGATCATTTGCGCCACCTTGCGGATCCGCTCGGAGAGCGCAGACTGCGCGACGCCGACGTTCCACCAGCTGCCGTATTTGTGCACCATGGTTTTCGGCAGCACTTTAATGTCTATCAGGGTGCTGACGGTTTCGCGGCGCGCGGCGTCCAGCGCGTGGCGTAGTTCTTCTAGCGTCGTGACGCGCCAGGTTTTGCAGCCGTAGCCGGCAGCGACGGTGGCGAAATCTACCGGCACCAGGCCGCCCTGCAGCTGGCCCGATTCGGCGCAGCGGAAGCGGAACTCGGTGCCGAAGCTGTCCATACCGTGCTCCATTTGCAGGTTGTTAATGCAGCCGTTGGCCATGTTGTCGAGCAGCACGATATTGATCTTCGCGCGCTCCTGCAGGGAGGTCACCAGCTCGGAGTGCAGCATCATGAACGAGCCGTCGCCGACCAGCGAATAGACCTCGCTTTGCGGTTGGGCTAACTTCACGCCCAGCGCGGCGCTGACTTCGTACCCCATGCAGGAGTAGCCGTATTCCACGTGATAGGTGTTGGTGGCCCGGTTGCGCCAGACGCGCTGCAGGTCTCCCGGCAGGCTACCCGCCGCCGCCACAATCACCGCATCCGCCGGCAGCGTTTCGTTGAGTACGCCAAGGACGCTGCTTTGCGTCAGGGTGGAGTCGGTTATCTGACGAAATTCGCGATACACCGATTCCCGATCCAGATGGTCGTCGATTTCCGGGACGAAAGCGGTTTCCTGCCACACCGCCTGGTAAACGCGCTGGGTCTCTTTCAGCTGGCGGCTCTGTACGCTTTCAATCTGCTCGCCCCAGCCAGCCTGCCAGGATTCGCCGGACAGGGCGTCGTCCAGGGCGGTGAGGGCTTCGCGGGCATCCGCCAGCATCGGGATGCCATCCAGCTTCCAGGCGTCGAAGTTGCTGACGTTAATATTGAGGAAGCGCACGCCCGGGTGCTGGAAAATCCATTTTGACGAGGTGGTGAAATCGCTGAAACGCGTGCCGAGACCGATGACCAGATCCGCCTCTTTCGCCAGCAGGTTCGCCGCCAGGCAGCCGGTTTCGCCGACGCCGCCCACGTTATACGGATGCGAAGAGACAACGCTGCCTTTACCCGCCTGAGTTTCGACAAACGGCACGCCGTAGCGCTCGGCAAAACGGGTCAACGCCTCGCCGGCGCCGGAGTATTTCACCCCGCCGCCGCAGACGATCAGCGGCTTACGGCTGGCTTTAATCGCCGCCACGGCATCCGCCAGCTGCGCGGCGCTGGCCGGACGGCGATCAAGGCGGTGTACCCGGCGGGTAAAGAAGGATTCCGGATAATCCCAGGCTTCGCCCTGGACATCCTGCGGCAAACAGAGCGTGACCGCACCGGTTTCCGCCGGGTCGGTCAACACGCGCATGGCGTTGATGCAGGCGCTCATCAGCTGTTCCGGACGGGTGATGCGATCCCAGTATTTACTCACCGCGCGAAACGCGTCGTTAGTGGTAATGCTGAGATCGTGGCTCTGTTCGATTTGCTGCAGCACCGGGTCAGGCTGGCGGGTCGCAAACACATCGCCCGGTAGCAGCAGCAGCGGGATGCGGTTGGCGGTCGCGGTGGCGGCAGCGGTAATCATATTCGCCGCGCCGGGGCCAATGGAGGAGGTGCAGGCAATAATCTGACGACGCAGGGACTGTCTGGCAAAACCGGTGGCGACATGCGCCATCCCTTGCTCGTTACGCCCCTGATAGACCCGCATTTCACCGCTATCTTGTTCAAGGGCCTGGCCCATTCCCAGCACGTTGCCGTGGCCAAAGATAGCAAAGATGCCTTTGACGAACTTATGCTCTTCGCCATCGACTTCCAGGTACTGGTTATCCAGGAACTTCACCAGCGCCTGCGCCATTGTCAGTCTCAGTTTGCCCATGTTGCCCAATCCTTATTGTTCAGTATTTGCGTGTGGGTTCGCGTTTTGCCCTGCCCAGCGATACAGCGATGAGTCAGGGAAATCGTTAACGTCACTGGAATACTTCTGGATTATAGGCAAACATTTTTTTCATTAAATAGAAATACAGAAGAAATATTTCATTTTGCGAGAGCGATCAAACTCTCTATGCATTTCACCCGTTTCATTCGCATCCTGTATACGGGATAACGCGCAAATTACGCGGCCCACCTCTTAATATCCCCTTAAAAATCATAGGTAAAGACCGCGTCTAAACGGACTCCAGTTCAACTTTCAGCCGCAGCCCTGGATCCGAGGCAGAATGAGGCTCAGCGCGGCATAGTGGTATATCCCTCACATTTTTGGTTTTTTAATTTCGATCTAGTTTGCAAATGAAATATTTATTTCTCAAACTAGAGATAACCAATAACCCTCAGGCTGTTTTCGGAGACGCTGTCGGCATCCCGACTCTTCCGTACAGCAGAAATGCAAAAGGAAACCCTAGCTATGAATGCAGCAGTAAAGCGACTCGACGTCATCTGTATTGGCCGGGTGGCAGTCGATCTCTATGCCCAGCAGATTGGCGCGAGGCTGGAAGATGTTGCCAGTTTTTCTAAGTACCTGGGTGGCTCTTCCGGCAACGTCGCCTTCGGCACCGCTATACAGGGATTAAAATCGGCGATGCTTGCCCGCGTGGGCGATGAGCACAATGGTCGTTTTTTACGCGAAACGCTCAGCCGCGCCGGCGTCGATACCGAATATCTGATCACCGATAAGCAGCGCCTGACGGCGTTAGTGATGCTGGGGATTAAAGATCAGGAGACATTTCCGCTCATTTTTTACCGCGATAACTGCGCCGATATGGCCCTTTCGCCAGAAGATATTAAGGAAGAGTACATCGCCTCTTCCCGGGCGCTGGCGGTAACCGGCACCCACCTTTCGCACTCTAACACGCGCGAAGCGGTGCTGAAGGCGCTGGAGTACGCCCGCCGCCACGGCCTGCGTACCGCACTGGATATCGACTATCGTCCGGTGCTTTGGGGGTTAACGTCTTTAGGCGACGGTGAAACGCGTTTCATTGAATCCGGCCAGGTGACCAGCCAGCTGCAGGAAGTCCTGCATCTGTTCGATTTAGTGGTGGGGACAGAAGAGGAGTTTCATATTGCCGGCGGCAGCACCGATACCCTGACCGCGCTGAAAAACGTGCGTAACGCCACGAAAGCGACGCTGGTTTGCAAGCGCGGTCCGATGGGCTGCGTGGTGCTGGAAGGCGCTATTCCCGACAGCTGGGATAGCGTGCCGCTGCAGCAGGGCGTACGCGTAGACGTGCTTAACGTCCTGGGCGCGGGCGATGCCTTTATGTCCGGCCTGCTGCGCGGCTGGCTTAACGATGAAGGCTGGGAGCAGGCCTGCCGCTACGCTAACGCCTGCGGCGCGCTGGTGGTTTCACGCCACGGCTGCGCACCCGCAATGCCGACCAAAGCCGAGCTTGACGACTATCTGTCGCGGGCAGAATCGGTGCCGCGTCCGGATATCGACGATCGTCTCAACCATCTCCATCGCGTCACCAGCCGCCGCCAGGCATGGCCGGAGCTGTGCATTTTCGCCTTTGACCACCGTAAACAGCTGGCAGATCTGGCGCTGGAAACCGGGCGTGATGAATCCTGCATTCCGCAGTTGAAGCTGCTGCTGCTGGCGGCCGCGGAAGCCGCCGCAGACGAAGCCGGTCTTGACGGTCGCAGCGGCATCCTCGCCGATGGCACCTACGGCCAGCGCTCGCTCAATGCCATCACCGGCAAGGGCTGGTGGATTGGTCGACCGATTGAAATGCCGAGCTCTCGCCCGCTGCGTCTGGAACATGGCAACATCGGTTCCCAGCTGATCGACTGGCCGCTGGAGCACGTGATGAAATGCCTGGTCTTCTATCATCCGGCCGATCCGGCCGAGCTGCGCGCCGAACAGGATGCGCTGCTGCTGGAGGTCTGGCAGGCGTGCAACAAGTCCGGGCATGAGCTGCTGCTGGAAATCATCCTGCCGGAAAACGGCCCGGATAAAGATGAACGCCACTACCACGACATGCTGGAGCACTTCTATCAGCTGGGCATCCAGCCGGACTGGTGGAAGCTGCCGCCGCTGTCGAGCGCGGAATGGGAAAGGATTGGCAAACTGATCGCGCGCGAAGATAGCTGGTGCCGCGGGATCTTAATCCTCGGCCTGGACGCCCCTTCGGACCGTCTGCGCGCCGGTTTTGCCGAAGCGGCGAAGCATCCGATGATCAAAGGTTTTGCCGTAGGACGCACCATTTTTGGCCAGCCTTCACGGCGCTGGATGCAGGGAGAGCTCAGCGACGAGGCGCTGATTAACGAAGTGAAACGCAACTACCTCACGCTCATCGGCTACTGGCGAGAAGCCCGCGGCTGATTCCGCCCAGGCCCGCATCCTCTTCAGAAGATGCGGGCTTTTTTCTGGATCTTCGTGAAATGAATCGCGTATTTCATCGTAGTAAATGAAAAATTCGCTTCATTTGATACACTGGAAATTATATTCCTTTCATTTTCTCAGAGCGCAATCTATGGCCAATAATCCGACCCAACTTACCATCTTGCAGGATGAAATCAGGCGTCGCTACGACACGTTAAGCAAACGCCTGAAACAGGTAGCCCGCTATATTCTCGATAACAGCAATAGCGTGGCTTTCGACACCGTGGCCTCTATCGCGCAACAAGCTGACGTCCCCCCTTCCACGCTAATCCGCTTCGCTAACGCCTTTGGTTTTAGCGGCTTCAACGAAATGAAGCAGATGTTCAAGCAGCATCTGATGGAAGAGACGGCTAACTATACCGAGCGCGCGCGTCTGTTCCGCCAGACCACGACGGATGACGCAACCCCGCCGGAAACGCCGACCGAAATCCTGAATATGTTCACCATGGTCAATACCCAGGCGCTGCAGCAGCTGGCGATGCAGACCTCCGGCGACGATCTGCAGCGCGCGGTCGCGCTGCTGGCGGAAGCGGAGAATATCTACGTTATTGGCCTGCGCCGCTCCTTTAGCGTCGCCTCCTATCTGACCTACGCCCTGCGCCATCTGGACCGTAAAGCGTTCCTGATTGACGGTCTGGGCGGCATGTTTACCGAGCAGCTGAGCCTGGTCGGGCCGAAAGATGTCGTGGTGGCGGTGAGCTTCTCTCCGTATGCGCGGGAAGTGGTTGAACTGGTGGAGCTCGGCGCGCAGCGTAAAGCACGACAGATAGCGATTACCGACAGCCAGGTCAGCCCGCTGGCGGCCTTCAGCGACGTCTGCTTTGTGGTGCGCGAGGCGCAGGTTGATGGTTTCCGCTCGCAGGTGGCCTCGCTGTGCCTGGCCCAGACGCTGGCGGTCTCGCTGGCGCTGAACAGCAGCAAAGATGCAGAGACGAAGCAGCTGGCTTAAGCTTTTCATTATTCCCGGATTGCGACGTAAACGTCTTATCCGGGCTACTTGTCCGCAGATGACGGTAAACCCGTAGCCCGGCTAAGCGCAGCGCGAGCCGGGGTGCAGCTGGCTTAAGCTTTTCATTATTCCCGGATTGCGACGTAAACGTCTTATCCGGGCTACTTGTCCGCAGATGACGGT
>NZ_CAXSXW010000016.1:46372-46647 GCF_964241505.1 Klebsiella sp. Q11
GTAAACCCGTAGCCCGGCTGAGCGCAGCGCGAGCCGGGGGTGCAGCTGGCTTAAGCTTTTCATTATTCCCGGATGGCGACGTAAACGTCTTATCCGGACTACTTGTCCACAAACGACGGTAAACCTGTAGCCCGGCTGAGCGCAACGCGAGCCGGGGTGCAGCTGGCTTAAATTTTTCATGCCTCCCGGATGGCGACGTAAACGTCTTATCCGGGCTACTTGTCCGCAGACGACGGTAAACCCGTAGCCCGGCTAAGCGCAGCGCGAGCCGGGGA
>NZ_CAXSXW010000016.1:46744-100016 GCF_964241505.1 Klebsiella sp. Q11
ACGTAAACGTCTTATCCGGGCTACTTGTCCGCAGACGACGGTAAACCCGTAGCCCGGCTAAGCGCAGCGCGAGCCGGGGATATGGCAGAATTGCGACGACGATCTTATTCGGGTAACAGGATCAAAAAGGCCGGCTAGCATGGCTAACCGGCCTTTTTATCCTCAACCGATGCTAATCGTGGCGAGGATAATCTGGGCTATTGATCCACGCGTGATCCTCTTCCCAGGTAAACATCCATTTGCGATCCGGGCCGGCCATCACGTTCAGATAGTAGCTGTCATATCCGGCAATCGCCGCCACCGGATGGTAGCCGCGCGGCACCATGACCACATCGTGGTTGTAGGGGGCCATGCAGGCATCAAGGCTGCGGTCATCGGTATAGACGCGCTGGAAGGCAAAACCCTGCGGCGGATCGAAACGGTGATAGTAGGTCTCTTCCAGCTGGGTTTCCTGGCCCGGCAGCGCCGTATCATGCTTGTGCGACGGCCATGAGCTGGTCGCCCCTTCCTCGGTGTAAACCTCCACCACCAGCAGGCAGTCCGCCTGCGCGCTATCCGGCAGAATATTGTGCACCAGCCGCTGGTTACGCCCTTTACCGCGATGCTCTACGCCCACGTCCTGCGGGGAGATAACCCGTGCAGGGAAGGTTCCTTTACCCGGGGCGCTGCATACGGCCAGCTCGAGGTCAGAATCTGCCGTCACTTCGACTTTATCCTGCGGCGGCACGTAGACTGACCAGGGCGGCGTCCGCTCAAACGGCGACATACGCTGGCCGAGGTTCGGGAAATCCGCCTGCGTGGTTTTTACCGAAGCCAGGCCGGCAACCAGCACCAGGCACAGTTCGCGATCGCCGCTTTCCAGGGTGACGGTTTGCCCTTTCTTTAACATCCAGACATCAAAACCAATGTACTTCCACCCCGCGCTCTGCGGGGTGATGTGCTGAATCTGCCCTTCTTTTTTTGCTTTAGCCAGTAAAGACATGGCGCTCTCCTTCGCCGATTAGCCTAACGTCGGCATACTGAATTCAGATACGGTTTGCTGACCCTGCGGCCAGCGGACGGTGGCGGTTTTCATACGCGTATAGAAGCGCACGCCGTCCGGGCCATGGACGTTCAGTACGCCGAATACGGAGCGTTTCCAGCCGCCAAAGCTATGGAAGGCCATTGGAACGGGTACCGGTACGTTGACCCCAACCATTCCGGCCTGGACATCATGGACAAATTCACGCGCGGTGTGGCCGTTGCTGGTAAAGACGGCGCTACCGTTGCCGAACTCATGGCTGTTCACCAGCTCCAGCGCGCTGTGGTAATCCGCCACGCGAACAATCCCCAGCACCGGGCCAAAAATCTCTTCGCGCCAGATAGTCATCTCCGGCGTGACGTTGTCGAACAGCGTTCCGCCGACGTAGTATCCCTCTTCAAACCCGGGCACCTGCGGCTTGCGTCCGTCAACCACCAGCGTCGCCCCCTCGCTAACCCCTTTATCAATATATCCCAGCACTTTTTTCTGATGGGTATCGGAGACGACCGGCCCCATTTCGTTCTCTTCTTTTCCGCGCATACAGCCCGGCCCAACCTTCAGGGATTCCACCAGCGGCTTCAGGCGCGCAATCAGTTTATCCGCCGTTTCATCACCCACGGCAACCACCACCGGCAGCGCCATGCAGCGCTCGCCCGCCGAGCCGAACGCGCCGCCCATAATGGCATTCACGGTGGCATCAAGATCGGCATCCGGCATCACAATCGCGTGGTTTTTCGCCGCGCCAAACGCCTGTACTCGCTTGCCATAAGCGCTGGCGGTTTTATAAATATGCTCCGCCACGCCGGAAGATCCGACAAAGCTTACCGCCGCGATCCGCGGGTCCCGGTATAGCTGCTCGGCATCTTCGTTGCTGCAGTGCACGACGTTAAAGACGCCATCCGGCAGACCCGCTTGTTTCAGCAATTCCGCCAGACGCACCGCGGCAGTAGGCGCCAGCGCTGGCGGCTTCAGGACAAAGCTGTTGCCGCAGGCCAGCGCCAGCGGGAACATCCACATCGGTACCATCGCCGGGAAGTTGAACGGCGTAATGCCCGCTACCACGCCCAGCGGCTGCATCAGAGAATAGCTATCAACGCCGGTGCCGACATCCGATGAGAACTCCCCTTTGATCAGGTGCGGAATACCGCAGGCAAACTCAACGACTTCCATGCCGCGCGTCAGCTCCCCCATCGCGTCGGAAAACACTTTACCGTGTTCGCTGACGATAATCCCCGCCAGCTCTTCAGCGTGCTGTTCCAGTAACATTTTAAAATTGAACATCACGCGGGCGCGGCGCAGCGGCGTGGTGCGCGACCAGCTTTCAAAAGCATCACGCGCCACCTGAATGGCGTCAGAGACTTCCTGCGCGGTCGATAACGTGACTTCGCGGACCACTTTGCCCGTCGCGGGGTCGAAAACCGGCATTGTTTTGCTGCTGCCGCTGGTAACGGTTTTCCCGCCAATAAAGTTTCCTGTGATAGTCATGCTCTCGCCTCATCTGTATGGGGTATCGGGGGCCAACGCAGTACGGCCCATTACTGGATCTGCTGTGCTGTAACCGTAGTAAAATGAAATTAATATTTCAATATTGATGACTAGTGAAATTCTATTTTGGTGATGATGGTCGCAATTTCGTGTAAGAAATTGCCGGCTTGCGGACTAAAGCACGATAAAAAGAGTTGAGATTTAGCGCCACCTGCAACCCGTGCTCTTTAAAACGCAGCAGAAAAATATTTTGCGAGTCGGCTCAAAAAATCACCATTTCATACATTGCTAATTTTGGAATAAATGTTTTGACTATGAGGCATTCGAACGAATCCGATCCCTACATTTCTGGAGAGTCAAAATGGCTATTGCATCGCAACGTTTCTGCATCAACCGCAAGATCGCCCCGTCACTCAGCATTGAGGCCTTTTTCCGGCTGGTGAACAGCCTGGGGCTGAACAAAGTCGAGCTACGTAACGACCTCCCCAGCGGAAAAGTAACCGACGACCTGAGCCACCAGCAGGTGCGGGAGCTGGCTGACCGCTACCATATTGAGATCCTCACTATCAATGCGGTCTACCCCTTCAACTGCCGCACCGCAGAGGTTCGTAGCCTGACGGAGTCATTGCTGAAAGAAGCCAAAGCCGTTGGTGCCAAATCGCTGGTGCTGTGCCCGCTGAACGATGGTACCGAGGTTCCGGCGAGCGAAACCCTTAACGCCCTGCGTGACCTGGCGCCGCTATTCGCCTTCTACGGTATTCAGGGGCTGGTGGAGCCGCTCGGTTTCCCGCAGAGCTCGCTCCGCTCCTCGGCGCAGGCGCAAACGCTGATCCACGACGCGCGGGTGCCGTTTAAGCTGCTGATAGATACCTTCCATCATCATCTTTATCCGCAGGCGGAGCAGGAGTTTAACCAGGTGGATATCGGCGAAATCGGTCTGGTCCATCTTTCCGGCGTAGAGGATACCCGCCCGCGCGAAGCCCTTACCGACAATGAGCGCATCATGCTGACCGCAAAAGACCAGCTGCAAAGCTGCGAGCAGGTCAAAAACCTGGAGGCGCGCGGCTATCAGGGCGTGTATGCGTTCGAACCCTTCGCGCCGGAATTGGCAAACTGGAGCGAAGACGATATCCGCCGCGAAATCGAACAGAGCATCGCGTTAATTCAGCGCCACTGCGCCTGACGTGAATAAGCGAAGGTGCGCGTGATTTCCCTCCTTTTGCTATCAGGTTGCCTATACTCGCAGCAGGATAAATGGAGAAATCGCTCATGAGCTCACCTCTGCTGATTGCACGCACGCTGGATAAACAGCTGCATTTACTGCCCGCTATGGCCAACCGCCACGGCTTGATTACCGGCGCCACGGGGACCGGTAAAACCGTCACTCTGCAAAAGCTGGCGGAGTCTTTCTCGGAAATCGGCGTTCCGGTATTTATGGCCGATGTGAAAGGCGACCTCACCGGTATCGCCGAGTCGGGCCAAAGTTCGGAAAAGCTGCAGGCGCGTCTGGAAAAAATCGGCGCAACGGACTGGCAGCCGCACGCCAATCCGGTGGTGCTATGGGATATTTTTGGCGAAAAAGGCCACCCGGTTCGCGCCACGGTTTCCGATCTCGGGCCGCTGCTGCTGGCTCGCCTGCTCAACCTCAATGAGGTTCAGTCCGGGGTGCTGAATATCATCTTCCGTATCGCCGACGATCGCGGGCTGCTGCTGCTCGACTTTAAAGACCTGCGCGCCATAACCCAATACATTGGCGACAACGCCAAAGCGTTTCAGAACCAGTACGGCAACATCAGCAGCGCCTCCGTTGGGGCGATTCAGCGCGGATTATTAACCCTGGAGCAGCAGGGCGCGGAGCACTTTTTCGGCGAACCTATGCTCGATATCCAGGACTGGATGCGCGTCGACGCTGAGGGTAAAGGGGTGATTAATATCCTGAGCGCCGAAAAGCTTTACCAGATGCCGAAGCTGTACGCCGCCAGCCTGCTGTGGATGCTCTCCGAGCTTTACGAACGCCTGCCGGAGGCCGGTGACCAGGAGAAGCCAAAACTGGTCTTTTTCTTTGATGAAGCGCATCTGCTGTTTAACGATGCGCCGCAGGTGCTGCTGGATAAAATCGAGCAGGTCATTCGCCTGATTCGTTCTAAAGCCGTCGGGGTCTATTTTGTTTCACAAAACCCGGCGGACATTCCCGATGCGGTTCTCGGTCAGCTGGGTAATCGCGTGCAGCACGCCCTGCGCGCCTTCACGCCGAAAGACCAAAAAGCGGTAAAAACCGCCGCGCAGACCATGCGCGCGAATCCCGCGTTCAGTACCGAACAGGCGATCCAGGAGCTGGGCACCGGCGAGGCGCTGATCTCCTTTCTTGATGAGAAAGGCAGCCCTTCGATAGTGGAACGCGCGATGGTTATCGCACCCTGCTCGCGTATGGGGCCGGTCACCGATGACGAACGTAACGGGCTGCTTAACCACTCGGCGCTGTACGGAAAATATGAAGAAGAGATCGACCGTGAATCGGCCTTTGAAAGGCTGCAACAGGGCGTTCAGAGCACAACGGAGCAGCAGCAATCACCGCCCGCAAAAGGCCAGCAAAACGGCGATGACGACGGTCTGCTCGGCGGGCTCAAAGACATTCTGTTCGGCACCACCGGGCCGCGCGGCGGCAAACGCGACGGCATTGTGCAAACGGCGGCCAGGAGCGCGGTGCGTCAGGTCACCAACCAGATAGTCAGGGGAATGCTGGGAAGCTTACTTGGCGGGCGGAAACGCTAAAAAAAGCCCCCTTTCTGACTTCAGGAAGGGGGCGCGTGACGTCAGGTTTTACGCATCATCAGCCAGAGGCTCAGCAAGAAGAAGCTGGCGCTCGGCAACAGCGCGCCGATAATCGGCGGAATGCCGTACACCAGGGTGAGCGGGCCGAAAATCTGGTCCAGCACGTAGAAGATAAAGCCGAAGCTGATCCCGGTCACCACTCTGACGCCCATCGGTACGCTACGCAGCGGGCCGAAGATAAACGACAGCGCCATCAGCATCATCACCGCCACCGACAGCGGCTGGAAGATTTTGCTCCACATATTGAGCTGATAGCGGCCCGGATCCTGACCGCTGGACTTCAGATAGGTAACATAGTTGTGCAGGCCGCTGATGGACAGCGCGTCCGGGTCCAGCGCCACCACGCCGAGCTTGTCCGGCGTCAGGTTGGTCTTCCAGGTCCCGCTGACCGTCTGCGTTCCGGTGACCTGTTTCGGGTCAGTCAGGTTGGATTCATCCACCTGCGACAGTCGCCAGAGCTTATTCTCGGTGTCGAACTTTGCCGAAGCGGCATAGCGAACGGACTGCAAGCGGCGCTGGTCGTTAAAGGCGTAAATGCTCACCCCGCCCAGCTCATCGTTGCCTTTTACCCGCTCGATATACACAAAGTTATGGCCGTCTTTCGCCCATAGCCCCTGCTGAGTGGAAAGCAGCGAACCGCCGTACATCTGCTGAGCACGATAGTTACGCGCCATCTGCTCGCCCTGCGGGGCAACCCACTCGCCCATCGCCATGGTCAGCAGCACCAGCGGAATCGCGGTTTTCATCACCGACAGCGCCACCTGCAAACGGGTAAAGCCGGAAGCCTGCATCACCACCAGTTCGCTGCGCTGCGCCAGCATCCCCAGCCCCAGCAGCGCGCCGAGCAGCGCCGCCATCGGGAAGAAGATTTGGATATCTTTCGGCACGCTGAGAATCGTGTAGATTCCGGCCCCCAGCGCATCATAGTTGCCCTGCCCGGCCTTTTTCAGCTGGTCGACAAACTTGATGATGCCCGAGAGGGAAACCAGCATGAACAGGGTCATCATGATGGTATTGAAAATCGTCTTACCGATATAACGGTCAAGTACCCCAAACGCCTGCATCACGCCGCTCCTTTGTTAAAACGGGCACGGAAGCGGCGCATCGGCACCGTATCCCACAGGTTCAACAGCACGGCCAACGCGAAATAGAGCAGGTTTACCGCCCACATCCAGACCATCGGATCCATTTTGCCTTTACCGCCGCTCGATTTAATCGACGTTTGCAGCAGGAAGAACACCAGATAGAGCAGCATCGCCGGCAGCATCGACAGCACGCGGCCCTGGCGCGGGTTCACCACGCTGAGCGGCACCACCATCAGGGCCATGATGAACACCGTTGCCACCAGCGTGAAGCGCCAGTGCAGCTCCGCCCGGGCGCGATCGGTATCGGTATGCCACAGGGTGCGCATATCCATCTGCTCGGTATCGTTCGGGTCGGAGGCCACCGCCTGATGGCCGACTATCGCCTGATAGTTTTTGAAGTCGGTAATGCGGAAGTCGCGCAGCATCGCGGTGCCTTCAAAGCGGGTGCCCTGATTCATGGTCACCACCTGCGAGCCGTCTTTACGCAGCGATAGCTCGCCGGTATCCGCGACCACCACCGACGGGCGCGCGTTGCCTCGCGGCCGTAGCTGAGCAAGGAAAACGTCGCTGAAGCGGTTGCCGTTGACGTTCTCAATAAACAGCACCGCGCTGCCGTCGCTGGCCTGCTGGAACTGGCCCTGAGCCAGCGCCGCCATGCCGGGGTTCGCTTTCGCCTCCGCCAGCACTTCATCCTGGTGACGAGAAGACCAGGGGCCGGCCCACATCACGTTGACCGCCGCGACGACGCCCGTAAAGAGCGCCAGGATCATGGCGGCTTTCACCAGCACGGCTTTACTCAGGCCGCAGGCGTGCATCACCGTAATTTCGCTTTCGGTATACAGTTTGCCCAGCGTCATCAGCAGCCCGAGGAATAAACTCAGGGGCAGAATAAGCTGCGCCATTTCAGGTACGCCCAGCCCTAACAGCGAGAGCACCAGATTTGTCGGGATATCGCCATCAACAGCGGCGCCGAGGATCCTGACCAGTTTCTGACAAAAGAAAATGAGCAGCAGGATGAATAGGATCGCCAACTGGCTTTTCAGCGTCTCACGAACCAGATATCTTATGATTATCACTATAAATACGCCCGTAAAAACCCGTTTTATTGCAGGAAAATTGCTTGTTTCATGGCTTAAACGTCATTTATTCTCTTTGGTCGTCGAAAACATCGCTAAGATTAAATGACTCGCTGGTTCTGCGTATCAGGATCTTTTCTGACGAACCAAGGCCGTAATAACGTTAAGATTAACACGAAGTCACCACAACAGCGGACATGAGTTACGAAAGCTTTCAATTTCTATACTCTATGGATTTCGAGTTGCAGGCAGGCGGCAAGACTGTGAAGCCCCGGAGCTTACATCAGGTAAGTGACAGGGGTGAGCAGGCGCAGCCAACGCATCTGCAACTTGAAAGACGACGAGTATATCTGTAGCCACCACTGTTGTCTTTAAGATTCAGGAGCATAGTGCATGGAGTTCAGTGTAAAAAGCGGTAGCCCGGAGAAGCAGCGGAGCGCCTGTATCGTGGTCGGCGTCTTTGAACCACGTCGCCTCTCCCCCATCGCCGAACAGCTTGATAAAATTAGCGACGGTTATATCAGCGCCCTGCTGCGTCGCGGCGAGCTGGAAGGCAAACCTGGCCAGACTTTATTGCTGCACCATGTGCCGAACATTCTGTCAGAGCGCATTCTGCTTATTGGTTGCGGCAAAGAGCGCGAGCTGGATGAACGTCAGTACAAGCAGGTCATTCAGAAAACAATCAATACGCTGAATGATACCGGCTCAATGGAAGCCGTCTGCTTCCTGACCGAGCTGCATGTCAAAGGCCGCAATAACTACTGGAAAGTGCGTCAGGCGGTCGAGACCGCCAAAGAGACGCTATACAGCTTTGACCAGCTGAAAACCAACAAAAGCGAGCCGCGTCGCCCGCTGCGTAAAATGGTCTTCAACGTCCCAACTCGTCGCGAGCTGACCAGCGGCGAACGCGCTATTCAGCACGGTCTGGCGATTGCTGCCGGCATCAAAGCGGCGAAAGATCTCGGCAATATGCCGCCAAATATCTGTAATGCCGCCTATCTGGCCTCTCAGGCGCGCCAGCTGGCCGATACCTACAGTAAGAACGTCATTACCCGCGTTATCGGCGAACAGCAGATGAAAGAGCTGGGAATGAACTCCTATCTGGCGGTCGGCAACGGTTCGCAAAATGAATCGCTGATGTCGGTTATCGAATATAAAGGCAACCCGGCGGAAGACGCGCGCCCTATCGTGCTGGTGGGTAAAGGTCTGACCTTTGACTCCGGCGGCATCTCCATCAAGCCTTCCGAAGGCATGGACGAGATGAAATACGACATGTGCGGCGCGGCGGCGGTGTACGGCGTGATGCGTATGGTTGCCGAACTTCAGCTACCGCTGAACGTTGTCGGCGTGCTGGCCGGATGTGAAAACATGCCGGGCGGCCGCGCCTATCGTCCAGGCGACGTGTTGACCACGATGTCCGGGCAAACGGTGGAAGTGCTGAATACCGATGCCGAAGGGCGTCTGGTGCTGTGCGATGTGCTGACCTACGTTGAGCGCTTCGAGCCGGAAACCGTTATCGACGTGGCCACGCTGACCGGCGCCTGCGTGATTGCGCTGGGCCACCACATCACCGGCCTGATGTCGAACCACAACCCGCTGGCCCACGAGCTGATCGGCGCGTCCGAACTGGCGGGCGATCGCGCATGGCGTCTGCCGCTTGGCGACGAGTTCCAGGAGCAGCTGGAGTCTAACTTTGCGGATATGGCCAATATCGGCGGCCGTCCCGGCGGGGCGATTACCGCGGGCTGCTTCCTGGCGCGCTTTACCCGCAAGTACAACTGGGCGCACCTGGATATCGCCGGTACCGCGTGGCGTTCCGGGAAAGCCAAAGGCGCGACCGGTCGTCCGGTGGCGATGCTGTCGCAGTTCCTGCTTAATCGCGCCGGATTTACCGGCGAAGAGTAATTGCCGTCTGATGCCCGGTGGCGTTACGCTTGCCGGGCCAACGAAAAGATGCCGTTTATAGGCCGGGTCAGCGTAGCGCCGCCCGGCTTAAGCATTTAAAGTCACCACAAGAAGCCCCATATATGAAAAACGCAACGTTCTATCTTCTGGACAATGATACGCAACAAGACGGCCTGAGCGCCGTTGAACAACTGGTGTGTGACATTGCCGCAGAACGTTGGCGCAGCGGCAAGCGGGTACTCATCGCCTGTGAAGATGAGCAGCAGGCCATTCGTCTGGACGAAGCGCTCTGGGCTCGACCCGCGGAAAGTTTCGTTCCGCATAATCTGGCGGGAGAAGGTCCGCGCGGCGGCGCGCCGGTGGAGATTGCCTGGCCGCAAAAGCGCAACAGCAGCCCGCGGGATATTCTGATTAGCCTGCGGCTAAACTTTGCAGATTTTGCCACCGCTTTCACAGAAGTGATAGACTTCGTCCCTTATGAAGATTCTTTGAAACAACTGGCGCGCGAACGCTATAAAGCGTACCGCATGGCTGGTTTCAACCTGAACACGGCAACCTGGAAATAATGGAAAAGACATACAACCCCCAAGATATCGAACAGCCGCTTTACGAGCACTGGGAAAAGCAGGGCTATTTCAAACCCAATGGCGACGAAAGCCAGGAAAGTTTCTGCATCATGATCCCGCCGCCGAACGTCACCGGCAGTTTGCATATGGGTCATGCCTTCCAGCAAACCATCATGGATACCATGATTCGCTACCAGCGCATGCAGGGTAAAAACACCCTGTGGCAGGCCGGTACCGACCACGCGGGTATCGCTACCCAGATGGTGGTTGAGCGTAAGATTGCCGCCGAAGAAGGTAAAACCCGCCACGACTACGGTCGCGACGCCTTTATCGATAAAATCTGGCAGTGGAAAGCGGAATCCGGCGGCACCATTACCCGTCAGATGCGCCGCCTGGGCAACTCCGTGGACTGGGAGCGCGAGCGCTTCACCATGGACGAAGGCCTGTCCAACGCCGTAAAAGAAGTCTTTGTCCGCCTGTACAAAGAAGATCTGATCTACCGCGGTAAGCGCCTGGTCAACTGGGACCCGAAACTGCGCACCGCCATCTCCGATCTGGAAGTGGAAAACCGCGAGTCTAAAGGCTCGATGTGGCATATCCGCTATCCGCTGGCCGACGGCGCGAAAACCGCTGACGGTAAAGATTATCTGGTCGTCGCCACCACCCGTCCGGAGACCGTGCTGGGCGATACCGGCGTGGCCGTTAACCCGGAAGATCCGCGCTATAAAGACCTTATCGGCAAATTCGTGATCCTGCCGCTGGTTGACCGCCGCATTCCGATTGTGGGCGATGAACACGCCGATATGGAAAAGGGCACCGGCTGCGTGAAGATCACCCCGGCGCACGACTTTAACGACTATGAAGTGGGCAAGCGTCATGCGCTGCCGATGATCAACATCCTGACCTTTGACGGCGACATCCGCGAAACCGCGGAAGTTTACGACACCAAAGGCAACGAGTCCGATGTTTACTCAAACGCCATCCCGGCGGAGTTCCAGAAGCTGGAGCGCTTTGCCGCGCGTAAAGCGGTGGTTGCCGCTATCGACGCCCTGGGCCTGCTGGACGAGATTAAACCGCACGATCTGACCGTTCCGTACGGCGACCGCGGCGGCGTGGTAATTGAGCCGATGCTGACCGACCAGTGGTACGTCCGCGCCGACGTGCTGGCTAAACCGGCGGTTGAAGCGGTGGAGAACGGTGACATCCAGTTCGTGCCGAAGCAGTACGAAAACATGTACTTCTCCTGGATGCGCGATATTCAGGACTGGTGTATCTCCCGCCAGCTGTGGTGGGGTCACCGCATCCCGGCATGGTACGACAACGACGGCAACGTCTACGTTGGCCGCACCGAAGACGAAGTGCGTCAGGAAAATAACCTGGGCGCCGACGTGGCGCTGCGCCAGGACGAAGACGTTCTCGATACCTGGTTCTCCTCCGCGCTGTGGACCTTCTCCACCCTCGGCTGGCCGGAAAACACCGATGCCCTGCGTCAGTTCCACCCGACCAGCGTGATGGTTTCCGGCTTCGACATCATCTTCTTCTGGATTGCCCGCATGATCATGATGACCATGCACTTCATCAAAGATGAAAACGGCAAGCCGCAGGTGCCGTTTAAAACCGTCTATATGACCGGTTTGATCCGCGATGACGAAGGCCAGAAGATGTCCAAATCGAAGGGCAACGTTATCGACCCGCTGGATATGGTCGACGGCATTTCCCTGCCGGAGCTGCTGGAAAAACGCACCGGTAACATGATGCAGCCGCAGCTGGCGGAAAAAATCGCCAAACGCACCGAGAAGCAGTTCCCGAACGGCATTGAGCCGCACGGTACCGACGCCCTGCGCTTTACCCTGGCGGCGCTGGCCTCTACCGGCCGCGATATCAACTGGGATATGAAGCGTCTGGAAGGTTACCGTAACTTCTGCAACAAGCTGTGGAACGCCAGCCGCTTTGTGCTGATGAATACCGAAGATCAGGATTGCGGCTTTAACGGCGGCGAAATGACCCTGTCGCTGGCGGACCGCTGGATCCTGGCGGAATTCAACCAGACCATCAAAGCCTACCGCGAGGCGCTGGACGGCTTCCGCTTCGATATTGCCGCAGGCATTCTGTACGAGTTCACCTGGAACCAGTTCTGCGACTGGTATCTGGAGCTGACCAAGCCGGTAATGAACGGCGGTTCCGAGTCTGAGCTGCTCGGCACCCGTCACACGCTGGTGACCGTTCTGGAAGGTCTGCTGCGCCTGGCGCACCCGATTATTCCGTTCATCACCGAGACCATCTGGCAGCGCGTGAAGGTCATTTGCGGTATCACTGCCGATACCATCATGCTGCAGCCGTTCCCGCAGTACGATGCGTCTCAGGTTGACGAAGCGGCGCTGGCCGATACCGAATGGCTGAAACAGGCGATCGTCGCCGTGCGTAACATCCGTGCGGAAATGAACATCGCCCCAGGTAAGCCGCTGGAGCTGCTGCTGCGCGGCTGCAGCGAAGCCGCGATTCGTCGCGTGAACGACAACCGCAGCTTCCTGCTGAACCTGGCGCGTCTGGAAAGCATCACCGTGCTGCCTGCCGATGATAAAGGTCCGGTTTCCGTGACCAAAATTATCGACGGCGCCGAGCTGCTGATCCCGATGGCTGGCCTTATCAATAAAGAAGATGAGCTGGCGCGCCTCGCTAAAGAGGTGACCAAAATCGAAGGCGAGATTGGCCGCATCGAAAGCAAACTCTCCAACGAAGGCTTTGTGGCGCGCGCGCCGGAAGCGGTGATCGCCAAAGAGCGTGAGAAGCTGGAAGGTTACGCGGAAGCAAAAGCGAAGCTGATTGAGCAGCAGGCGATTATCGCCGCGCTGTAATTCACTCGCCCCTTATCCATTCGGATAAGGGGCGTTTTCTGTGAAAGATCCTCGCTTGCACTCTCCCCTCCCGCAGTGTTATTAACAACATTATCCGTCATTATTTTGCAATGAGTCTTCACATGAATACGAGCGCAACCCTACCGCTAACCCTGCGCCGCATCACGGCTAATGATAATCCGGCGATTGCCGCTGTTATCCGCCAGGTCTCCGCTGAATATGGTCTGACCGCCGACAAAGGCTATACGGTAGCCGATCCGAATCTGGATGAACTCTATGAGCTTTATAGCCAGCCGGGTTCCGCCTATTGGGTCGTTGAGCAGAATGGTGAAGTGGTGGGCGGCGGCGGAGTGGCACCGCTCTCCTGCAGCGAGCCCGATATCTGCGAACTACAAAAAATGTATTTTATGACCTCCGCGCGCGGCCAGGGGCTGGCGAAAAAGCTGGCGCTGATGGCCCTTGATTACGCCCGCGAACAGGGATTCAAACGCTGCTATCTGGAAACCACCGCCTTCCTGAAAGAAGCTGTCGGTTTATATGAGCACCTCGGCTTCGAGCATATTGCTGAGCCGCTGGGCTGCACCGGCCACGTTGACTGCGAAGTCAGGATGTTGAAAGTGCTGTAGCGCCCGCAAAACGGCGACGTTGATTAATCGAAAAAATGCATGGTTTTCATGCAAAAAGAGCGTTATTCACCGCCCGTTTTCGCTAATACACTCTTCGAGCATTGGATCTTTTCGCCTGCCGTCGCGGCAGGCTTTGCTCAGGATAGAACACCATGAAAAAACTCCCCCTCCTGCTCACCGGCGGCCTGCTGCTTGCCGGCATGGCTTCCTGCGTTAACGCCGGCGAACTTGCTGGCAATACCGAAGGCGCTCAGGTCATTCGCGTGGAAAAAACCCGGGGCCGTATCGATGCGCTCAACGATATCGTTTATAGCCAGGTAAAAAGCACCGTCGCCGTTCGTCAGCTGCATATGTCTTTACTGGTACCGCGTAACGGCGATCTGAAACCGGCAATCATCTATTTCCCCGGCGGCGGTTTCACCAGCGCGACCTGGAATAAGTTTATCGAGATGCGTATGGCGCTGGCGGCGGCGGGATTCGTCGTCGCGGCGGCGGAATACCGTACGGTTCCCGACACCTTCCCAGCCCCGGTTATCGATGGTAAAGCCGCCGTACGCTATCTGCGCGAACATGCCGCGGAATACGGTATAGACCCGTCGCGTATTGGCGTGCTGGGGGATTCCGCAGGCGGCTATATGGCGCAGATGCTGGCGCTCACCAACGGCGACAAAACGTTCGATCGTGGCGATAACCTGGCGCAATCCTCGGACGTGCAGGCCGCCGCCACGCTGTACGGTATTTCGAACCTGTTGAATATCGGCGAAGGTTTTCCGCAGGCGATTCAAAAGGTGCACCAGTCGCCGGCGGTCACTGAAGCGCTGCTGGTACACGGTAGCGCCTTTCGCGACTGGCCGGGAGCGACGATTGACAGCGATCCGCAAAAAGCCCTGGCGGCCAGCCCGATGGGCCATATCAGCGGTAAAAAGCCGCCGTTTTTAATTATGCACGGCAGCGCCGACACCCTGGTTTCACCGGTACAAAGTCAACAGCTCTATCGCGCGCTGAAAAAGGAGGGCAACCCGGCCGATTACGTGTTGCTGGCGGGCGCGGAGCACGGCGATGACAGCTGGTATCAGAAGCCGGTTATTGAACGGGTGGTGAACTGGTTTAAAGCGACCCTCGGCGCGCCCAAAGCCGCCGCGACGGCAGAGAAAGACAAAAACGCCAATCTGTAATGGATCGTCAGGCCGCTGCGGTGAAGCGGCGGCCTGACGTTCAGGCGGGCACGCCGCTGTGAAAACGAAACTCCGCTTCAGGCGCGTTAATAAGCGCCGCTTCCGCTTCGCCAAGCTGGCGCACGCGTTCGCTGATATCGTCCTGGGCGATTCTCTGCGCCAGGTCCAGATAGTCCTGATAGTGGCGCGCTTCGGAACGCAGCAGCGACAGATAAAACTTCTGCAGATCGTCATCCAGCCATGGCGCCAGCGCGGCAAAACGCTCGCAGGAGCGGGCTTCAATATAGGCTCCGCAGATGAGTTTATCGATCAGCATGACCGGTTCGTGAGAACGCACTTCCCGGCGCAGCCCGCGGGCATAGTTGCTGGCGGTGATTTTGACGTACGGGATTTCGCGGGAAAGCATGATTTCCCTCACCTGCCAGAAGTGATGCAGCTCCTCTTTGATCAGCAGAATCATGCTGTCGAGTAGCTGACGTCCCCAGGGATCGTCGGTCTGCGGCATGGCGCTTTTATTTATCTGCTTATGCAGCGCGACGAAATCCGGCTCCGGGCCCCAGCGGTAGGTGAAGTCCTCATACGGCTTCAGGCAGGCCAGCAGCTCATCCGCGTCCGCTTTATCCGCGACGTATCGACGCACCAGCAGCATAGCGTTTTGCGCCGCTTTCAGCTCGCACACCATATGGTCGGTCAACAGCAGCGGGAGGTTTTCCGGTTTACGGGCTTCATCAATCCACGCCTGAGGAGTTGGGCAATGCAGAAAGCTTAAAATCGGGGCGAGTATTTGCGGGTAATCCATTAAAATTCCTTGCTATACGGCGGCATATCGCACCGCCGTATACCTCTGCTACTTAGTGGCGAACGCCGTCGTCGTCTTCATCAACCAGATCTTCGTCGTCGTCACCTTCTTCGTCTTCCCCGTTCGGATCTTCGTAGTAGGTGCCCCAGCCGTCGTACTCGACGTCGTATTTTTCCGCCAGGGTCATCAGCTGCTCAACCTGGGCGTCAATCAGCTCGGCATTCAACGCGGATTCGCTGAGAATATCGCAGCAAATCACGGTATCGCCCTCTTCGACTTCCAGCTCTTCCGGCTCAGTCACTTCGTAGCCCAGCTTGAAGGCCTCGACCGCCACTTTCTCCAGCGTTTCGAAATCATCGGCAGAGAGATGATGCTCAATGGTGTACAGCGCGTCAGGATCGCTGCCGTCTTCGAGCAGCTCTTCAATAATCAGGCGCGTTTCTTCACGCTGTTCTTCCAGTAATTCCGGGTTTGCCATGGCTCGTTCCTCATAATGTGTCGCGGATGCTTCTATTGTCACATACCGCCGTGATTGCCTCCACCTTCTGAGCGAAAGATTTATGACACGGGGTTGCAAATGAATATTCATACATATAAAGTGAATTTTAATTCAACAAATGGCTTGAGCCATGTGAGGGAACCATGTCCGCGTTTTATCAGAAGCATTTTTTAAAGTTGCTCGATTTTACCCCCGCCGAAATCACCGCTCTGCTTGAGCTGGCGGCCAGGCTTAAAGCTGATAAGAAAAACAATATTGAAATTCAGCATCTCACCGGCAAAAACATCGCGCTCATCTTCGAAAAAGACTCTACCCGCACCCGATGCTCTTTCGAAGTTGCCGCATTTGACCAGGGCGCTCGCGTCACCTGGCTCGGCCCCAGCGGCAGCCAGATTGGCCATAAAGAGTCGATTAAAGACACCGCCCGCGTGCTGGGGCGCATGTACGACGGTATTCAATATCGCGGCCACGGCCAGGAAGTGGTTGAAACCCTGGCCGAGTATGCCGGCGTTCCGGTATGGAACGGCCTGACCAACGAATTCCACCCCACCCAGCTGCTGGCGGACTTACTGACCATGCAGGAGCATCTGCCGGGCAAAGCCTTTAATCAGATGACCCTGGTCTACGCCGGCGACGCGCGGAATAATATGGGCAACTCCATGCTCGAAGCCGCCGCGTTGACCGGGCTGGATCTGCGTCTGGTCGCGCCAACCGCCTGCTGGCCGGAAGAGAAGCTGGTCGAGCAGTGCCGGGCGCTGGCGCAGAAAAACGGCGGCAATATTACGCTGACCGAAGATATTGCGGCGGGCGTGAAGGGCGCGGACTTTATCTATACCGACGTCTGGGTATCGATGGGCGAAGCCAAAGAGAAGTGGGCGGAGCGTATCGCGCTGCTGCGCGGGTATCAGGTAAATAGCGAGATGATGGCGCTGACCGGCAATCCGCAGGTGAAATTCCTCCACTGCCTGCCCGCGTTCCACGACGACCAGACCACGCTCGGCAAACAGATGGCGGCGGAGTACGGCCTGCACGGTGGTATGGAAGTGACCGACGAGGTATTTGAATCCGCGGCGAGCATCGTTTTCGACCAGGCGGAAAACCGCATGCATACCATCAAAGCGGTGATGGTGGCGACGCTGGGTAAGTAAGCGTTCTCGCGATATTCCCCCGGATTGCGCTGCGCTTATCCGGGCTACCCGCCCCCAAACCGCGCGGATCTGTAGCCCGGGCAAGGCGCCAGCCGCAGCCCGGGGTATTTTTTACGCCATCAGCATCTTCACTACCGCTTTGCGCACCTTCGCCGGCGTGCCCACGGCGCACAGCGGCTTATGCACTTCACCGGGATAGACCACCACAAAGTCGCCTTCGCTGAGGATGACGGTTTTTTCCTGCGCACCCTCCGCCAGGAAAGCGATGTCTTTCTCCGCCAGCCAGTCGATATCCGGCGCGCCGGCAGGGAGAACGCTAAAGGTCATTCCTTCCTGGCCTTTCAGTACAATCTGGATGTCCAGGTAGCGGGCGTGATACTCGGCGCGGCGGTCGGCCATCGGCTCGGTGGTATCTTCGGAAATGAGATAGAACAGGTTGTTGCCGTCAATATCATGTTTACCCAGCGGCGTCGCGTCGGTGACATGCGCTTTAACATGTTCGATAGCCTCACGCAGAGACGCCGGCAACCCGCTTTGCAGATGGTGAATATTTCCAACGATCATAATAGCCCTCAAATATAAAACAGCTTTTCATTTCGCGTTTATACCCCCCATCCGACTGCCATACCACCTCTTTTTGCGGGTTTTTTGCGTTAACGCATGATTCCCCAGGCAAACGTTTACCTGTTTGTGGATTAATCGCTTGATCCGAAATATGAGCTGCGTATAATGCCACCCGTTTTGCCGGGAGGAATTATGGTTCAGTGTGTACGACATCGCGTCTTACCGCGTCTGAAAACAGACGCTGGCCTGCCGTTTTTTCTTTCCGTTGCATCCGTATTCGTAAAGCCCCTTATTTAAGGGGCTTTTTTTTTGCCCAGGCGTCAGGAGATAAACATGGCTAACCCGCTATATCAAAAACATATCATTTCCATAAACGATCTCAGCCGCGAAGACCTTGAACTGGTACTGGCAACCGCAGCAAAACTCAAAGCCAATCCGCAGCCGGAGCTGCTCAAGCATAAAGTGATCGCCAGCTGCTTTTTTGAAGCGTCGACCCGCACCCGCCTGTCGTTTGAGACCTCCATGCACCGCCTGGGCGCCAGCGTGGTCGGTTTCTCAGACAGCAGCAACACCTCGCTGGGCAAAAAAGGCGAAACCCTGGCCGATACCATCTCGGTCATCAGCACCTATGTCGATGCCATCGTCATGCGCCACCCGCAGGAGGGCGCGGCGCGTCTGGCGACCGAGTTCTCCGGCGGTATTCCGGTACTCAACGCCGGCGACGGCGCGAACCAGCATCCGACGCAGACCCTGCTGGATCTGTTCACCATTCAGGAGACCCAGGGCCGTCTGGAAAATCTTAACGTGGCGATGGTGGGTGACCTGAAATATGGCCGCACCGTTCACTCCCTGACCCAGGCGCTGGCGAAATTTAACGGCAACCGCTTCTACTTTATCGCCCCGGACGCGCTGGCCATGCCGCAGTACATCCTCGACATGCTCGATGAAAAAGGCATTGCCTGGAGCCTGCATAGCGCCATTGAAGAGGTGATGGAAGAGGTGGACATTCTGTATATGACCCGCGTGCAGAAAGAGCGTCTCGATCCGTCGGAATATGCCAACGTGAAGGCGCAGTTCGTCCTGCGCGCCGCCGACCTGGAAGGCGCACGCGCGAATATGAAGGTGCTGCATCCGCTGCCGCGCATTGATGAAATCACCACCGACGTCGATAAAACGCCGCACGCCTGGTACTTCCAGCAGGCGGGCAACGGCATCTTCGCGCGCCAGGCGTTACTGGCGCTGGTACTGAATAGCGATCTGGCACTGTAAGGGGAAAAGAGATGACACACGACAATAAATTACAGGTAGAAGCCATCAAACGTGGCACCGTTATCGACCATATCCCGGCGCAGGTCGGCTTTAAGCTGCTGACCCTGTTCAAACTGACCGAAACGGATCAGCGCATCACCATCGGCCTGAACCTGCCGTCAGGTGAAATGGGCCGCAAAGATTTGATCAAAATTGAGAACACCTTCCTGACCGACGAGCAGGTCAACCAGCTCTCCCTGTACGCGCCGCAGGCCACGGTAAACCGCATTGATGAGTATGAAGTCGTCGGTAAATCCCGACCGAATCTGCCGGACCGTATTAACAACGTGCTGGTATGCCCGAACAGCAACTGTATTAGCCACGCCGAGCCGGTATCCTCCAGCTTTGCGGTGAAGAAACGCGAAAACGATATCGCGCTGAAGTGCAAATATTGTGAAAAAGAATTTTCACATCATGTCGTGCTGGCAAATTAAATTCGCCAGCTTTTATCCGGAGCAGCCCGATAAACGGGACTGCTCCTGAACGATAATTTAAATCATCCGCACGGCCGTCAACTCACTGACCTCGGGTCAGATAATCAACATTCATCAATTTCTCATCAACTCGTCTCATGATTAAAAATAACAAACAATGAGATTAATCATTAAATATCACTGCTATTGAACCTGAATTTTTCCCTTCATACACTCCAGTGCGTTTTCTATTTTTTTAATCAATGTTCACAGGATGAATTATGAAAGTGAAAAAAATATCGTTATATACAGCAACATTATTATTTACCTCCTCAGCATTGGCTCACGGCTATGTGGAATCGCCGCCAAGTCGGGCGTACCAATGTCATTTAGGGAAAAACACCGACTGCGGTTCGGTGCAGTGGGAACCGCAAAGCGTCGAGCAAGCGAGCGGTTTTCCTGAAGGGGCAATGCCGCCTGATGGTAAACTGGCCAGCGCGGGTAAAAGCAACTTCTCGCAGCTGGATAGCCAGAGCCCGACTCGCTGGGCGAAAACCACGATAAAGAGCGGTAAAAATAATTTCGTCTGGCACCATTCTGCGCCGCATAGAACGACTAACTGGCGTTATTACATTACCAAACAGAACTGGGATCAAAATAAGCCGCTGACGCGCAGCGATTTTGAAACTAAGCCATTTTGTCAAATCGACGGTAATGGCGCGACGCCGGCTGTACAGGTCACGCACTCCTGTAATGTACCCGATCGCACCGGCTATCAGGTTATTTATGCCGTCTGGGAAATTGCCGATACGGCAAATAGTTTTTATCAGGCCATTGACGTTGATTTCGGCGGCGCCAGCGATGAAACGGAGAATGAATCCCTCTGGACAACGCAGCTCGCAGGCCAGCTTAGCGGAAAAGATCTGCATGCGGGAGATAAAGTCATTGCCCATTTCTTTAACGCGAGCGGTGAAGTTCATTCGCTGCAAACGGAATTGACCATCGCCAGCGAAGCGCAAGGAAAAAGCAGCCAGTGGTCTTACGATCTGGCTGAAGCTATTAATACCGCGCATCAGGGCAAGCTGCGCGCCGGGGTAAAAGGGAGTGATGGCAACATTACCCCCCTCCACGGCGTTAACCAGGTGTATGTGCCAAAAGACAGCACCGTTCAAAGCGTTACGCTGACCTACGCCGAGTCGCAGTCAGACGATATCGTGGAAGAATCCCTGAGCGTCGCCAACGTTAACGCAACCAAAATCGCCAACGGGAAAGCGACGGTGACGTTCAACGCCACGGCCAGCGGAAAAATGCATCTCACCGCCACCGTCAACGACCATGCGGGCACGCAGAAAGGGAGCATTCAGCAGACGATAGATAATCGCTCCCTGACGGTATCTATTCCGCTGACCAACGTTCAGGCAGGCCATCATATGCTGCGCTACTCTGCCAGCAATGCGCAGGGCGCCACCCTCAGCCAGGGGGTCATTGACCTGATGCTGGAAGAGAGTACGGTTCAGCCGGACCCGACGCCTGCGCCTGCGGGAAACTACGACTATACCTTCCCGGATAACCTGAAAAGCTATAAGGCGGGAACGAAAGTCATGCAGCCTAAAAACGGCAAAGTGTACCAATGTCGCCCGTTCCCCTACAGCGGCTACTGCGTGCAGTGGAGCCAGTACGCCACTCAGTTCGAACCGGGTACAGGTTCTGACTGGGCCATGGCATGGACGGAAGTCACCCACTAACTTCATCCTTCAGGCTCACGCCTTATGCGGATAGCGCGCTGCGTTATCCGCTTTTCTCCTTCGCAAAATGCGGCCTGCTTAATGATAAAGCAGCCAGCACTCTTTATAATGACCCACGCCAGTCAGATTACATTCACATATTTCAGGAGAACTCATGTCTAAAACTATCGCGACGGAAAATGCGCCAGCAGCCATCGGCCCGTATGTTCAGGGCGTCGATCTGGGTAACATGATCATCACTTCCGGCCAGATCCCGGTAGACCCGAAAACCGGTAGCGTGCCGGAAGATGTCGCCGCTCAGGCGCGTCAGTCGCTGGAGAACGTGAAAGCTATCGTCGAAGCCGCGGGCCTGAAAGTGGGCGATATCGTTAAAACCACCGTTTTCGTCAAAGACCTCAACGATTTCGCCACCGTTAACGCCACCTATGAAGCCTTCTTCACCGAGCACAACGCCACCTTCCCGGCGCGCTCCTGCGTGGAAGTGGCGCGTCTGCCGAAAGACGTAAAAATTGAGATTGAAGCGATCGCCATTCGTCGCTAATCGTAGACAGTATGAACAAAGGCAGCCCGGGGCTGCCTTTGTTGTTTCTGCACGTAAAGCGCCTCGCTCACTGCCAGCCGTAGCGGCGGCTGTAGAAGCCTTTGACCATCTGGGTTAGCGTCATATAGCCCGCAAGGATCGCAATCAGCCATGGGAAGTAGCTGAGCGGCAGCGCCTGAAGCTGCAGGTAGCCCGCCAGCGGCGAGAACGGCAGCGCAATCCCCACTACCATCACCAGCAGCGTCATCACGATCAGCGGCCAGGCCGCGCGGCTCTGGATAAAGGGGATCCGCCGCGTACGGATCATATGCACGATCAGCGTCTGCGACAGCAGGCCCACCACAAACCAGCCGGACTGGAACAGGGTCTGATGTTCCGGCGTATTGGCGTGGAACACCCACCACATCAGGCAGAACGTCAGAATATCGAATATGGAGCTGATTGGCCCAAAGAAGACCATAAAGCGGCCGAGATCCGCCGGGTTCCAGCGCTGCGGTTTACGGATCTGCTCATCGTCCACGTTATCAAACGGAATGGCGACCTGGGAGACATCGTACAGCAGGTTCTGGATCAGCAGATGCAGCGGCAGCATCGGCAGGAACGGCAGGAAGGCGCTGGCGACCAGCACGCTGAAGACGTTACCGAAGTTGGAGCTGGCGGTCATTTTGATGTACTTGAGCATATTGGCGAAGGTCCGACGGCCTTCAATAACCCCCTCTTCCAACACCATCAGGCTCTTCTCCAGCAGGATGATATCCGCCGCCTCGCGGGCGATATCCACCGCGCCGTCGACGGAAATACCGATATCCGCCGCGCGCAGCGCCGGAGCGTCGTTAATGCCGTCGCCCATAAAACCCACCACGTGTCCTTCGCGTTTCAGCAGGGTCACGATACGCTCTTTGTGCAGCGGCGCCAGGCGAGCAAACAGGGTGGTACGTTTTGCCAGCTCGGCCAGCTCATCATCATTCAGCGCTTCAACCTGGCTGCCGATAACCACGTCACCCGCGTCCAGCCCCACTTCATGACAGACTTTCGCCGCCACCAGTTCGCTGTCGCCGGTCAGGATTTTGACCGTAATACCGCTGGCCTTCAGCGCCTTCAGCGCCGGGCCGGTGGTCTCTTTCGGCGGATCGAGGAAGGCGATATAGCCTTCGAGGATCAGGTCTGACTCATCCGCGCGCTGGTAGTCGCCTTCGCGGGCGGGCAGGTACTTCGTCGCCACCGCCACCACGCGCAGTCCCTGACGGTTGAGGGTGTCGGTTACGCGACGGATGCGCCGCAGCATGGTGTCGTCCAGCGGTACGATGTCGCCGTTATAGCGCACCTGGGTCGAGACGTTGAGGATCTCCTGCAGCGCCCCCTTGCAGATTAGCTGATGGACGTTGTCCTGCTCCTGCACCACCACCGACATGCGGCGACGCTCAAAATCGAACGGGATCTCATCGACTTTCTGCCAGCGTTCCGCCAGCCCGCGCGCTGGCTCCAGCTCGACGCCCTCCAGCACCGCGGTATCGAGCAGATTCTTCAGCCCGGTCTGATAGTGGCTGTTCAGCCAGGCCGTATGCAGCACGCGTTCGCTCACCTTGCCGGAGACATCGGTGTGGTTCTCCAGCACGATTTTATCCTGCGTCAGGGTGCCGGTTTTATCGGTGCAC
Source organism: Klebsiella sp. Q11 (assembly GCF_964241505.1). Classification (NCBI taxonomy): domain Bacteria; kingdom Pseudomonadati; phylum Pseudomonadota; class Gammaproteobacteria; order Enterobacterales; family Enterobacteriaceae; genus Klebsiella; species Klebsiella sp. Q11. Next base: position 70,043 of record NZ_CAXSXW010000016.1, read on the forward strand.
AGGATGTCCATCGCGCCAAAGTTCTGTATCGCGTCGAGGTGCTTGACGATTACTTTCTGTTTCGACAGCTTTACCGCCCCGCGCGCCAGGGTCGAGGTGACGATCATCGGTAGCATTTCCGGGGTCAGGCCCACCGCGACGGAGAGCGCGAACAGCGCCGCCTCCCACCAGTCGCCTTTGGTGTAGCCGTTAATCAGCAGCACGATCGGGGTCATCACCAGCATAAAGCGGATCAGCAGCATGCTGACCCGGCTGATGCCTTTCTGAAAGGCGTTCGGCTCGCTTTCCTGCTCGCTGACGCGGCCAGCCAGCTGGCCAAACCAGGTGCCGCCGCCGGTAGCGAAAACAATCGCCTGCGCCGAACCGCTGACCACGTTGGTGCCCATAAAGCACAGGGTGTCGCACTCCAGCGGGTTTGCCTGCAGCGGGTCGCGGGTGCGGGCCACTTTTTCCACCGGCAGCGATTCACCGGTCAGCGAGGCCTGAGCGACAAACAGGTCGCGCGCCTGAATGACGCGCAGGTCTGCCGGGATCATGTCTCCCGCCGATAGCTTGACGATATCCCCCGGCACCAGCTGGTCGATGGGCAGCTCGCACCAGCGGCTCTCGCCCTGTTCGTTCACCACCCGCAGGACCGTCGCGGTGTTGCTGACCATCGCCTTCAGGGCGTCCGCCGCTTTAGTTGAACGGGCTTCCTGAATAAAGTTCAGCAGCGTGGAGATCCCCACCATCAGGGCGATAACCGCGGCGGCAAACAGATCTTCCGTTGAGTAGGAGACGATACCCAGAACGGTCAGCAGCAGGTTGAAGGGGTTGCGGTAGCAGCTCCAAAGATGCACCCACCACGGCGACGGCTTCTGCGCCGGGATCTGGTTTTCGCCATACTGCGCGATTTTCTGCGCCACTTCGCCTGCATTTAGCCCTTCCGGATGGCTGGCGAAGGCGCGCCAGATTTCATTCTCATCCATTGCCGCCACGTCCAGGCACTGCTTGCCGAGGGAGTCCGGGATCGGCGCGCTCGCCAGATTGCGGGCATCGGGTAGCGGATCGCGTTGTACTAAACGACGCGGTAAATGACGACCAAGCTGGGCAAACAGCTGGCGGGTAAAATTTTTAAACATAAACAGTCCCTCCGCGCTCGCGCGAGCGAACGCAGGCTACCGACAGGCGCGAGTCAACCTTACCTGTCAGGCATGTTATTTTTATGGCAGGGACGTCAAAGACATCGCTGCTTTACGCTTCCGGTAAAGCAGCGCTACGCAGATTTACCGGAAAAAAAGGGGGCTCCATCGAGGATGAGGAGTGGGATCGGGGTCCATAAAATCTCCGGTAAATGAATACAAACGGCGCGAATTATACCGTCGCCGATAATCTATTTGTGGCTATTATGGCGATAATACCCCCGGGCAACTAAACCAGACGTAAACCAGACTTTGCTCATTGTGGTTTCGTTGAGTAGCATTAGGCTCACTTTAAGCGGACCACAACGAGAACCCTGCATGCAAAACCGGCTGACCATCAAAGATATCGCACGCTTAAGCGGCGTCGGGAAATCGACGGTATCGCGCGTGCTTAACAACGAAAGCGGCGTCAGCGAACGCACGCGTGAGCGCGTTGAAGCGGTGATGCAGCAGCACGGGTTTTCGCCCTCACGTTCCGCCAGGGCGATGCGCGGCCAGAGCGATAAAGTGGTAGCGATCATCGTCACCCGTCTGGATTCGCTGTCGGAAAACCTCGCCGTACAGACCATGCTTCCCGCCTTTTACGCTCAGGGCTACGATCCGATTATGATGGAGAGCCAGTTCTCCCCGGCGCTGGTCGAGGAGCATCTCGGCATGCTCGCCCGGCGCAATATCGACGGCGTGGTGCTGTTTGGTTTCACCGGCATCCATGAAGAGATGCTCACCCCGTGGCGAGAGACGCTGGTGCTGCTGGCCCGCGACGCACCGGGCATCGCCTCCGTCTGCTATGACGATGAAGGTTCGATCAGGATGCTGATGCAGCGCCTGTACGATCGCGGGCATCGCCACATCAGTTTCCTCGGCGTGCCGCACAGCGACATCACCACCGGGCAGCGCCGCTACCAGGCCTACCTCGATTTCTGCCAGAAAAAACACCTCACGCCCCTCGCCGCGCTGCCGGGCTTGGGCATGAAGCAGGGCTACGAAAACGTTGCCGGCGTACTGTCGGCTGAAACCAGCGCGCTGGTCTGCGCCACCGATACCCTCGCGCTGGGAGCCAGCAAATATCTCCAGCAGCAGGGAATCGATCGTCTCCAGCTCGCCAGCGTCGGCAGCACGCCGCTGATGAAGTTTCTCCACCCGGAGATCCTGACGGTCGATCCCGGCTACGCCGAGTCCGGACGCCAGGCGGCGCAGCAGCTGATCGAGCAGATCGCCGGAAACCGTGAACCCCGTCAAATCGTGATTCCCGCCGTACTGAATTAAGCCTGTCTTAACGATTTATGTGATCTTCGCTGGGTTTCGGGAACGTTCCCATTTTGCAATTCAAACGGAGCGAGTAGGATCCAATGCAAGTTAAATGCAACCTCTCCCCTCGGTCATGAGGCCTCATCATGAGTAAAGTGAATCAGCAGGACATCGATAAACTTATCGAACTGGTGGGCGGGCGCGACAATATCGCCACCGTCAGCCACTGTATTACCCGTCTGCGCTTTGTGCTGAATAATCCAGCCATTGCCAAACCGAAAGAAATTGAACAGCTCCGCATGGTGAAGGGCTGCTTTACCAACGCCGGGCAGTTCCAGGTGGTGATCGGTACCGAGGTTGGCGACTACTATAAAGCGCTGCTGGCGACCACCGGCCAGGCCAGCGCCGATAAAGAACAAGCCAAGAAAGCCGCGCGGCAGAATATGAAGTGGCATGAACAGCTCATTTCACACTTCGCGGAGATCTTCTTCCCGCTGCTGCCTGCGCTGATCAGCGGCGGCCTGATCTTAGGCTTCCGCAACGTGATCGGCGATCTGCCGATGAGCAACGGCCAGACGCTGGCGCAGATGCACCCGTCGCTGAAAACCCTTTATGACTTCCTGTGGCTGATTGGCGAGGCGATCTTCTTCTACCTGCCGGTGGGTATCTGCTGGTCCGCGGTAAAGAAAATGGGCGGCACGCCAATCCTCGGCATCGTGCTGGGCGTTACGTTAGTTTCTCCGCAGCTGATGAATGCCTACCTGCTGGGCCAGCAGGTGCCGGAAGTATGGAACTTCGGCCTGTTCACCATTGAGAAAGTCGGCTACCAGGCGCAGGTGATCCCGGCCTTGATGGCGGGGCTGGCGCTCGGCTTTATCGAAACGCGGCTGAAACGCATCGTGCCTGACTACCTCTATCTGGTGATCGTGCCGGTCTGTTCGCTGATCCTGGCGGTCTTTCTCGCCCACGCTTTTATCGGCCCGGTTGGCCGCATGATTGGCGACGGCGTGGCCTGGGCCGTGCGTCATCTGTTAACCGGCAGCTTCGCGCCGATTGGCGCCGCGCTATTCGGCTTCCTGTACGCGCCGCTGGTGATTACCGGGGTCCATCAGACCACGCTCGCCATCGATATGCAGATGATTCAAAGCATGGGCGGTACGCCGGTCTGGCCGCTGATCGCGCTGTCCAACATCGCCCAGGCATCGGCGGTGGTGGGAATCATCATCGCCAGCCGCAAGCAGAACGAACGCGAAATCTCCGTTCCGGCGGCCATTTCCGCCTACCTCGGCGTGACGGAACCAGCCATGTACGGCATCAACCTGAAATACCGCTTCCCGATGCTCTGCGCGATGGTCGGCTCCGGTCTTGCCGGGCTGCTGTGCGGACTGAACGGCGTGATGGCCAACGGCATCGGCGTCGGCGGCCTGCCGGGTATCCTCTCCATTCAACCAACCTACTGGCAGGTTTACGCGCTGGCGATGGCTATCGCCGTGGTCGTGCCGATTGTCCTGACAACGGTTGTTTACCAGCGCAAATTCCGCCAGGGCACCTTACAGATTGTCTGACGTCTTATTTTCGGGGCGCGCTGTCGCCCCCCTTTTTTGTAGCAGGAACGCAATATGAATACCCTTCCCCTCTGGTGGCAAAACGGCGTTATTTATCAAATCTATCCGAAGAGTTTCCAGGACACCACCGGGACTGGCACCGGCGATTTGCGCGGCGTGACCTCCCGCCTCGACTATCTGCAAAAGCTTGGCGTTGACGCTATCTGGCTGACGCCGTTTTACGTCTCGCCGCAGGTGGATAACGGCTACGATGTGGCCAACTATACCGCTATCGATCCCGCCTACGGCACGCTCGACGATTTCGACGAGCTGGTGGCCCAGGCGAAGGCGCGAGGAATTCGTATCGTGCTGGATATGGTGCTGAACCACACGTCGACCGAGCACGCCTGGTTCCGCGAAGCGCTCAACAAAGAGAGCCCGTATCGTCAGTTCTATATCTGGCGCGACGGCGAACCGACCACGCCGCCGAACAACTGGCAATCTAAGTTTGGCGGCAACGCCTGGCAGTGGCACGCCGAAAGCGAGCAGTACTATCTGCATCTGTACGCCGTCGAGCAGGCGGATCTGAACTGGGAAAATCCGGCGGTGCGCGCGGAGCTGAAAAAAGTCTGCGAATTCTGGGCCGATCGCGGCGTCGATGGCCTGCGCCTCGACGTGATCAATGTTATCTCCAAAGACCAGACCTTCCCGTCCGATACCGCGGGCGACGGCCGGCGCTTCTATACCGATGGTCCGCGAGCGCACGAATTTTTGCAGGAGATGAGCCGCGATGTCTTTACCCCGCGCAACCTGATGACGGTGGGCGAAATGTCCTCCACCACGCTTGAGCATTGCCAGAAGTACGCGGCGCTCGACGGCAGCGAGCTATCGATGACCTTTAACTTCCACCATCTGAAGGTGGACTATCCCGGCGGCGAGAAGTGGACGCTGGCGCGCCCGGATTTTGTGGCCTTGAAATCGCTGTTCAGGCACTGGCAGCAGGGGATGCACAATCGCGCGTGGAACGCGCTGTTCTGGTGTAATCACGACCAGCCGCGCATCGTCTCCCGCTTCGGCGACGAGGGGGAGTACCGCGTCCCGGCGGCGAAAATGCTGGCGATGGTGCTGCACGGCATGCAGGGCACGCCCTATATCTATCAGGGCGAAGAGATTGGCATGACCAACCCGCACTTTACGCGCATCACCGATTATCGCGACGTTGAAAGCCACAACATGTTTATCGAACGCGCGGCGCAGGGCCGGGATGCGGATGAACTGTTGGCGATTCTGGCCAGCAAATCGCGCGATAACAGCCGCACGCCCATGCAGTGGAACAGCGGTGAGGGCGGCGGATTCACCGCCGGCGAGCCGTGGATTGCGCTGTGCGATAACTATCGCGAGATTAACGCCGAGGCGGCGCTGGCGGACCCGGAATCGGTGTTTTATGCCTATCAGCAGCTGATTGCGCTACGCAAGAGCACGCCGGTGCTGACCTGGGGCGACTATCAGGATCTGCTGCCGGAACATCCGTCGCTGTGGTGCTATCGCCGTCAGTGGCAGGGGCAAACGCTGGTGGTCGTGGCGAACCTGAGCCGCGAGTGCCAGCGCTGGCAGCCGGAAGGGATGAACAGCGACTGGCAGGTGCTGATGAGCAACTACGCGGAAGCGGCGAATCGCCCATCCGATATGACCCTGCGCCCGTTTGAAGCGGTATGGTGGCTGCAGGAGTAACCCCTCCCCGGCTTGCGCTGAGAGTCCCGGGTCGCGCTGCGCTTACCCGGGCTACAGGTTCACCCTCTTCTGCGAGCCGGTAGCCCGGACAGGCGCGTCAAGCGCCGCCTCCGGGAATATGCTTTAAATACGATCGGCCGCAGACAGCGTCGCGCTGGCTTCCGGCTGCGCGGACGCCTGCTCTTCTTTCGCCTTCAGGCGATCCCATGCCCGGAAGAACGGATAGTAGATCACCAGCGAGATCGCCAGGTTCACCACCTGCAGCACCGCGCCGGAAATATGCCCTCCCGTCGCCAGATAGCCGCTCATAAAAATAGGCGTGGTAAACGGCAGCGCAATCCCCGCCGGCTTCATCACCAGCCCGGTGGCCATCGCAGTATACGAGACAATCACCAGCAGGACCGGCGTCAAAATAAACGGCAGGAAGAAGTACGGGTTCATCACCAGCGGAATGCCGAATACCATCGGCTCGCTGATATTGAACAGCGCTCCCGGCGCGGCAATTTTCCCCAGCTGTTTCATCTGCTGGCTACGGCTGCGCAGCAGCATAAAAATCACCAGCCCCAGCAGCGCTCCGGTACCGCCGGGCGCAATCCACAGGTCATAAAACTGCTGGGTGATGATATGCGGGATCGGCAGCCCATTCTGAAACGCTTCCAGGTTTTCCGACATATTCGACAGCCAGACCGGGCGAATAAACACCAGCACAATGGTGTCGCCGTGCAGCCCCAGGGTCCACAGGATACCAATCAGGATCACCGAGATAATCATCCCCGGCAGCGAACCGCCGACGTGCGACATGGGAATACCGATAAGGGTGGTAATCATGCTATTGATATCACCGAACGGCGAAGCTTCAACGATCAGGCGCAGCGCCAGCACCACGGCCAGCACGCAGAAGCCGGGGATCAGGGCGAGAAAAGATTTCGCCACCGCGGGCGGTACGCCCTCCGGCATGCGAATCACCAGATTACGGCTGGCCACCAGGCGGTAGATCTCCGTGGAAAGCAGCGAAATCACAATCGCCACAAACAGCCCCTGGCTGCCAATCATCCCCACCGGCAGCACGCCTTTGACAAGCTGCGCCGCCGAACCGTCTGCCGGCGTAAAGAGCGTCACCTGGGGGATCGTCATCACAAACGCCACCAGCGACATCGCCCCGGCGCTGAGCGGGTCCAGGGTGCGATATTTTTCCGCCAGCCGGTAGGCAATGCCGAACGCGGAGAGCAGCGCCATGATGTCATAGGTCGCTTTGACCGGGTACAGCATCTTATCGCGCCAGGCATCGCCAAACACGCTGGTCATCATCTCACCGTAGCCGGGAATCGGCAGGTAGGCGAATATCAGGAAAAACGAGCCAATCAGCATAAACGGCATATTGAGAATAATGCCGTCGCGTACCGACAGGACATGCTTCTGACCGCCGATTTTCAGCGCGGCGGGCATGACAGAGCGTTCAATAAATGAAGTACGAGACATAGTGGTATCCCCGAAGGCGGAAAAGTTTAGTTAAACTGCGTTAACCAGGGGCGGTTGATGGTTAACACCTCATCAAGCAGCGCCCGGGCATCGGTCACATTCCCGACCAGCGGGTTACTCACCAGCGCCAGCAGCGCGCTATCCCGGCAGCCGTGGACCGCGGCCTCAATCGTCAAGCGCTCGAAGGCTTTCACCTGTTGCGTCAGCCCGTTCATGATCGGCGGCAGCGCGCCAAAGGCCAGTGGTCGTGCGCCCTGCGCGTCAATAATGCTGTTAATTTCCACCACCGCATCATCATCGAAGCCGTGAATCGCGCCGTTGTTGCGGGTGTTGACGACCATCTCTTTGCCAAGATTGTTGTAGATGGCGTTAATCAGCTCCACCGCCACTTCGGAATAGTACGCCCCGCCGCGGAAGCTCAGCTGTTCGGGCTTTTCATCCAGCTCGGGCCGGGCATAGATATCAAACAGCTCCTGTTCCACCTTCATCACCTGTTCCGCGCGGGTGCCTTTGGTTTTGGCCGACTCAATCTCTTCCGCCAGCATCGCCGGCGTCAGCCAGAAATAGCGATGATAGGGACAGGGGATGGCCTTCAGGGCCCGCAGAAACTCCGCCGGCCACGGCAGCGATTGAATATTGTTCATCGAGAGCGATTGACCGTCACACAGCATGTCGATGACCTTACTGGTCACCTCTTCCCGCCCCTGCATCACCTTGTGTACCCAGACCATATGATTCAGCCCGGCGAAGCTCAGCCGGACCTCCTCTTCTTTTGCGTCCAGCATTCCGGCAATCATGTGCTGCATATTGATGGGCACGTTGCACAGGCCGATGATTTTCGCGCTGCTGTAGCGGCTCACCGCCTCCGTCACGATCCCTGCCGGATTGGTAAAATTAAGGATAAAGGCGTCGGGCGCCAGCGCTTCCACCTTGCGGGCAACCTGTAAAATCACCGGAATCGTGCGCAGCGCTTTGGCAAAGCCGCCGACGCCGGTGGTTTCCTGACCCAGCAGATGGTACTTCAGCCCCAACCGCTCATCCGCCGCCCGCGCCGCCAGCTGCCCAACCCGCAGCTGGGTCAGCACGAATTGAGCGCCGCGAATGGCCTCATCGAGGCCGAAATGCACGCTGACCTTCACCTGTTCGAGGCCATGGCGCTTTAGCATACGCTGGGTCAGCGCGGCGATAATCGCCACTTTCTCGCGCCCGGCTTCGACATCCACCAGCGCCAGTTCCGTGACCGGAATCTGCTGATGGCGAAGGATAATGCCTTCGACAAGTTCCGGCGTATAGCTGCTGCCGCCGCCGATGACGGCAATTTTCAATGTTTGCATAGTGGCCTCATTTTTGGCGTACAGATCCCCGCGCAAGGCCGCAGCGGCGTTGCGAAATGAACGCGTTGATGGGTAAGGGTTAGGAGTTCAGCAGAGCGAGCGCTTTATCGAGGACGGCGGCCCCGCGCATCATGCCGTAATCCGCCATATCGATCACCGCCACGGCTTTCCCGTGCGGTGCAGCAAGCTCCGTCAATCGGGCCGCTTCATACTTCACCTGAGGCCCCAGTAAGATCACGTCGGCATTGGGCAACTCGCGCTCAAACTCGGCGACGGGTACGGCGTAAATCTCCAGCCCCAGCGCGCGCTGCTGCGCCTCGGCCTTCATTTTGTTAACCAGCATGCTGGTGGACATTCCGGCAGCGCAGCACAGGACGATACGTGGCATAATTCCTCCCAATGGATTTGGCGTAAGCGAGCGCTAAACAGACACCATCGACTATAAGACGAGGTGCCGGTATGGGTGAAGGCTATATGAAAATTTTTTTCACGTACGTGATCGGAGCGTTATTTTTCACCTCTTTACTCCGGCATAAAAGCGAAAGCGGCAATAATCTCAGGCATCGTGCGTGATTAAGTGGTATAAAAAGCCCTCATACTTGAAAAATATTTTCAATCAGGCGGTGGCGGAGAAAGAGGCTGAAAGCATGGATATCGTAGGACAGTTACAGGAAGGCATGACTCGCTTTAGCGCTCAGGAATCAAGAGTCGCGGCATTTATTCTGCAGAATTTAAGTTTTACCGCCAGCGCTTCGATTGATGAACTGGCGGTGCGTGCTGGCGTGAGCGCAGCCACAATTACCCGCTTTGCCCGCTCCGTCGGCTGCGAGGATATTCGTGATTTGCGAAAGCAGCTGGCGCAGGCTTGCGAACGTCGTACCAGCTGGCTTAACGAGGAGAGCGCCGCGCTGCCCGTCGCGTGGCGCGACAAATTAAGCCTGATTAGCACACATCTTGAGCAGCAGCTGGTGAGCACGCCCGAATCAACGCTGCAAAAGCTGCGCACGCGCCTGCAAAATGCCCGCGCCGTACACTGTTTCGCCCTCGGCGCACAGGACATCGCGCTGGCGACGCTGCTTCAGCACCAGCTGCTCTCCATCGGGATCGTGATGAATCTCTGCCAGGACAGCGCCCTGATGCGGATGATCGCCAGTACCCTCAGCGACGATCATCTCCTGCTGGTGCTGGCAACCGGCGAGGCCGACGCGATTTTGCAGGGCGCGACCCTGCTGGCCCGGGTACAGGAAGCGACAATTTTCGCCCTCACCCCCGCCAACCACGCGTTGAGCAATATGGCCTCCGCGCTGTTGCCCCTGCCTGAGAATGCGCAGGCCGCGCGTTACGCCCTGCTGCTGCTGGTTGACCTGCTTAACGACGCGCTGCTCGCCTGACGTTATCCCTTTCGGGCCTGAATTTCCTGCGTTCAGGCCCCATTTTTGCTTATTTTATAAGCGGATAAATTTACATTAAGCGCAAGCGCCCATCATTCCTGCTCTCCTCTTTTTACTTTGTTCTGCATCAATAAAATTGCAAACATCTTTGATGCAAAGCACTACATATAGAACTTAAAATGCGTCCCGGCCCCACATATTGTATTAATAGTCTATTATGTCACCACACCCATCGTACTCAGGCGGTGATGGGATGTGGATAAAAAGGGCCGGGATCGGAGGGAAACGGCGGCAGCTACAGCGCCCCGGGACTTCGGTTGACCTTCCGCCTCTGTGGATAACCTGTTCTGTAAAAAATTATGGAGTGATCATGACACCGCATGTGATGAAACGCGATGGCTGTAAAGTGCCGTTCAAGTCAGAGCGCATTAATGAAGCAATTCTACGTGCAGCTAAAGCAGCGGGAGTCGATGACGCAGACTATTGCGCCACCGTCGCAGAAGTCGTTAGCCAGCAAATGCAGGGCCGCGCCCAGGTGGATATCAGCGAGATCCAGACCGCCGTTGAGAACCAGCTGATGTCCGGTCCCTACAAGCAGCTGGCGCGCGCCTACATTGAATATCGCCACGACCGCGATAGCCAACGTGAAAAGCGCGGTCGTCTGAACCAGGAAATTCGCGGCCTGGTTGAGCAGACCAACTCGGCGTTACTCAACGAGAACGCCAACAAAGACAGTAAAGTCATCCCTACCCAGCGCGATCTGCTGGCGGGCATCGTCGCCAAGCACTACGCGCGCCAGCACCTGCTGCCGCATGACGTGGTCATGGCCCACGAGCGCGGCGTGATCCACTATCACGATCTCGACTACTCCCCGTTCTTCCCGATGTTCAACTGTATGCTGATCGATCTTAAAGGCATGCTGACCCAGGGATTTAAAATGGGCAACGCCGAGATTGAGCCGCCGAAGTCGATCTCTACCGCTACCGCGGTAACGGCGCAGATTATCGCTCAGGTCGCCAGCCATATTTATGGCGGTACGACCATCAACCGCATCGATGAAGTACTGGCGCCGTTTGTTACCGAAAGCTTCAATAAGCACCGTAAAATTGCCGAAGAGTGGCACATCCCCGACGCCGAAGGCTACGCCCGTTCCCGCACCGAGAAAGAGTGCTACGACGCCTTCCAGTCGCTGGAATATGAAGTGAACACCCTGCATACCGCCAACGGTCAAACGCCGTTCGTGACCTTCGGTTTCGGCCTCGGCACCAGTTGGGAATCGCGTCTGATTCAGCAGTCCATTCTGCGCAACCGCATTGCGGGACTCGGTAAAAACCGTAAAACGGCGGTATTCCCGAAGCTGGTCTTCGCCATTCGCGACGGCCTGAACCACAAGTTTGGCGATGCGAACTACGATATTAAACAGCTGGCGCTGGAGTGCGCGAGCAAGCGCATGTATCCGGATATCCTCAACTACGATCAGGTCGTGAAGGTGACCGGCTCGTTCAAAACCCCGATGGGCTGCCGCAGCTTCCTCGGCGTGTGGGAAAACGAGGACGGCGAACAGGTGCACGATGGCCGCAACAACCTCGGCGTTATCAGCCTCAACCTGCCGCGCATCGCGCTGGAAGCCCGTGGCGACGAGACTGAGTTCTGGAAACTTCTCGACGAACGCCTGCAGCTGGCGCGTAAAGCGCTGATGACCCGCATCGCCCGCCTGGAAGGGGTGAAGGCTCGCGTGGCGCCGATTCTGTATATGGAAGGCGCCTGCGGCGTGCGTCTGAAAGCGGACGACGACGTCTCTGAGATTTTCAAAAACGGCCGCGCGTCGATTTCGCTGGGCTATATCGGCATTCATGAAACCATCAACGCGCTGTTCGGCAACAAGCATATGTACGATAGCGAAGCGCTGCGTGAGAAAGGCGTCGCCATCGTTCAGCGCCTGCGCGAAGCGGTAGACCAGTGGAAAGACGAGACGGGCTACGGCTTTAGCCTGTACAGCACGCCGAGCGAAAACCTCTGCGACCGCTTCTGCCGTCTGGATACCGCTGAGTTCGGCGTGATCGAAGGCGTAACCGATAAAGGGTATTACACCAACAGCTTCCACCTTGACGTAGAGAAGAAGGTAAACCCGTACGATAAAATCGATTTTGAAGCGCCTTATCCGCCGCTGGCTAACGGGGGCTTTATTTGCTACGGCGAGTACCCGAATATTCAGCACAACCTGAGAGCGCTGGAAGACGTGTGGGATTACAGCTATCAGCACGTGCCCTATTACGGTACCAATACGCCGATCGACGAATGCTACGAGTGCGGCTTTACCGGTGAGTTCGAATGCACCAGCAAAGGCTTCACCTGCCCGAAATGCGGTAACCACGATGCCTCCCGCGTGTCGGTAACCCGCCGCGTGTGCGGCTATCTCGGGAGCCCGGACGCCCGTCCGTTCAACGCCGGCAAGCAGGAAGAAGTGAAGCGCCGGGTTAAGCACCTGGGCAACGGGCAGATCGGTTAATTCCAGGTGGTTTAGCCCCTCCCCTAATCCTCTCCCCTGCCGGGAGAGGGGACCGGCCGGCCACTCGAGCCGTTCCCGGATCGCGGCGCAAAGCGCCTTATCCGGGCTACAACCGCGTATGCGGCTCTTCGTAGCCCGGCCGAGCGCAGCGACGCCGGGAGCTGTTCCCTTTACAAATGCAAAGCCCCTCCGTTTTCGCAAAGCAATTCGCGTCAGAGCAAGGCGGCAAACGAGGGAATCCCCGGGAGCGTACATTAAGTACGTGACTGGGGTGAGCGAGCGCAGCCAACGCGGCTATGGCGTTAATTGAGAAGCGAAAAATGAATTACCATCAATATTACCCGGTAGATATTGTTAACGGTCCGGGCACTCGCTGCACCCTGTTCGTTTCCGGCTGCGTTCACGAGTGCCCCGGCTGCTATAACAAGAGCACCTGGCGGCTAAACTCCGGCATGCCGTTCACCGCCGAGATAGCCGACCGCATTATTGCTGACCTCAACGATACCCGCGTTAAGCGCCAGGGGATCACGCTTTCCGGCGGCGACCCGCTGCACCCGCAGAACGTCCCGGAGATCCTTAAGCTGGTGCAGCGCGTTCGCGCCGAGTGCCCCGGCAAAGATATCTGGGTGTGGACCGGCTACAGGCTTTCCGAACTTAACGCCGCGCAGATGCAGGTGGTGGATCTCATCAACGTGCTGGTTGATGGCAAATTTGTGCAGGACTTAAAAGACCCGGCGCTGATCTGGCGCGGCAGCAGCAACCAGGTTGTACATCACCTGAGATAGCCTCCCGCTACAGCCGTTTATGGACGTTCCGATAGACGGCTAATTTCTCTCGTTTTCCCACAGCAATAACATAAACCCTCACCACCTCATCCCGAACCTGATATACCCGTCGGTATCCCGAAGCGCGCGCGGCTCGAACTCTGGCTGCGCATCTCAAAACCGGCTGACGCACTCCATGGCCACCGTTTTAAACTCAGCAAAACTGCGGGTGGCGGCAAGGCGGGTCATAGCGCGTTCGCGCAGGAAGGTGACGAAAATATCGTAGATCGCCATCGCCTCTTCATACTCGCTTTTACTGATGGCGAGCAGGAAGATGATATGCGCGGTTTCATCGCCCCAGGCGATACCGTGCGGGGCGATGACCGTATAGACCACGGTCTTTTTCGCCAGCAGGCCGAGGGCGTGAGGCAGCGCGATCCCGTCGCCGAGCATGGTGCTGACGATAGCCTCACGCTCCACCACCGACCCATGAAACTCCGCTCCGACAAACCCCTCCTGTTGCAGCTGCTGGCACAGCGTGGCAAACAGCGCCTGCTGATCCATCGGGGTATCTATCACCTGGAAGTGGGCCTCATCAAAATACTTATTCAGCATCCAGGGACGCGTGCGGTCCACCAGCACCAGCTTGCCGATTTGGTCGAGCTGGTAGTCGGTAGGAAACGGCGCAATGGTGACCACCGGCTTCTCTTTCTCGCTGATGCGCACGGTGGAAATGACAAAATCTTCCGCGATCTCTTCCCGCTGTTCATATTCGCGTTGCGAAAGGGTGGCGGCAATTTCCAGCTGCGGATACTTACGCTGAAGAATGGCTTCAATCATCCGCACCATCGCGTTGCTGGTATCGCAGACCAGCAGCACCTGCGGCTGACGCTGATAGCCGATATTGTAATGGCGCTCCAGCCCGACGCCGATATGCAGCACCAGAAAGCCGATCTCGTTTTCGCTGATGGCGTAGGGAGTATATTTCCCCCAGCTCGATACCGCCGCCAGGGTCATGTCCCACGCCATGGGGTAGTGCTGTTTGATATTTTCCAGAAGCGGGTTGGGGATCATTATCTGGTAGCGCACGCGGGTGATCATGGTCTTAATATGAGTCAGTAAATCCGCATGCAGCTGGGCATCGTCCAGCAGATTGTAGTTATATTGCTGATTGATATAGCGCAGGATGTAGTTCACCAGCGCTTCGTCGTCGTCGGCGCTGATGGTGCCCGGATCGACGTCCTGCACCTGGCGGGCGGCAAGGTGGACGCACAGCCACTCCTCTTCCGCCGGAGCAAGCAGTTTGCCCGCCAGCTGCTGCATCGTGTTTGCCAGCTCGCGTGCGGCGTCGCGTACGTTTTGCGCCACATCTTCGGCGCTAAAATCGGCCAGCGGATACCCTTCGCTCACGCGGCGCACGGCAACCGCGCCGTACAGGCAGATAAAGCGCTCTCCGGCGTCCGTCAGCCGCACGTGATGGCGGGTTAACGTCTCCTGCAGTACGCCGGCCAGCAGCGTCGGTACGCTGGCGTCAAACGCCTCTTCGCCAATAAGCGGGTTCAGCGGCCCCGGCTGGCTCAGCTCCCACAGCAGATCGGTCAGGCAGGCGCGAATGGAGACCTCGCTGCCGAACAGCTTCATGCCGTGGCGCGGCCGGGTCTCGAGGGTGAGCTGATAACGTTGAAAACGCTCGCGTACGTCAACCATATCGCCCTGTAAGGTGGCGCGGCTGACGAACCACGCATCGGCCAGATCCTCCAGCTTGATAGAAAACGCGGAAGTTAAAAAGCGCACCAGCAAAAAGTGGATGCGATCCGCCGCGGTTCGCGGGATGTGCTGCGCTTTCGGCGCGCTCTCTTCCAGCGTCTGATAGCGCGTCGGATCGTGAATCACCAGCTGATAGCCGCTGCCGCGGGTGAGGATAAACTGCGCGCCGTAGTGCAGCAGCAGCGCGTTCAGCGCGGTGATATCCGCGCGTACCGTGCGAGTAGAAACCGACAGCCGCTGCGCCAGCTCCTCCTGCGGCAGCGTTTCGTTTTGCAACAGAGTAAACAGCTGCGCTAAACGTTGATGGGGAAATCGCATGTCAGTTCCTTTTTCTTACGGCTCAGGGTTGAGCGGATATCACCATCTGCGACGGGCTGCCAACCGGAGTGTAGTCCGGAGAGAACGTCAGCCTGCCATCCTTCGGCGCGACGCGAAAGCGGGTGATGTTGTCGCTACGCTGGTTCATGACGTACAGCCACTGCCCCTGACTGTCCAGCGTCAGCGTGCGCGGATAGTCGCCTCGGGTCCAGATATCGTCCTGGTGGCTCAGGCTGCCGTCAGCCAGCACCGTAAAGTGGGCGATACTGTTATGCAGTCGGTTGGCGACGTACAGCTGCTTGCCATCGCGGCTCAGGACCAGGCCGGCAGCAAAGCTGGTGCCCTTATACTCTGCAGGCAGCGCCGAGACCGTTTTCCCCTCGCGCAGCAGGCCGCTTTGCTTATCGAGATGATAAAAAGTGAGCGTCGACGCCTCTTCGTTAATCAACCATAGTCCGTCGCCCTGCGGCGTAAACACAAAGTGGCGCGGTCCGGCGCCGGGAGATGAGGCAGCGATAAACGGCGGATCGTTCGGCGTTAGCTTCCCGGTGGCGTTATCCAGCCGGTACTGATAGATCCGATCCAGCCCGAGGTCGGTGGAGTAAACGAACTTACCGCTGGGATCGGCGGCGATCATATGGGCGTGGGGGCCGTTATGATCGCTAATGGCAAAACTGCCTTCGACGGCTGCCGCCGGGCGTTCCGCGCCCGCAGGCCCTTGATCCTGACGTACATCCACCGCCTCGCCCAGGTTACCATCTTCTTTCACCGGCAGCACGGCGATACTACCGCTGACGTAGTTTGCCACCAGCAGATGACGTCCATCGGGGGTCAGGGAGAGATAAACCGGCCCGGCGCCGCCGGAAGCGACCTGATTCAGCTCGCTCAGTTCACCGTTGCTGCCGATGCGCCACGCCTGCACCACTCCCTTTTCCACTTCGCTGGCGCCGTACAGGGTTTTGCCATCCGCCGAGACGGTAAGCTGGGCCAGGTCAGGCAGCGTCCCGACCAGCGTTTTATCGCGCAGCGCCCCGGTCTGGCTATCGACGGTAAAGCGATACAGCCCTTCGCCATTGGGGTTGTAGGTGCCGACCCAGGCGTACTGGGTTTGCGCAGCGGCGCCGGCGGCGAGCAGAGAGAGTGAAGCAACAAGCAGGTGACGAGCGGTTGGCATGGTGACTCCTTGATGGTTCGGTGACGGTTTCCCTTCGCCCTAACCCTCTCCCCGTTGGGGAGAGGGCCGGGTGAGGGATAATCGGCGCTATTTTACTAACTGTTTGGTGATCGAAAGCAGCTGACGCACGTCCGCCGGGCGGGTGTGACCGCTGGCTTTATCAATAATCGAACTGTAGATATGCGGGATAATTTTACTTACCCCTGCGTCCAGCGCGATCTGCAGGATCTCGCCGTAGTTTTCCAGATCGATCCCGCCGGTGGGCTCCAGCCAGAAATCATGACGGGCGCAGGCCTCGGCCACCGCAATAAACTCATCGCGATGCTTCAGCCCGCCCATCGGGAAATATTTAATCGAACTGCCGCCCATATCTTTCAGCAGCGCAATCGCGGTTTCCAGCGGTACGATGCCGTCCGGTGCGCCGCTGCTGAGCGGGCCGGTGGAGATCTTCACCATTCCCGGCGTACCGGTTGGCGACACCAGGCCGTTAACCACGGTTTCGTTCTGCCCCAGCAGCGCGCGGCTGGTCGCCACGCCGGTAAATACCTGGTTGACGTGCTGCGGCTGCACCTGACGCGAAATTTCGCTGACCATCGCCGACTGGTTCGGGTCGCCCGCGCCCAATCCCACGGAGAGCGCGTTATCAATCCGCTGCGCGTATTCACGCATATCGGCAACCGCGCTGGCGACGTCCGGGTAATTTTTGGAGAGCACGCCCACCAGTACATGACCTTCCGCCGCCTCATAAATCTCGCTGGCGTTCTCTTTGCTCCCCGCCAGCACGTTCAGGCAAACGCGGTCACGATAAAAATTAGGGGTCAGTTTCATGCGTTTTTCTCCTTGTTCAAAACTTCAGCGATGCGACGGGAGACAATCTCCAGCTGCTGCGCGTTCACGCTGCGGACATCGGCTTCAATAATGCCTTCATTTGCTTTATAGCCACGGAAGTAGATGGCGTATTCGCCCTGCTTCAGCGCATTGACCAGATCGCCGGTATCGACGCCGGTCACCGCTTCATCAAACTTGATCTCCGCCCGCGCGATATCGCGGCCGGCGCTGTCCCAGACCACGCGCGCGGTGACGCCATCGAGCGTATTGAGCTGCTGAATAAACGGCGTCATCTTCGCCACCATCTCTTCACCGCTCTCTTTGCGCGCCGTCAGATAGTGCTCAATGGCGCAGGTCAGGCCGAGGATCCCCTCTTTGCCCACCTTCATCGCCCGGCCAATGCCGTTCGACTGGCGTTTGACCCACTCAACGTATTGGGTTTTGCCAATCACCAGCCCGCTGGTCGGCCCTTCGATCGCCTTCGCGCCGCTATAAATCACCAGATCCGCGCCGGCGCGATAGTAGGCCTGGAGGTCTTCCTCCGCCGCCGCGTCGACAATCAGCGGCAGATTATGGCTCTGCGCCACCGCTGCCGCCTGCGCCACGTTGAGCATGCTTTTCTGCACGCAGTGGTGGGATTTGATGTACAGAATGGCCGCGGTGCGCGGGGTAATGGCCGCCGCCAGCTGCCCGGCGGAACATTCATTGGCGTAGCCCGCTTCCACCAGCCTACCGCCGCCCAGCGCCACCATGGTGCCCACCGGCGCGCCAAAATTGACGTTATGACCCTTAGGCAGCACGATTTCGTTGTTTTCAATCGGCGTCACGTGCAGGTTTTCCAGCAGCCAGTCGCTGTCTTTTACCAGCACCGCCGCCACCGACTGGGCGATGCCCGCCGAGGCGCAGGAGACGACGGTCGCCCCTTCCACGTCCAGCAGTTTCGCAATATACGCGCCGGTTTTATTGACCAGATCTTTCATCTCGAAGTACTGGTTCATCCCCGCCATCGCGGCGTCCACCACTTCCGGCCGCGGCGTGGAGACGCCGAGAATGGTCATACGACCGGAGGTATTAATCACCTGTTTTAAATCATATTTCTCAAAAATCGAAGGCATTTTCCGCGCTCCCTTGTTCGGTCAGATAGCCCTTGCCCGCGCGAACGGCGGCAAGCGGCAGCAGAATCTTGTCGGTCTGAAGGCTCTCTTTTTCCGCATCCACCAGCACCGTTGGCGTCTGCGCGAGGGTAAACAGCGTCAGGTCGGCGTCGTAACCCACTTCCAGCCGCCCTTTGTGGCTAAGACGCAGGCCTTCAGCGGCGTTGGCGGTCACGCAGTCAATGACCTGCGGCAGCGACATGCCAATGGCGAGGAATTTCGACATCACCAGCGCCAGCGAGCGCACCGGGCCGTCGATACGGTTGCGGCAGTAAATATCGGAGCTGATGGTGTGCGGCAGAATGCCCATAGCAATCGCCCGCCGCGCCACCTCGAAGCTGAAGCTGGCGGTGCCGTGGCCGATATCAAGGCGCACGCCGCGCTGTAGCGCGCGGGAAATCGAGCTTTTCAGCTCGCCGGACGGCGTCAGGATACGATTGGGTTTACCGTTGTAGCAGTGGGTAATGATGTCGCCGGAGGTCAGCAGGTCGGCGATCTCATCCAGGTCGGGCGGATTGTTGCCGATATGCACCATCAGCGGCAGGCCGCCGTTTTCCTGCTGAATCGCCTTTGCGCGCGCCAGCGGCATAATGCCGTTTTCCCCCACCACGCTGCTGCTCATCCGCGCCTTCAGGCCAACGATAAAGTTCGGGTAGCGGTTGACCGCCTGCTTCACCGCCTCCGCGTCGATATTCGCCATATTGGCCAGTTCATTCTGGGCAATCAGCCCGACACGGGAAATGTTAAGCAGGGCGTAAACTTCGGTCGCGGCTTTGCGGGTCAGCTGGTAGAAATCATCCACGTCGTCCGCGCCGGTGCTGCCCGCGTCAATCACGGTGGTCACGCCGGTAGCAACCCCCACGCTGTCCGGCTCATCATGGTAAATCGGCGAGTTCGGATAGCAGTGAACGTGAGAGTCAATCCAGCCTGCGCTGACGTAATAACGACCGTCCAGCTCAAGGGTTTTGCGCGCAGGCGCGCTAATCTCGCCAAGCGCCGCGATTTTACCGTCCCGGATGGCGATATCGGTCAGGGTATCGTCGACGAGGCGCGCACGGCGCAGGAGTAAATCAAACATGTCTCTCTCCTGTTAACGCGGGCGCCGAGGCGCCCGCAGGACTTAACTAATCGCCACCGGGAAGATTGACCCAAGAAGCATGGCGCCAAGGATCGCGCCGCCGGTGATAGGCTTCTGCCAGATGTAGAACAGCAGCGCGCCCGCCAGGGAACCGATGCCGATAGGAATAGAAGCGGTCATGGCGCTGAGGATAATCAACGGTCCGAGGAAACGGCCTGAGGCGTTACCGGCCCCCATCATGACGTCCGCACCGTAGGTGGAATCGCTCTGGTTGATGGTGAATTTACGCGCCAGGATAATGATGTAGCCAATCGCGAGGCCCAGCACCAGGCCGGTGACCAGCGAGGCGGCAAAGTTGGCGACCGGGAAAACAAAGCCCGCGCCGAGCAGCAGCGCCGGAACGCCTAAGCCGACGCCGGTCTGAATCGCCCCGCCGATATCCAGAATCCCCACCAGCGAGCCTTCGATAATACGCGCGAACAGGAAGCTGGCGCCGAACGCCGCTACCGCGCCGTAGGCCCCGGTATCAATTCCCGCTTTCAGCATCGCCACGAAGGCGACTTCGTTAAACGCGCCGATGCCGTAGAGGTAGTACATATGCGTCCCGGCAAAGACGCCGGCGGAGAGCAGGCCAACAAAGATCGGGAACGACCAGTCGGCATACCAAAAACCTTTATTTTGTTCCATGAGAGGCTCCTGTTATTTACCGCTGAGCGAGTTGTGGATCAGTTCCAGCCAGTTCGGCACGGTCAGATGGAAGGATTCAATCATCTTCATATCGAAACCGCGGAAGAAGCCGCTCAGAACGAACAGCGCGACGATCGCCACCATCATCACCTTGGTGACGCGGTGCCAGCCGCTCTCTTCAACGCCTTTGCCGATCAGGATGCCCAGCACCAGGCCCGGAACGGCGTTACCCATAATCAGCTGCGCCGCGCCGCCGAAAATCGTCGCCCAGAAGCCCGATTTTTTACCGGCATCAATCGCCGCCAGCCAGAAGATGACCGGCATCACCGTATTCACCAGCAGGTTTGCCGCCGGAACCAGCACTTTAACCGCCGTCACCTGCAGCGCTTCCGGTACAGAAGAGGCGGTGAGGTTGAGGAAAGCGACCACGATCATGCCGATAATGCCGCAGGCGATGGCCATTTTTTTCGGATCGTGCAGCGTCTCGCCGACGTTGCGGTTTTTAATCATCAGCGCTGCCGCCCCCCAGTTGGGGATAATGCGGTGGTCAACGTCCTGAGTGAAGGAGCCTGCCGCGACGGAAGAGGCCCAGGCGTTGAAGAAGAAGCCCAGGCCAAATGAGAAGTGGGAAGCCGGATCGCCTTCACATGAATTCAGCTCGCCCAAGGTACGAAACGCCCCCATCCCCTGCGTGGTGGGCGCATGAAACATGCGTGCCGCTCCGGCGCCTACGCCGACGCCAACCAGGCCGCCGATGATAAGCGATTTTATTAAAATTATCAGGAACATAGTCTGACCCTTTGGTGAAAATCAGGTTTGCGTGACGAAATCCACTTTATCGAGATTAATGGCGGTCACGGTGACGGTGACCTTCAGCTCCACGCTGTAGGTTCGTCGCTCACGGCGCAAAAAGAAGAATAAAAAGGCCTCTTTCCGTACCGCTTCACGCGCATGAACAACCTCCACGTCCTGTGGTTCAATACGCAGTAAGATGTGCGGCGACGTTTTCATCACCGCCGCCTGGACATGGTTCAGGGCATCGGCAAAAGCGCGCGTTTTGCTCTCGCCTTTGCCGGTAACGCTCACCGTGGTGGTGAATTGCTCTTTCATGCTCACGCGCCGTACTTCTTCTTCCAGGCCTCAACCAGGCGTTCACCCAGCTCTTCTTTATCCATAAAGCCGAAGCCCAGTACGTTGTAGCCTTCGTTGATCGCGGTGACGCCTTCATCAACGGAACGCATGCCATATTTCGCCTTGTAGCCGTGCTTATTCTGCGCGGTGATCGCCCCTGCGCCGCCGCTGCCGCAGAAAGAGATACCGAAGGTGGCGTTTTCCGCCTTCATCATGTCGCCCAGCTTCATATCCGCGGCAACGCCCGGCACGACCACGGCGCGAGCGCCGGCTTTTTCCGCACCTGCGGCAACTTTTTGTCCTTTACCCAGGCGATCGCCAATAACAACGGTGATTTGTTCCATTTGTGTGCTCCTTACAGGTTATCTTTCGCGACTTCGAAGTGGACGGACAGCAGCCAGGCTTCTTCATCTGGCAGATTGCCGAACTGCGCGACCACTTCGCGGGCCAGCATCATTGAATCTTCTGAGATCTCTTCGAACAGGCTGGCATCCACTTCCGGCAGCGGCTCGCCGCTGATTGACCGATGGGCCATCGCCCGAACGTGGGAAGTCAGCATTTGCTCCTGAACGTCGTTGGGGACGATGTTGCGGCGGCTTAATAGTGCGAAAACCTGCTGCAGCATCTTGTCGGCCAGCTGTTCGGTTAGCGTGGCCTGCTCCTCTGGGACGTGTGTTACCGCTCCGTTATTCACTTGAATTACCCCGTTGATGTCTCTGGGGATAACACTAATGCCGGGGGCAAAGAGTTTGTAGCGAGTTGTTTTCCACTTCGAAGTGGAAAGGAAGAAGGCAGGCGTGATCTATTTCACATAGTTATTGTGAATGTATTCGCCCCAACCAATTCTCGTGATGAACATCACAAGATCATCGGTGTCACGGTGGCGAAAACCGGCATGCAGGAAAAGCGAAAAATGTGACGGTGATGGAGTTTTGAATTAACAGAATGTGGGAGGCATCGGCTGACGCCTCCCCACAAAGAGAAATTAACGGTACTTCTTATGGTATGTATTGCGGGTGGTTTTAAACTCTTCCGCTGCGGCCTGGGCTTCTTTGACTTTGCCTTCATCAGCCAGCTTCAGCGCGCCGTCAATCTGGCCGATCAGCACATCGAAACCGTGACGATAGTCTTTCATTTCCGCGCTGTCCGCCGCTTTACCTTCCAGCTTCGGCGGCGTCTCTTTCTGGGCGTCAGCCGCCGCTGTGCGCATCTTATTCAGCGCCGCTTTCAGCTCGCCGGCATCTGAAGTTTTCTGCACCACTTGCAGGTTCTCAGCAAGGGTATCCATGTCTTCGCCCAGATCGGCGAAAGCCGATGCCGAACCAAGCGCAAAAGCCGATACGGCCAGCATCGCTAACAGTTTTTTACGCATTGCTCACTTCCTTTTTTATTATTAAGCACACAAGTGTTATTGCCCGGCGATCTTCATCTCCGGCAGCAGTACGGAACCGCACTGAATGTTGCTGCGCGTTTCGATATCGTCGCCGATGGTCACGATATTACGCCACATATCTTTCAGATTTCCTGCAATGGTTATCTCACTGACCGGATACTGAATTTCGCCGTTTTCTACCCAGAAGCCGGACGCGCCGCGTGAGTAGTCGCCGGTGACGCCGCTTACACCCTGCCCCATCAGTTCCGTTACGACAAGGCCGGTTCCCATCTCTTTAAGCAACTTTGCAAAACTCAGGCCGCGGCCGTTGATCCGCCAGTTGTGAATACCGCCGGCGTGGCCGGTGCTCTTCAGCCCCAGCTTACGCGCCGAGTAGTTGGTCAGCAGCCACTGGGTCAGTACGCCGTCTTTAATGATATCCCGGCGTTCCGTACGGACGCCTTCGCTATCAAACGGCGTCGAAGCCAGACCTTTCAGCAGGTGAGGATGCTCTTCAATGGTCAGCCAGTCCGGCAGGATCTGGCTACCCAGCGCATCAAGCAGGAAGGTGGATTTACGGTAAACCGAACCGCCGGCGATCGCCCCGACCAGATGGCCAAACAGACCGGTAGCGACTTCGTTGGCGAAAATCACCGGCGCTTTCATCGTCGATAGCTTACGCGGGGCCAGGCGCGACAGGGTGCGGCGGGCGCACTCTTCGCCAACCCACTCCGGCGACTGCAGGTCGTCTATCGCCCGTCCGATGGTGTAAGCGTAATCGCGCTCCATATCGCCATTCTCTTCGGCAATCACGCAGCTGGAGAGCGAGTGGCGGGTAGAGCAGTAGCTCTGCAGCATGCCGTGGCTGTTGCCGAACACTTTAATGCCGTAGTGGCTGTTAAAGCTGCCGCCTTCAGTATTGCTGATGCGTTTATCGGCTTTTAGCGCCGCCTGTTCAGCGCGGGAGGCCAGCTCGATGGCTTCATCCGGGGAAACTTCCGCCGGATGGAACAGGTCAAGATCCGGGGCTTCAAAAGCCAGCAGTTCTTTATCCGCCACGCCCGCGCACGGGTCCGGCGAGGTATAGCGGGCGATATCCAGCGCCGCCTGCACCGTGCGGGCAATAGCCTGCGGGCTGAGATCGGTCGAAGACGCGCTGCCTTTGCGATTCTGGTGATAAACGGTGATGCCGAGAGCACCGTCGCTATTGAATTCTACGTTCTCCACTTCGCCGTAGCGGGTGCTCACGCCGATACCGGTAGTTTTACTGACGGAGACTTCCGCGCCGTCGGATTTGCCTGCCGCCAGTTCCAGCGCCGTGGTCACGGCCTCTTCCAGCGTCTTACGCTGTTGTGCAACTTGAGAGATGACTTTCATCGCTAATGCCATAATGTAAGAAGGAGTTAACTGAAGTCTAACAGAGAACCGTTTTTCAGTGCGCGCCTTAACTGGTAACATTAGTCTCTTTTTTAAGGAGCCTGAGATGACAAAGCAGCCCGAAGACTGGCTCGACGACGTCCCTGGTGATGACGTCGAAGATGAAGACGATGAAATTATCTGGGTCAGTAAAAGTGAAATTAAGCGTGATGCCGAAGAACTGAAGCGTCTTGGCGCGGAAATGGTCGAGCTGGGTAAAAACGCGCTCGATAAAATCCCGCTGGATACCGACCTGCGCGACGCGATTGAACTCGCCCAGCGTATCAAGAAAGAAGGCCGCCGCCGCCAGATGCAGCTGATTGGTAAAATGCTGCGCAGCCGCGACGTCGAGCCGATTCGTCAGGCGCTGGACAAGCTGAAGAACCGCCACAACCAGCAGGTTGCGCTGTTCCATAAGCTTGAGCAGATCCGCGATCGTCTGATTGATAATGGTGATGATGCCGTGGCTGAAGTGCTGAACCTGTGGCCAGATGCCGATCGTCAGCAGCTGCGTTCGCTGATCCGCAACGCCAAAAAAGAGAAAGAAGGCAACAAGCCGCCGAAGTCCGCGCGTCTTATCTTCCAGTACCTGCGCGAACTGGCCGAAAGCGAAGGCTAATTCTGTATGACTCCCCCGGATTACGGCTGTTGCCCGATCCGGGCGACCCACTCCCTCGAACGCAATGCCATGGACAATGGTCAATTCGAATTTTCCCTGCATTTAAATCGGTTTTAATTTTTCATTTTCATTCCAGCTCGCGCTTATATTTAACTTTTATTTCACAAAAAAGCCGTTCCATTGCAATCCGGCTGGCAACCCCCCCTCGCCATCAACGCCAATGCCAATGCCAATGCCACCAACACAACCCGTTAACTTTATTAAATAAAACAATACAACCCTGCCTTTAGGGCGCTGACTTTATCAGCAGTTTGCTTATCTTTGATCCACGTCTCAAAACGGTTTTGATATTTCATATATCATAATAATGAAAAATAAATTTCATTAAAGTACAAGAACCGAAACGGTGCGTGCGCGTATTTTTGGCCAGTGAGTTCTGTTAATTAAAACCTGGCGTCTGCAGGCTTTCCTCAGCAGAAAGTCGACAAAATCATCCGCACCGCCGCAGGTGAATCGCCCAGCGGAGGCCATCGTCCGGCAAGAAGCAGGAATTCACTTTTCACGAGAGGGGCTAACCCGGCGGTCGGTTATTTGCCGCCGACCGGAGCCAGATTTTAGAGAGTCGACAGCTATCATCATGGAGAAAAATATGACTACTGTACCAAGGCTGAAATATTTCGTTGATGGTCAATGGCGCGTATCGCAGACCGAACGCTATATGGACGTCTATAACCCAAGTACCGGGGAAGTCATGGCTCAGGCCCCCTGCTGCACCGAGCAAGAAGTGCTGGATGCCGTTGCCGCGGCGCGCAAAGCCTTTCCGGCGTGGTCAGATACGCCGGCCATTAAACGCTCGCAAATTATGTTCCGCGTTCGCGAATTATTAATCCAGCATCAGGACCGCTTAACCGAGCTGGTGGCAAAAGAAAACGGTAAAGCCTGGGGCGACGCCCAGGGCGATGTATTAAAAGCGAAAGAAGGTACCGAGCTTGCCTGCTCGATTCCCACTCTCATGGCCGGTGAAAACCTGATGGACGCCTCTGCCGGGATCGACACCAACCTTTATCGTGAGCCAATTGGCGTGTTCGCCGGTATTGTGCCGTTTAACTTCCCGGCAATGATCCCGATGGGATGGATGGCGCCATTATGCGTCGCCTCCGGTAATACCATGGTGATTAAAGCGGCCAGTATGACGCCGATGACCTGTATGGAAATCACCAAACTCTATCAGGAAGCAGGAGTGCCGGATGGGGTGATTAACGTCGTGACCTGCTCACGCAATGAAGCCGATATCTTGCTGACCCACCCGGACGTCAACGGCGTCTCCTTCGTCGGCTCAACCTCCGTGGGTCTGCACGTTTACTCCAAAGCCGCCGCTCACGGCAAGCGCGTTCAGGCGCTGTGCGAAGCGAAAAACCATGCCCTGGTGCTGGCCGATGCGCCAATTAACCGTACCGCAGCGGGGATTATCAACGCCGCGTTTGGCTGCGCGGGCGAACGCTGCATGGCGCTGCCGGTTGTCGTGGTGCAGGAAGAGATCGCTGATAAGCTGATTGCCGCCGTCGCCGAGAAAGCCAAACAGCTGAAAATCGGCCCCGGCTATCTGCGCGATACCGATATGGGTCCGGTGATTTCTAAAGATCATAAGCAATCGGTCATCAACTGGATTAATAAAGGCATTGAGGAGGGGGCAAAGCTGGTGCTCGATGGTCGCGCTATTCAGGTGCCGGGCCAGGAAAATGGCTTCTACGTCGGGCCAACCATCCTGGATCGCGTAACCGAAGAGATGAGCGTCGGCACGCAGGAAATTTTCGGGCCGGTGCTGTGCTTTAAGCGGGTCAAAACCTTCGAAGAAGGTCTGCAACTTATGAACAATAACCCGTTTGCCAACGGCTCGGTTATTTTCACCCAAAGCGGCTACTACGCCCGCGAATTCCAGAAACGCACCCACGGCGGCATGGTCGGTATCAACGTCGGTATTCCGGTGCCGGTCGGCGTATTCCCGTTCTCAGGCCATAAGCAGTCCTTCTTCGGCGACCTGCACTGCCTGGGCAAAGACGGCGTCCGTTTCTACACCGAATCAAAATGCGTGACCTCGCGCTGGTTTGATGAAGAGGAAGCGAAACGCGAAAAAGTCGACTCCTGGGACGGTACGATTTAAACGCCGCTAATACACCAAATAATTCAAGTTGTAGTCAACGCACCAGCCGCTCGAAGTATGACGGTCAACTCCCTCCAGATATTGCTTCGGCAATATCTGGAGCATTAATTCGATTTTTTTACTCTGCACGTGTCGCTGAATCGTAAATGACGAATGCACACTAAAAAAATCCTTAATATTAAATGGAGTTTCCTATGACCCAGGCCTTCTCAATTCCTCGCAGTATTATTTATGGCGAAAATGCTTTAGAACATCTTTCCACGCTGAGCGGCAAAAAAGCCGCGTTAGTCACTGGCGGAAGTTCCATGAAGCGTTTTGGCTTTCTGGATAAAGCCGTCAGCGAACTTAATAAAGCGGGTATGGAGTGCATTATTATCGATAATGTCGAACCCAATCCGTCCATTAAAACCGTCTGGCGCGGCGCAAAAGCGATGCAGGCTTTTGAACCGGACTGGATAGTGGCGATTGGCGGCGGCTCCGCGCTTGATGCCGCAAAAGTGATGTGGTGTTTCTACGAGCATCCGCAGCTGAAGTTCGAGGATATTCTTCCGGTCGGTTCCATGCCGGCGCTACGCACTAAAGCCCGATTTGTGGCGATCCCTTCCACCAGCGGCAGCGCCTCTGAGATCACCGCATTTTCAGTGATCACCGACACGGCAAATCATATCAAATACCCGATTGTTGCCGCCGATCTGGTACCGGATATCGCCATTCTCGACCCCACCATTCCGGCAAAAATGCCGCCGCACGTTACCGTTCATACCGGAATGGACGTTCTGACCCACGCCATTGAAGCCTATGTGTCCACCGCGGCCAACTCGTTTACTGACCCCTATGCGGTAGAAGCGATCCGGCTGGTGTTTACGTATCTGGAAATCGCCTGGCGCTCACCTGATGATTTAAACGCCCGCATGCATATGCACAATGCTTCTGCGCTGGCGGGAATCGCCTTCACCAACGCCTCGCTGGGGTTAGTTCATTCAATGGCGCATAAGATTGGCGGCGAGTTTGGTATTACCCACGGTCTGGCAAACGCGATTATGCTGCCTTATATCATTCAATATAATGCGAAGTTCACCAAAAAATATCGTCAGCTGGAAGCGGCGTTAGGCATCAAAAACCTGATTGAAGCGATCAACGCGCTGAATCAACGTCTGGGCGTGCCGAAAACGCTAAGCCAGTGCGGCGAAGTTGAAATCAATGAAATCACCTTTGTGAACGTCCTCGACAGAATGAGTCACCATGCCGTTGACGATCCCTGCACATTAACGAATCCTAACTATCCGTCCGTTCAGGATGTCAAAGGACTCTATACCAAAGCGTTCTACGGGGCTTGATAACCTCCCCGCTGCGTTTTTTTTAAACGATAAAGCCGCTTCAACCAGGGCCGCCTGGGCCACTAAAGCCCGGCGGCCCTGTCGTTTCTAAAGGCTTCATCATAGCCGTAGCCAGTAATAGCTGAATCGTTAAAGCTAAAATCATCTTGACTCACATTTTTTTAGCAACAACTTTTATAATTACTTAAAAAAAGCGATTTAAATCTCATTTAAAAATATAAAAACGGCCGTTTTCTCACCAGGTGAGACACTTCACATTTTCATAATCCACTTACAACTAAATTCCCTGCATCAGCAACACAATCGATTCAGCAAAAGGGTTAAAAAATGAAAAAAACATTAGCTTTAACAGCAATCGCTATGCTTGTTTCTGGGCCTGTAGTCGCGAAAACATGGGTGCTGACAAGCGCTGAAAGCGGTATGGATAAAGGAAACTGGCAGATAACCAGCGACCAGCTGAAGATAAAAGATCATAACTTCAGCATTGAGCAAAAAGTCCTTCACGGCGGGAAACAGGAAGGCAGCAAAATCCTCGTGATCCACAGCAAAGACGGCCTGACGATTACCCTGAGCCCGACTCGCGGCATGAATCTGCTGAAAATCGAAGGTTTTGGTTCACGGATGGGCTGGGACTCACCGGTAAAAGAGGTGGTCAACCCGGCCTTTATTAACCTCGAAAGCCGCAACGGGCTGGGCTGGCTGGAAGGCTTCAATGAAATGATGGTGCGCTGCGGCTATGAATGGACCGGCCACCCGGTAACCGCAGACGGGCAGATTTATACCCTGCACGGTAAAGTCGGCAACACGCCGGCTTCACAGGTGGAAGTGGAAGTCGCGGACACCGCGCCGTATGAAATTCGCGTTCGCGGGCTGGTGAAGGAGAGCACGTTTAAGAAAGCGGATCTGCAGACCATGACCGAGCTGCGCTATGTACCCGGCAGCAACAGCTTCAGCCTGCACGATGTCTTAACCAACCATGCTGACTATCCGCATGACTATCAGATTATCTATCACAGCAACTTTGGCAAGCCGATCCTCGAAGAGGGGGCCCGCTTTATGGCGCCGATCGCCAGCATCAGCCCGTTCAATGACTACGCCAAAGCCGGCTTAAAAACCTGGCAAACCTACGCCGGTCCAACCAAAGGTTTCGATGAAATGGTGTTTAACATGCAGCCGCTGGCGGACGAAAATCATCAAACGCTGGCCGCCGTGGTCAACAAAGCCGGCGACAAAGGGGCATCGATTCAGTTTGATACCCGCCAGCTGCCGGTGCTGACGCTGTGGAAAAACACCGATACCGAGAAACAGGGTTACGTGACCGGTATTGAGCCGGGTACCAGCTACGCCTATCCGGTAACCATCGAGCGCGAGCAAAAACGCGTTAAGCAGCTTCAGCCCGGGGCAAGCACCCAGTTTGATCTGACCTATACGCTGCTGCACAGCAGCGAGCAGGTTGCCGACGTGGAGAAGAAAATCGCGGCCATTCAGGGCGATACCAAAGTGGCGGAAAACGAAACGCCTATCGCGAAGGAGTAGCGTAAGCTTTGAGCCCATCCCGGGTTGCGGCGTAACGCCTGACCCGGGCTACCGGCCCACAGACGGCGCTGAACCCGTAGCCCGGCTAAGCGCAGCGCGAGCCGGGAGAAAAGCGGAGGTGGCATTGCGCGCTGCTTCCCGGAGGCGGCGCTTGACGCGCCTGACCCGGGCTACCGGCCCGCAGACGACGGTAAACCCGTAGCCCGGCTAAGCGC
>NZ_CAXSXW010000016.1:100114-165836 GCF_964241505.1 Klebsiella sp. Q11
GCAGCGCGAGCCGGGAAAAAAGCGGAGATGACATTGCGCGCTGCTTCCCGGAGGCGGCGCTTGACGCGCCTTGTCCGGACTACCGGCCCGCAGACAGCGCTGAACCCGTAGCCCGGCTAAGCGCAGCGCGAGCCGGGGAAAAAAGCGGAGATGACATTGCGCGCTGCTTCCCGGAGGCGGCGCTTGACGCGCCTTGTCCGGGCTACCGTCCCGCAGACGACGGTAAACCCGTAGCCCGGCTAAGCGCAGCGCGAGCCGGGAAAAAAGCGGAGATGACATTGCGCGCTGCTTCCCGGAGGCGGCGCTTGACGCGCCTTGTCCGGGCTACAAAACCTTAACCGCGCCAGCCTGCTCCATGACCACCAAACGCAAATCCTGCGCAAAGCGCTGGTACTGCGCCTCATTAATCGGCTGCGGATAGCTCAACACGATCAGTTCATGATCGGCGATGCCCTGATGATAGGTCGGATGGCGATGCGCCCAGGGATTCGCGCAAAATCCCATGGTTTCATAAAAGCGCAGGCGCTTATGGGCAACTTCGCTGGTCAGCGGATCGATTTCCAGAACGGTCAGCGGCGCGCGCTGAAGTATTTCAGCTAACAGCCGCTTGCCGTAGCCGCGCGATCGCAAGGTATCGTCGATGGCCAGATGTTCAACGTAGCGATAGTCAGCAAACCGCCAGCAGCCGCTCAGGCCAATAAACTGGCCATCATCGAACCAGGCTTCCAGTTCATAATGCGGATTATCAAGCGCCTGCTGCTTAGCTTCGGCTTCACGCTGCTCGTGCCACGGGAAGGCCCTGCCGTACAGCGCGTCAAGCGCGGGAAAATGCGAGGAATCGGTAGAGGTCACTCTTTCTGAATTCAACATGAACCCTCCTGGCTACAAAAACTATCCGCCCTCACGCGGAGGGCGGATAAACGAGGAGAATAGCCTACTCGGCCGCCTCGGCTTTTTTCGCCAGCTTATCGAGCAGCTTCTGATGAATGCCGCCAAATCCACCGTTGCTCATCACCAGAATGTGGTCGCCAGGATGGGCGGTTTTAACAATCATATCCACCAGCGCATCGACATCGGCGCTCCAGTGCGCAGGCTGTACGCAAGCATCAGCCACTTCAGCAACCTGCCACGGGATATGCTGCGGCTGCAGCAGGAAGACCTCGTCCGCGCGACCGAGAGACGGCGCCAGGTCGTCTTTGCAAATGCCCATTTTCATGGTGTTAGAACGGGGTTCAAGCACGGCAAGAATACGCGCGGTACCGCCAACTTTGCCGCGTAGCGCCTGCAGGGTCGCCAGAATCGCCGTCGGGTGGTGGGCGAAATCATCGTATACGGTCACGCCGTTGGCTTCGCCGCGCAGCTCCAGACGGCGGCGGGCGTTGATAAAGCTGCCCAGCGCGTTGGCCGCATCGGCAGGCAGCACGCCGACATGCCGGGCGGCGGCGATGGCCATCAGGCCGTTATGCATATTATGCTCGCCGACCAGCGCCCACTTCACTTCGCCGACTTTCTCGCCGTCCAGCCACACTTCCCAGGAGGAAGCATCGGTGGTGAGCTTTTTCGCCTGCCAGTGCCCCTGTTCGCCAACCAGCTCCTGCTCGCTCCAGCAGCCCATCGCCATCGTCTGCTTCAAATTGATGTCGTTCTCCGGCAGGATAATCTTGCCTTTGCCCGGCACAATACGCACCAGATGATGAAATTGCTTCTGGATAGCTTTTAGATCGTCAAAGATGTCCGCGTGGTCGAATTCAAGGTTATTGAGAATCAACGTGCGCGGGCAGTAATGAACAAATTTGGAACGTTTATCGAAGAAAGCGCAGTCGTATTCATCGGCTTCAATCACGAAGAACGGGCTGTCGCCGAGGCGCGCGGAAGCATCGAAGTTGCCCGGAACGCCGCCGATAACAAAGCCCGGCTTGTAGCCGCAGGCTTCGAGGATCCAGGTCGCCATGCCGGCAGTGGTGGTTTTCCCGTGCGTTCCGGCAACCGCCAGCACCCAGCGATCGCGCAGCACGAAATCGTGCAGCCACTGGGGACCGGACATGTAAGGGATATTATTTTCCAGCACCGCTTCCACGCACGGGTTTCCGCGCGTCATTGCGTTACCGATGATCACCAGGTCCGGCTGCGGATCCAGCTGGCTGGCATCATATCCTTGAATTAACTCAATTCCCTGGTTTTCCAGCAGGGTACTCATTGGCGGATAGACGTTCGCATCCGACCCCGTTACCTCATGACCGAGGGAACGCGCCAGCATCGCCAGCCCCCCCATAAACGTGCCACAGATTCCTAAAATATGAATGCGCATTCGTCATTTCCTTCTCTTATCTGAAGCACAGTTTACCGGGATGTTGGGGGGGAAAGAAATGCATTTCAGGCGAATCCGTATTTTGCTGGCGCGATTCACCAGTGCGAACTTTTTTTATTCTTTGTTAAGATTGTTATGTTCGTTTTACTTCACATAAACATGCAGGGAACGGGTTATGAAAACGTTAGGTGAATTTATTGTCGAAAAGCAGCACGAGTTCTCTCACGCAACCGGCGAGCTTACTGCTTTGTTGTCGGCGATAAAGTTAGGCGCCAAGATCATCCACCGCGATATCAACAAGGCCGGACTGGTCGATATCCTGGGTGCCAGCGGTGCTGAAAACGTTCAGGGCGAGGTTCAGCAAAAACTCGACCTGTTTGCCAATGAAAAGTTGAAAGCCGCACTGCGAGCACGCGATATTGTTGCCGGGATCGCCTCTGAAGAAGAAGATGAGATCGTCGTCTTTGAAGGATGCGAACACGCCAAATACGTGGTGCTGATGGACCCGCTGGATGGATCTTCTAACATCGACGTTAACGTCTCTGTTGGCACGATCTTCTCTATTTACCGCCGCGTCACGCCGGTGGGCACCCCCGTTACCGAAGAAGATTTCCTGCAACCGGGCAACCGACAGGTCGCCGCGGGCTATGTGGTTTACGGCTCCTCGACGATGCTGGTTTACACCACCGGCTGCGGCGTCCACGCCTTTACCTATGACCCTTCCCTTGGCGTCTTCTGCCTGTGCCAGGAGCGCATGCGCTTCCCGGAAAAAGGCAACACCTACTCGATTAACGAAGGTAACTACATTAAGTTCCCGATGGGTGTGAAGAAGTACATTAAGCACTGCCAGGAAGAAGATAAAGAGACCCAGCGCCCGTATACCTCACGCTACATCGGCTCTCTGGTGGCGGATTTCCACCGCAACCTGCTTAAAGGCGGCATCTATCTCTATCCGAGCACCGCCAGCCACCCGGACGGTAAACTGCGCCTGCTGTACGAATGCAACCCGATGGCGTTCCTTGCGGAACAGGCGGGCGGTAAGGCCAGCGATGGTAAAGAGCGTATTCTGGATATCATCCCGGAAAGTCTGCATCAGCGCCGCTCTTTCTTCGTCGGCAACAACCATATGGTTGAAGACGTCGAAAACTTTATTAAAGAGTTCCCGGACGCGTAACCCGCCTCTTCCCCTCCCGCCTTACGGGAGGGGAAATCCTTCCGTCAGTGCCCCACCCTTGTCACCGGCGAACTTTGCCGATTCTCCCACAGTACCGTCAGGCCGCGCTGCAGCGCGATAAAGATGAACAGCAGGATACCGATAGCGATCTTGGTCCACCATGAACTCAGCGTACCGTCGAAGTTGATGTAGGTTTGAATCAGCCCCTGAATGGCGACGCCAAACAGCGTGCCGAGAACCGTCCCCACCCCACCGCTTAACAGCGTACCGCCGATAACCACCGATGCAATCGCGTCCAGTTCAACGCCAACGCCCGCCAGCGCATAGCCCGCCTGGGTATAGATGGAGAAAACGATCCCCGCCAGCGTCGCCAGCCCGGTAGAGAGCATATAAATACGGATCGTCGTGCTCCGCGTGGAAATCCCCATTAGGTTCGCCGAAGTCGCATTACCGCCGATGGCATAAACCTGATTGCCAAAGCGGGTGCGGTGGGCCATAAAAATTCCGCCGATCACCACCAGCAGCATCAACAGCCCCATCGCGCTCAGACGGCCGCCGCCGGGGATGGTCCATGCCAGTCCTGACAGCGCGTCATACACCGGATGATTAATGGGAATCGACTCTTCCGAGACCAGGTAGCTGACGCCGCGCAGGAAAAACATCCCGGCGAGGGTGATGATAAACGCCGGGATCTTCAGCGCATCAATAAGCAGGCCCATAAACGCGCCAAAGGCGCAGCCCATCACCAGCACCAGCGGAAACGCCACCAGCGGCGAAATCCCCCAGAAACCGATCGCTTTAGCGAGAAATACGCCGGTAAAGGCGATCACCGACCCGACCGACAGATCGATCCCGCCGGAGAGGATCACGAAGGTCATGCCGACGGCGATAATCCCAAGAAAGGCATTGTCGGTCAGGATATTGCAGATCACCCGCGTCGAGGCAAAGCCGGGAAACTGGGTCAGGCAGTAAAGGTATCCCAGTACGAAGACCGCGAGGGTAATCATTAACGGTAAATTACGTTTTATCATGGCCGCGCATCCCCTTCAGTATGCTGATAAAGCGCGGCGACTGGACGATCAGTACGCACAGCACCACCACCGCTTTGACTACCTGATTAAGCTCCGGCGGGAACCCGGACAGCAGGATCCCGGTATTCATCCCCTGGATAATCAGCGCCCCGACGACCGAGAGCAGCAGGTTAAAGCGCCCGCCCATCAGCGAGCCGCCGCCGATAACCACCGCCAGGATGGCGTCCAGCTCCAGCCATAGCCCGGCATTATTGGCATCCGCGCCGCGAATATCCGCCGCAACGATAATGCCGGCAATCGCCGCGCAAACGCCGCTCAGCACGTAGGCCAACATCACGACGATGCGGGTATTTACCCCGGCGTTTTTTGCCGCGCGAATGTTAATCCCCACCGCTTCGATAAACATCCCCAGCGCGGTTTTGCGGGTAAACAGCCAGAACAGCACCAGCGTCACGATAGCGATAATCACCGGCGTCGGGAACAGCAGTAGCGATCCGCTGCCGAGCCACGCCAGATGCGGAGAGTCAAAGGTCACGATCTGCCCGGAGGTGATCAGCTGCGCCACGCCGCGTCCGGCGACCATCAGGATCAGCGTGGCGACGAATGGCTGGATCTTCAGCACCGCCACCAGAATGCCGTTCCACAGACCGGCCAGCGCGCCGGCCCCCAGCGATGCGAGCAGCACAACTGTCAGGCTGTGCCCCGCCACGGTCATTGACGCCGCCGTTGCGCCGGCAATCGCCATCACCGCCCCGACGGAGAGATCAATCCCGCCGGTGGCGATAACCAGCGTCATGCCAATCGCCAGCAGCGCCACCGGCGCGGCGCGGTTCAAAATATCTATCGGGCTGCCGAACAGTCGCCCGTCCTGGAGCACGATCTGGTAGAAATGCGGGGCGACCAGGCTGTCAACGACCAGCACCAGCAGCAGCGCAATAATTTGCGGCATCCCTTTTGGCCAGTTAAAGCGCCGTTTCGGCTGGCCGGTTTTCGGAACAGATTGAGGCATCATCGGTTACTCCTTATGCCGCAATAGCGTTCATGATCGCCGGCACGGAGAGCTCGCTCAGAGCCAGCTCCGCCACCTGCTGGCGATCGCGCATGATAATCACCCGATCGGCGTAACCCACCAGCTCTTCCAGCTCTGAAGAAATGACCAGCAGCGCCAGACCATCGGCGCACAGGGTTTCAATCAGGCGGATGATTTCGGCGTGGGCGCCAACGTCAATACCGCGAGTCGGTTCATCAAGGATCAAGAACTGCGGCTTCGTCAGCAGCCACCGGGAGAGCAGCACCTTCTGCTGATTACCGCCGGAGAGAAATTCGATCGGCTGTTCAGCGCTGGGGGTACGAATACCCAGTTGACGAATGAAACGTTCAGCAATCTCATTTTGTTCGCGCCGACCAATCGGCCGCAGCCAGCCGCGCTGCGCCTGTAGCGCGAGAACGATATTTTCCCGCACCGAGGCGGCGGCGATAATGCCGTCGGTTTTACGATCTTCCGGACAGAAGCCGATCCCGAGGCAGGATGCCTGATGCGGCGAGCGCAGGGTTTGCGGCTTGCCTTTGATCCACGCTTTGCCGCTGTCGGCGGGTTTAATGCCGAAGATCACCTCCGCCGTTTCCGTACGTCCCGAGCCTAACAGCCCCGCCAGGCCGACGATTTCACCGGGACGGACCTGCAGACTAAACGGTGCGATGGTGCCTTTTTTGCCAAAATCTTCGAAGGCGGCCACCGGCTTATCGCTCAGCAGGGTGCGGCCCGCGCGCTGCAGGGCGTTATGCTCCAGCTCACGGCCCAGCATCATCTTCACCAGTTCAATCTGCGGCAGCTCGCGGGTTTCCCGGCAGCCGACAAAACCGCCGTTACGCAGCACGGTGATGCGATCGCTGACGGCATACACCTGGTCGAGGAAGTGGGTGACGAAAATCAGGCTGACCCCGCTATCGCGCAGCTGGCGCATCAGGGTAAAGAGCATCTCCACCTCCTGGGTATCCAGGCTGGCGGTCGGTTCATCAAGAATTAACACTTTTGCTGACAGGTCGATCGCCCGGCAGATCGCGACAATCTGCTGCATCGCCACCGAAAAGCGGTTCAGCGGTTCACGGACATCAAGAGAAAAACCGTAGGACGCCATCAGCGCGGTGGCGCGCTTTTCCATCTCTTTACGCCGCAGCAGGCCAAAGCGTCTGGGCTCGCGGCCGATAAACAGATTGTCCGCCACCGACATATTAGGCAGCAGGTTCACTTCCTGATAGACGGTGCCGATCCCCAGCTGCTGGGCGTGAGCGGTATTTTTCGGCGCGATCTCCCGCCCTTCCAGCCAGATGGCCCCGCGATCGGCATGATAGACGCCGGTCAGCGCTTTGATCAGGGTGGATTTACCCGCGCCGTTTTCGCCTAACAGAGCCATGATTTCGCCCCGGCGCAGGCTAAAATTAACGTTATCCAGCGCCTTCACGCCGGGGAAAAATTTGCTAAGCCCTTCAGTACGAAGGATTTCCTGATGTAATTCGCCGTTCATGCTCTCCCCCTCACCTTTGCCCTCTCCCCGATGGGAGGAGAGGGAAATCAGCCGCGCTTTAGCGACCGGGGACATCCCG
The DNA here is from genome assembly GCF_964241505.1 of Klebsiella sp. Q11. NCBI lineage: Bacteria > Pseudomonadati > Pseudomonadota > Gammaproteobacteria > Enterobacterales > Enterobacteriaceae > Klebsiella > Klebsiella sp. Q11. The sequence goes on from NZ_CAXSXW010000016.1 coordinate 107,232, forward strand.
GAGGCGGCGGTGAACCTGTCATTCGGCTACTCAGTAGCCCATATTTTTCTTCTTCTCTAACTCTTCTTTCGCCGTATCCGGCAGGTAGAGGGTCGATTTGGTGATGGTGACTTTTTCAGGCAGGGTGCCGTCTTTTTTGTATTTCTCCAGCGCATCGAACGCCGGACCGGCCATATTCGGCGTCAGCTCGACGCTGGCATTGGCCTCGCCGGCCATCATCGCTTTATAAATATCCGGCACGCCGTCGATAGAGCCGGTGAGGATATCTTTGCCCGGCTTCAGCCCGGCCTCTTTAATCGCCTGAATGGCACCAATCACCATGTCGTCGTTATGGGCGTAAACCATGCAGATGTTCTTGCCGTTGTTTTCCGCTTTGATAAAGCTCTCCATGACTTCTTTGCCCTTGCTGCGGGTAAAATCGCCGGACTGGGAGCGGATAATTTTGATATTAGAGGCTTTAGAAATGGCCTCAGCGAAGCCTTTCTTGCGGTCAATCGCCACGCTGGCCCCCACGGTGCCCTGCAGTTCAACAACGTTACACGGCTTACCGTCGACGGTTTTGACCAGCCACTCGCCGATCAGCTGGCCTTCCAGCACGTTGTTCGCGGTAACGGTGGTCATGTAGAGATCTTTGTCTTTAACATCAATTGAGCGGTCGAGCAGGAATACCGGGATTTTGGCCTCTTTCGCTTCTTTCAGTACCGGCTCCCAGCCGGTCGCCACGACCGGCGCGATGAAGATGGCATCGACGCCCTGAGCGATAAAGGAGCGTACGGCTTTAATCTGGTTTTCCTGTTTTTGTTGCGCGTCGGCAATCTTCAGAGTGATGCCGCGCTTCGCGGCCTCCTCTTTCGCGACGTTAGTTTCGGCCGCACGCCAGCCGGATTCAGAACCGACCTGCGAAAAACCTACGGTAAGAGGGGCAGCCATGACCATAGACGACATAGCTGCGGAAACTGCTGTGACAAGAAGTAAGCGCTTCCACATAAGAGGATCCTCGTAGGGTTATTGTTGGTTAAAGCCTCACCTGCGGACAAACTATAGACAATCGGAGATGTAACTGAATGCGTTACATCACACTTCAAAAAAGTTAATTAGATGTTAATCAGCGGCCATCTCACCAGCGGAGAGCCGGTGAGGCTTCGCGAGCCGCGCGAGCTTCGCCGTTTATGACGAAATTTTGCACACTTTGAGATATCAAGCATATGCAATGAAAACGGTTACATAATTTTATTCAGTATGCGGCTATGTTTATGGATTTTCAGGCTGTCTTACGCTGAAAAATTCAGACTCCACCCACCCGTTCTGGGGAAAAAGAAGCGAAGACATTCGATGTGAGTTGGCTATAATACCGGGCACTTGTTTGCCATACATTTTAAAGGAAACAGACATGAGCTTACTCAACGTACCTGCGGGCAAAGATCTGCCGGAAGACATCTACGTCGTGATCGAGATCCCGGCGAACGCAGATCCTATCAAATACGAAGTCGACAAAGAGAGCGGTGCACTGTTCGTTGACCGTTTCATGTCCACGGCGATGTTCTATCCGTGCAACTACGGCTACATCAACCACACCCTGTCCCTGGACGGCGACCCGGTTGACGTTCTGGTCCCGACGCCGTACCCGCTGGAGCCAGGTTCAGTCATCCGCTGCCGTCCGGTTGGCGTGCTGAAAATGACCGACGAATCCGGTGAAGATGCGAAACTGGTTGCGGTACCGCACACCAAGCTGAGCAAAGAGTACGATCACATCAAAGATGTGAGCGACCTGCCGGAACTGCTGAAAGCGCAGATCACCCACTTCTTCGAGCACTATAAAGACCTCGAAGCGGGCAAATGGGTTAAGGTTGACGGCTGGGACAACGCTGAAGCGGCGAAAGCTGAAATCGTGGCTTCCTTCGAGCGCGCTAAGAAGTAATTCTGCCGCACTCAGGTTCGCAAAAACACCGCCTCCGGGCGGTGTTTTTTTTGGCCGTTGATCCATGCCTGAGCGGCGGCTGACGCCTTAGCCGGGCAACAGCACCCAACGCCACAAAAAACAACGCCACCCGAAGGTGGCGTTATCGTTATTAATACTGGTCTTTATCCAACCAGTTGCCGCTTTCTATCAGCGTGAAGCCCTCAACGGGGCGCTGATAGACATACATCCAGGCGCTACCGTAGGGCGTCTGGATCAGGTGACGAGCATACTCGCCGCCTTTGGTACGCAGCGCATCCAATTCAGCCAGCGTCGATGCGTCAATACGATAGACCTCACCATGTACCGTGCCATCGCCGGGCACCGCGCCTGGATAGTGGCCCAGGCTGTACAGTTGATAATCATTGACACTATGATCGCCCAGCCACTGAGCGTTGGTCATCCAGTGGCTGTTGCCTTGTTTGCGTCGTAAACTGCCGTAAACAAATATTCGCATTGCTAAAACTCAAACTGATAGAGCAAATCGAGAGCCTGGTCTACGCCAGACACAGCTTCCATATATAGCTTAGGCATCAGGCGATAGCGTAACGTCAACGTCGCCAGGGAGTCAAAGATCCCTACCCCATATTTTACCTGCAGACCCGGCAGTACATAGCCGCTGACCACCACCTGGGAGGAGTCGCCCACTCCCTCGGTATCCAGCGCCAGATTGCTTACGCCAAACGTCTCGCCGATTTTACCCACAACCTGACCACTTTGTGCAACCCCCATACCAATAAGCATTGAAGTCATGGCTGCGCTATCGCTCTGTCCGCTGCCTAAACCCTGCCCGCGTAGCAGGTAAGAGAGCGCTTCCTGCTGCGACATCGCCGGATCGGAGAAAATCTCCGCTTTCGGCTGATCGGCCGAGCCGGTCACGCGAACGCCGGCGATAACGTCGTCCTCGGTGGCGTCCGGATTACGAATGGCTTCGATATTCAGCAGCGGCTGATCCGGCGGACCGGAGAACAGCAGCTCGCCTTTACGCACGATCAGATCCTGGCCGTAGGCATGGAAACGCCCTTCCGGGATGTTGATCTGCCCGTTGAGCCCCAGCCCCTGTTTGTCCTGCGCCACTTTCAAATCGCCGGTCAGACGCGCTTTCAGACCAAAGGCGTCGAGACGAACGTTGTTGCCCACGTGAATCGTCAGGTTGCTGTTAATCGGAATACCGGCGCTCTGCTGCTTAATCGGCTGCAGATTTTTATCCAGCATCACTTCGTCAGATGAGACCCCAACGGCGCTTTCCGGCACTTCGTTGACGACGATACGTGCCCAGGGTACGTCAACGCTGCCATCCAGGTTAAACAGGCTTGGCGTGGCGGTAAAGACCACGTCCGGCGACACATCCAGGCGCACCATCGGCGGCACGGTTATCCGCACCCGGCTGCCCTTCGCCGCAATCTGCGCGCGCCAGTTGTCAATCTGCGTCCAGTCGGCGTTGCCGCTGAGCGCAATCTGTCCCTGGCGAGTGTTCACCGTCCCCTGCAGGGTCGAACGGGTACCGGTAAAATTCATCGCCAGCTGGCTCGGCTGCATATCAAACGGCATAAAGTTACCGTCAATATCCACACCGTTCAGCTGCATCTGACCGAAAAGCTGCGGGCTCTGGACGTTACCGCCCAGCGTCAGACGCGCGTTCAGTCTCCCTTCCGCCTTTTCACCGCGCGAGAAGATAGGGTTGATCATCGCCAGCGAGAAGTTGCTGATATTGACGTTACCGCCCAGATTGCGTCGGCCCTGGGGATCGGTGACCTGCACCTGCCCGTCCAGCTGGCCATTGTTGGTCAGGCGAATCAGCCAGCCCAGTTGGGCGCGGTTATTGTGCAGATCGGCCGTGAGGTTCAGGGTATCGAAAGCCACCGGCAGCGGCGCGTCGTTGACCGTCTGCGTCACCTTCACGTTACGCCCGCTCAGGGTGACCTTACCCTGCGGCAGCCCCTCTTTGGTGGTGTCCCAGCTCACATCGGCATTACCGCTAAACACGCCGCTGGCCTGGGTCGCTTCCGGCATAAAGGGCTTGAGCATCGCGAGATCGAAACGGTTGAGGTTCACCACCGCGCGCCCGCTCGCGCCGGCGTCGATGGTCTGCGGTACGCACAGCTCGGCGTTCGGGTTAGTCCAGCAGTGCGGCCCGATGCTGATTTTCTGCTCAAGGTTGCGGTAATCCAGCGCGATATCACGCGTCAGCGCCACCGGCCCCACCGGGGTCTGGAAACGGGTATTGCTCAGCGTGCCTTTCCAGCGCTCCGCTTTGCGGTCAAAGTTCCCCGCCAGCGAGAGCTGCCCGGAGACCGGATCGCCCTGCACCCGCAGCTGCAGGTCGTGCTGCTTCTCATTGCCCTTCGCATTGAGCTGCACCAGGCTGATATTCACGCCCGGCTGGCTAATACGGTCTACGCGTACGTCAAGGTTACCGCCAATCTGGTCGGTGGATTTCACATCACCCTTCACGTTCACCTGAGCCACCGACAGCTCCTGCCAGCGCAGCGCCCGGGCGGTGATATCCGCCAGCAGCTGCGGCGCGTCGACGGTGCCACGAACCTTCACCAGCCCTTTCGCCGTCCCGCCCAGGCCCGGCAGGGCGTTATCGAGATGCGGCGCATCAATGGTGGCGTCGAGGTTTAGGTCTTTGACCCCCAGCTCGCCTTTCACGTCGGCGCTGTTAGGGCCTAAAGCCAGATGCAGGCCGGGGATTTTCCACTGCATATAGCTGTTGCCCTGCAGCGATCCGCTTACATCGACTTTGTTTTGCTTCACGTTACCGGTAATTTTCAGCTCCGGCACCGACATCTGCCAGCTGCCGCCGTACAGGCTGCCCTGGGTCTTAATCAGACCGTTGAGCTTCGACGGCCAGTCCGGGACCTCTTTAGCGGTGTTGATACCGTCAAGCGTCAGTTCGCCGCGCCAGCTGATCGCCTGCTGCCAGTCGAGCAGCGCCTTCAGTTCGGTTTTCCCTTCGAGGGCGGCGACGGTGAGCTTATCGAGATTCACCTGCTGCTCGTTGCCCTTCGCGTTCAGGTTAATCTTCGCTGGCGGCAGCGACTGCCCTTTCACCGCGGTGCTAAAGGCCAGGGTGTAGTCGGTCATCTTGCCGTTAAATTTCAGCAGAAGATCGTCAGCCTGATACGCTTTCTCGCCGGTAAACGGCCAGTAGAGCTGCTTGCTTTTCACCTCCATATCCAGCGGCAGGCCGGCCTCAGCCAGCTGCGTTTCGGCGCGCAGCGTCATCGCGACTGGACCATTCAGATCGACGCCGACCGTGAGCTTTTTACGCACTTCGCCGCCCACTTTTAGCTGCACTTTCTCGCCCTTCAGGGGGTCAATATTCAGCGTACCGTTGAGGGTGATATCGACCGGCCAGTTATCCTGCAGCTGCGCGTTACCGGAAGCCGTGACTTTCCCCTGGTCGGAGTCCACGTCCAGCGCGTCCAGCTTCATCTGCCCATCGATGCTGCTGACTTTAAGCAGCAGATTGTAGATGGTTATATCGGTATCGCCGGTGAGACGCAGCTGCTCGCCGCGGAACGCCTGAATATTAAGATTCAACGGCAGATGGACATCGGTCATTTCCGGCAGCACCGGTTTCGAGAACAGATCTTTCATCGTCTCGCCGAGCGGCTTTTCTTCCGGCTGCGGGTTGTCAATTTTCGGCTCGACAACCTGCTCCTGGGCCACCTTCGCCACCTTCGGCAGCGCGATGAGCAACCCCTGCAGCGAGGTCGGCGTCAGGGTGAGGTTTTTCTCCTGCCAGTTAAGCCCCGTGGAAAAGTCGCGCACCGAGACGGCGGTATCGTCAATTTTTACGTTGACGTTATGCAGCGCCACCCGGCTCAGGGTGACGGGATAAGGCGTGGAGAGATTCAGCGGCCCGCTCTCTTCTTCTTCAACCGGCGCCGCTGGCGGCATCTTGCTGGTATCGATCGCCACATAGATATCGCGCAGAGAGATATCGTTGACGCACAGGCTGCTGTCCCACAGGCAGCGTAGCTTAACGCCCAGATGGAACTGGCCGGCGGTGACCGCCACGCCCGGCTGCTCAAAGCGCACGTTCTCCAGCGTCAGATCGCGCCAGCCGCCGGTGGCTTTACCGATTTCCAGCCCCGGGACCCAGCGATCGGCGGCTTTGATAACCAGATGCAGACCGGTCGTCGTCCCCACCAGGAATCCTACCGTCCCCAGCAGCAGCAGCAGAAAAATCAGTACGCCGAGGCTTATCTTCTTCCATAAACTCATAATTCAGGCCCCAGACCGATGTAAAACTGTAAACCGTGCTCTTCTTTGTCGCCGATCGGTCTGGCGATATCCAGCTTGATTGGCCCGACCGGAGACTGCCAGCGCACGCCGAGGCCGGCGCCGGTTTTAAAGTTGCTTTCGCGGATATCGCTTACCGCTTCGCCGCTATCGACGAACACCGCGCCCCACCACTTGCCGCTCACGTTGTACTGATACTCCAGCGAGCCGGTAGCCAGCTTCGAGGCCCCCATCAGTTTGCCGTCGTCATCTTTTGGCGAGATAGATTTGTATTTATAACCGCGAATGCTGCGGTCGCCGCCGGCGAAGAAACGCAGATCCGGCGGGACTTTGCTGAAGTTATCGGCCTCAATCCAGCCGAGGTTGCCGCGCACCACGAAGCGGTGGCGGTCATAAAGGGTGCGGATCCAGACGTCCTGCGCCTGCATCACAATAAAGTTAATATCCGAGCCCCACATGGTGTTGGAGTAGTCCACCGAATAGCGCTGCGAATCGCCCCAGGTCGGCATCAGGCCGCCGCGCGAACGGGTACGGTTCACCGACACGCCGGGATAGATCAGCATGGTGGTGTTGGTGACGTTGGCTTGGGTAAAGTGGTCAAGACTCCAGCGCAGGTTCAGCGCGCGCTGCCAGCCGCTCGACATCTCCCAGTAGCGCGAAACGGCCAGGGTGGTGGAGTCAGATTTGGTATCGTTGAGATCCGTACGTTTAAAGCCACCCTGCATCAGGTAGTACTGCTCCAGGGGGCTTTTTAACAGCGGTACCTTGTAGCTGAAATCAAGCTGCTGTTCAGGGGCGGAAAGGCTGAGGCTGGAAGTGAGGCTGTGGCCGTAGGAGTTCATCCACGGCTTTCTCCAGGTGCCTTTGACGCGCGGCCCGACGTCGGTTGAGTAGCCAACCCCGGTTTCCACGGTGTTCTCTTTACGCGGAGAGACCACGCCCTGCAAAGGCAGCACTTTCGTCTGGCGGGACTTGTCAAACTGCGGCGCCACCACGACGGAGCTAAACCAGCCGGTTGCCGCCAGGCGGCGGTTAAGTTCGGCTAAATCCTGCGAGGTGTAGTAGTCGCCCTGCTTAAACGGCACCAGGTTTTGCAGATATTCGTCGCGAATTTGCGAGCCTTCAAAAGTGACCGGGCCAAAGCGGTAGCGCTCGCCGCTGTTGTAGTCGATATCCCAGAAGGCCTGATGCCGGTCGAGGGAAACGCCAAGCTGGCTTTTATTAAACTCGCTGTCAAAGTAGCCCTTACGCAGCGCAACCCGGGTCAGAGAGCTTTTAAAACTGTCATAATCACCGTGATTGAGGACGGTGCCGATCGCCGGGCGCGTGTTTAGCAAATCCAGATAGTCGCGATCGGTTCGGGCGCCGCCGCGTAAAATCACGTCAGTGCCGCCAATGCGCACCGGTTCGCCGGGCGTGACTTTGGCGATCAGCACCTGACGCCCCCTCGCCGGCGGCGGACGTAAATCAAAATCAATCGTGGGTTCGTAGTAGCCCAGCGCTTTCAGTCCTTCGCGGATAGCATCATCAACGCGCGCGCGAAAGCGCCGGTCCGGCGTGACTTCATCGCTCTGGATCGTAGAGAGTTGGGCGCGGACGTTTTTTTCCAGTTCCCCGGATAGTCCCTCAACCTGCAAACGCACGCTCGCTGCGCTGGCGACCCCGCTGACCAGCAAAACGCTGGCGATACATAACTGGCGGATTTGTAGCACTTTTTCTCCTGAATATCCTTGTTTCCCCCCGAAGGAAACGAAAGTGCCGCTCCACGGCTTAACAAAACCCTAACAACTAAGGGTTGAAAAATAGACGTTATCCCAAATAATTCTTATGTTTAAATCTAGACGTATTAAGCGCGTTTATTGTGTTCAAAGACACGCTTGGTTACAACCTTAACCACATTTTCTGTTTTGAGAGGCCCACCGTGAGTCTATTTGATAAAACGCATCTTGTCGCCCAAGCGGACGCGCTGCCGGGACGCAACACGCCGATGCCGGTGGCTACGCTCCACGCCGTCAATGGTCACTCGATGACCAACGTTCCCGCAGGAATGGAAGTCGCTCTGTTTGCTATGGGCTGCTTCTGGGGCGTTGAACGCCTGTTCTGGCAGCTGCCCGGCGTTTATAGCACCGCCGCCGGCTACACCGGCGGCTATACGCCCAACCCGACCTACCGCGAAGTCTGCAGCGGCGAGACCGGCCATGCTGAAGCCGTGCGCGTGGTCTACGATCCGCAGGTTATCAGCTATGAGCAGCTGCTCCAGGTGTTCTGGGAAAATCACGACCCGGCGCAGGGCATGCAGCAGGGTAACGACCGCGGAACGCAGTATCGCTCCGCGATTTATCCGCTAACGCCTGAGCAGAGCGAGGCGGCGAAGGCCAGCCTGGCGCGTTTCCAGGCGGCAATGAATGAAGCCAACGACCCGCGCACTATCACAACCGAGATCGCGACGGCGAAGCCGTTCTACTATGCGGAAGACGATCATCAGCAGTATCTGCATAAAAATCCCTACGGATACTGCGGCATTGGCGGAATTGGGGTTTGTTTGCCGCCGCAGGCCTGATGCGGCTGCACCGTAGGGCAGGCCGCCGGATTGAATAATTTACGCTCTGGCGGCTTTACAGTACCTTACGCTATACTACGCCGTGCTATCGCCGGTCCAGAGCCTTCGGACCGGCTTTTTGTGAATTCCACTTAGCGTTATCCACTTCCCTTCCGAGGATCTGATCTCAACGGTCAGATAAGATATGTTAAACAGTATTTTAGTAATACTTTGTCTGATAGCCGTCAGTGCGTTCTTTTCGATATCGGAAATCTCGCTGGCCGCATCACGTAAAATCAAACTCAAGCTGCTGGCCGATGACGGCAACATCAACGCTCAACGCGTGCTGAAGATGCAGGAAAACCCCGGGATGTTCTTTACCGTGGTGCAAATCGGCCTCAACGCGGTAGCGATTCTCGGCGGTATCGTCGGCGATGCGGCATTTTCGCCGGCGTTTAACAGCCTCTTTAGCCGCTATATGTCCCCGGAGCTCTCCGAGCAGCTGAGCTTTATTATCTCCTTTACCCTGGTCACCAGCCTGTTCATTCTGTTTGCTGACCTGACTCCGAAACGCATCGGTATGATCGCGCCTGAAGCCGTCGCTTTACGCATCATCAACCCGATGCGCTTCTGCCTGTTTCTCTTCCGCCCGCTGGTGTGGTTGTTTAACGGCATGGCAAACAATATCTTCCGCCTGTTCAAAATTCCGATGGTGCGTAAAGACGACATTACCTCCGATGATATTTACGCCGTGGTGGAAGCCGGCGCGCTGGCAGGGGTGCTGCGTAAGCAGGAGCATGAGCTGATTGAGAACGTGTTCGAACTGGAATCGCGCACCGTGCCTTCATCGATGACCTCGCGTGAAAACGTCATCTGGTTCGATCTTCACGAAGATGAACAGAGCCTGAAGAATAAGGTCGCGGAGCATCCGCACTCCAAGTTCCTGGTCTGTAATGAAGATATCGACCACATCATCGGCTACGTTGACTCCAAAGACCTGCTGAACCGCGTGCTGGCAAACCAGAGTCTGGTGCTGACCGGCGGCGTGCAGATTCGCAATACGCTGATTGTCCCGGATACCCTGACGCTGTCTGAAGCGCTGGAAAGCTTTAAAACCGCCGGTGAAGACTTCGCCGTGATCATGAACGAATATGCGCTGGTGGTCGGGATTATCACCCTGAACGACGTGATGACCACCCTGATGGGCGACCTCGTCGGCCAGGGGCTGGAAGAGCAGATCGTCGCGCGCGATGAAAACTCCTGGCTCATTGACGGCGGAACGCCGATCGACGACGTGATGCGGGTGCTGGATATCGATGATTTCCCGCAGTCCGGCAATTACGAGACCATCGGCGGCTTTATGATGTTTATGCTGCGTAAAATTCCCAAGCGCACCGACGCGGTGAAATTCTCCGGCTATAAGTTCGAAGTGGTGGATATCGACAACTACCGCATCGATCAGCTGCTGGTGACCCGTATCGACAATAAGCCGACGGTGCTGGTGCCCAAGCTGCCGGATGCGGCCAACAGCGATAAAGAGTCAGCGTAAAACCGTTGACGAACCGACAAGGCGGATGAAAATCCGCCTTTTTTATTGTCCGAATGTGAGGCTGCTCACGCCCCTCGGGCAATAGCAGATTTTTACTGCTCCACAGCGAAACGTTCATGACTCCCCTCTGCGCAAAAAGGTAACTTTGCTCGCGTCTACACGATCATATTCCTGAATAAAGGAAGCGAGGGTTACCATGATAGAATCAAATAAAAACTACTATATAAGCTGTCTGTTCTTCCTGTTCTTCTTTATTGGCTGGGGATGCTGCTATCCTTATTTATCATTGTGGTTAACGGAAACCATCGGCATTAATTACACTGACGTCGGTCTGGTTTATTCCTTTACCGCGATTATTGCCGTTTGCGTTCAACCACTATTCGGTTTTATATCCGACAGGCTGGTCTATCGTAAAAACCTGATGTGGCTGCTGGCCATCATTATTACCCTCTTTGCCCCCTACTGGATCTACGTCTTTGCGCCATTATTAAAAGTTAACGTTTTTCTCGGGGCGCTGGCGGGCGGCATCTATATTGGCATGGCCTATGGCGCAGGCTGCGGTATTTGCGAAGCTTACATTGATAAAGTCAGCCGCGCTTCCGGTTTTGAGTTTGGTCGCGCCAGAATGTTTGGCGGCATTGGCGCGGCTATCGGCACCTTCGCGGCAGGCAAGCTCTACGGGATCGACCAGAACATGATTTTCTGGCTGGCCAGCGGTGCCGGCGTATGCCTGCTGGTCATTGTCTGGAAAATGCAGATTAGCGCGAATAAACAAGGCGCGATACACAGTAGTAAAGCCTCGCCGGTCACCCTGAGCGACGCCACCTCGCTGCTGAAAATGAAGAAATTCTGGTTCTTCGCGATCTACACGATCGGCGTCGGCGCGGTATATGAAACCTACGACCAGCAGTTCGCCATCTATTACAGCCACTTCTTTGAGAGCAAAGCGCGCGGCGCGGAAGTCTTCGGCTATTTAACCACAGGTCAGATTTTCCTTGATGCGGTGGTGATGTTTTTCGCCCCATGGTTCGTGAATAAAATCGGCCCGAAAAATGCTCTGCTGTACTGCGGAATGATTATGAGTCTGCGCATTATCGGCTCGGCCTGGGCTATCGGTCCGGTGTCCATTAGCCTGATTAAACTGCTGCACGGTTTTGAAAGCTCGGTATTACTCGTCGCCGCGCTGAAATATATTACGGCCAACTTCAACCCGCTGCTTTCGGCCACGGTTTATTTAATCGGCTTCCAGTTTTCGAAAAGCTTTAGCTCTATTTTCCTTTCTACCGGCATCGGTCATATGTACCAGAGCATGGGCTTTACCAGCAGCTATATCGTGCTCGGCAGCATCGCCCTGTGCTTTACCCTGATTTCATTTATTACGCTGGACAAAGCGCGCGCTTTTGCCCCGCAGCCGGCGCCCGCGCATTAATTTAAGGAGGTAACCTGTATGTCTGATTTATTTTATGGCGTGGCCTATTACGATGAATATATGCCGGAAGATCGGCTGGCGAAAGATATCGCCTTAATGCAGGAAACGGGCATTAACGTGGTGCGGATTGCCGAATCGACCTGGAGTACGCTGGAGCCCCGGGAGGGCGAATATAACTTCTACCATATCGACCGGGTGCTGAATGCCATGCATAAAGCGGGGATCGCGGTGATTATCGGCACGCCAACCTACGCCGTCCCGGCCTGGCTGGCGGCGAAGCACCCGGATATTCTGGTCACTACCGTCAACGGGCAGCAAAAATATGGCCCGCGCCAGATTATGGATATCGTCAACCCGACCTTTCGCCGCTATGCCGAAAAGATTATCCGTACGCTAATGGCGCACGTGCAGCACCATCCGGCGATTATTGGCTGGCAGCTGGATAACGAAACCAAGCATTACGATAATATCGGCCGCCATATGCAGGAGGGTTTTGTACGCAGCCTGCAGGAAAAATACCCCGACCTTGACCAGTTGAATAACGATTTTGGTCTGGACTACTGGAGCAACCGCATCGATAGCTGGCAGGATTTTCCGCCGGTCGAAAACACTATCAACGCCAGCCTCGCCTGCGCGTTCTCCCGCTACCAGCGCCAGCAGGTGACGGAGTATCTCGCCTGGCAGGCGGAGATCGTGCGCTAATATGCCCAGCCGCATCAGTTCGTCACCCACAACTTCGATTTTGAATGGCGCGGCTACTCCTACGGCGTGCAGCCGCGAGTTGACCATTTTGCGGCGGCGCAGACGCTGGATATTGCCGGAGTCGATATCTATCATCCGAGCCAGAAACACCTGACCGGGCGAGAAATCGCGTTTGGCGGCGCCATTACGCGTTCGCTAAAGCAGGGTAAGAATTACTTCGTGCTGGAAACCCAGGCGCAGGGCTTTGCCCAGTGGACACCTTATCCGGGCCAGCTGCGCCTGCAGGCTTTTAGCCACGTGGCATCGGGGGCGGCGATGGTCTCTTACTGGCACTGGCATTCGATTCATAACGCGTTCGAGACCTACTGGAAGGGGCTGTTAAGCCACGACTTCTCGCGCAACGCGACCTGGCAGGAGGCCACCACTATCGGGGCTGACTTTGCCCGCCTGTCGCCGCAGCTGGCGGAGCTGAAGGCAGAAAACGACGTCGCGCTGCTGATAAGCAATGAGGCGATGGACGCCCTTAACCAGTTCCGTCCCGGCGACGCGCAGGGCAATATTTATAACGATATTTTCCGCCGCTTCCACGATGCGCTGTACGACCACAATATCAGCCTCGATATTATCCACGACGTTAACGAGGAAACCGCGCGCTACCGCGCGCTGATCGTACCCGGACTCTACGCCGCCGATGATGGCCTGCTGACGCGCATCAACCGCTATATTGAGCAGGGCGGCAGAGCGCTGATCGGCTTTAAATCAGGCTTTAGCGATGAAAACGTGAAGGTGCGCAGCGGCGCGCAGCCGGGAATTTTGCGCGAGAGCTGCGGCGTGAGCTACAGTCAATTCACCCTGCCGGAAGAAACCACGGTAAGCGCCTGCAGCGCGGACATTGATTGCCGTCAAGACAATCAGGCCGAGCTGTGGATGGAGCTGCTGACGCCGGACGCCGGTACCCGTACGCTACTGCGCTATCAGCATCCGGCATGGGGCGACCATGCCGCCGCCACCGAGGCGGATTACGCTCAGGGTCGGGCGATTTACGTTGGCTTCCTGCCGCAGAAAACGCTGATTAGCCAGCTGTTCGATCGGCTGACCGCAGGACTGGAGCTGCGTTCACGTACATCGGCCTACCGCTATCCGCTGGTGGTCAAAAAGATGCGCAACCGCGACGGCAACAGCATCCACTTCCTGTTCAACTACTCCGGCGAACCGCAGGCGTTTATCAGCGAGACATCGGGCAACGCGCTGTTGAGCGGGGAAAAAGTTAGCTGCGGCCAGCCGTTGCGCCTCAAAGCATGGGAATTTACTATCATCGAAAGTTAAGCGGGCGGCGGCGCTCGGGCGGGAGAAACGATGGAACTGGATATCAATGAGCTACTGAACTTCTCGCCATTGATGAAGACCTTTACCTTCAACGCCTGGGTCGTCGCCGGCTTTACCCCCATCACCCGCGGCTCAAAGCTGGACTACTACATAAACCGCCCGCAGGGGATGAAAGGTTACATCATCAATCTGACGCTGCGCGGCCAGGCGCGCGCGAAAGCGGGAGACGGCTCCCTTCTGTGTCGTGAAAACGATCTGCTGCTCTTCCCGCCCGGCGTTCCGCACCATTACGGACGGGACGAACACAGCGAATACTGGGATCATTTATGGATCTACTTCATCCCCCGGCCCTACTGGATAGACTGGCTAAAATGGGATCAAACGACCCACGGCATTGGTAAAACCACGGTCAACGATCCTGAGCAGTTGCAGAGTCTGCGCGATCTGTTCTATGAAGTTATCCGCCACCACTCCGCTTCCGCCCCGCTATCGGAGGCGCTGGCGATGAATGCGCTGGAGCGCCTGATCCTGAACTGCTTTCAGCAACAGCCGATCAGCAACCGCCACGCCCACGACCCGCGGATTAACGCCGTGTGCGACTATCTTAACGAACATATTGCCCAGGAGATGAAGATCGAGACCCTGGCGGCGATGGTTTTTCTCTCCCCTTCGCGGCTGGCGCATTTGTTCAAAAATGAGCTGGGGCAAACGGTTTACGCCTGGCGCGAGGCGCAGCGCATCAACCGCGCGAGGTGGCTGATCCAGAGCACCTCCCTGCCGCTTAACAAAATCGCCCTGTCGGTAGGTTACGGAGACCCGGTCTATTTCACACGCATTTTCCGTAAACATAACGGCATTCCCCCGGGCGAGTACCGTAAACGCTATGCGGAAATGAAGGGATAGGTCCAGAAACATCAACGGCTCCCTTAGGGAGCCGCCTTTTTACCGTGTAGTCATACCTCTTTTCAGGTTATGCCATCTCTGTTTGCAGACGGCTCACCTGGCGGTTGACTTCAGACATCACTGACAAATGCAGCTTGTCCTTAACCTTCGGGATAAGGATTTTGCCCTTATCAAACTCAAAAGCGCCAACGTCCTTGATATACAAACGTCCACGGAACAGGATCTTCACGTACTTCGCTACTTGTAGCGGGTTGTAGCGTTGGAAAATTTTCATTGTTGTCTCCTGCCAGGGTTACGCTCCTGTGGTGCCACAGTTAGCCCACGTACCGGAATCGCAAATTTTAATGCCCTGAAACTATAGTCCAGAATCTGAGTGATACCCAGTTTGTATAAGTTTATTTACCTTATGATGACAATAATTCAGAGTTTTCGTTTCAGGCATCCGATGAAGGTAGTATAAGTCGCCGATTTTAGACGGAATTGTGCGTCAACACGCAAACTGGCACCATCATTGCGGGTAATGCCCATAAATCGCACTTATGATTAAAGCAGACCAAGTGGTCGGATCACCTGCACAGATAATAAAAGGAAACACCATGACCCTACGTAGATTACTGGCCGTTTCATGTCTCCTGTTCCCGCTGATGGCGTCGGCGCATAACTTTGTCGATGGCCAGCGCGTTGCGCCGGTCGGCGTCGCGGATCGGGGGGAGCTGGTACTGAGCAACGATAAGTTTAGCTATAAAAGCTGGAATAGCGCGCAGCTGGTGGGGAAAGTGCGCGTCGTGCAGCATATTGCCGGGCGCTCGTCGGCAAAAGAAAAAAACGCGACCCTGATTGAAGCGATTAAAAGCGCGAAGCTCCCGCACGATCGCTATCAAACCACCACAATCGTCAATACCGATGACGCTATCCCGGGTTCAGGCATGTTTGTCCGCAGCAGTATTGAGAGCAACAAGCAGCTCTACCCCTGGTCGCAGTTTATCGTCGACAGCAACGGTGTGGTCCGCAAAGCGTGGCAGCTTAATGAAGAGAGTTCGGCCATCGTGGTGCTGGATAAAGATGGCCGCGTACAGTGGGCTAAAGACGGCGCGCTTAGCCAGGAAGAGGTGCAGCAGGTGGTTGCCCTGCTGCACAAGCTGCTCAATAAATAGAGACCCGGAAGCCGGGGTTGAGGAACGATTCACGCGGCGTGTAATCAAGGGTACGCCCCTGCCAGTCGTGAACGTGCGCCCCGGCGGCGCTGGCGACCGCATGACCGGCCGCGGTGTCCCAGGTGGAGGTCGGCCCGAAGCGCGGATAAAGCTGGGCCTGCCCTTCGGCGACCAGACAGAACTTCAGCGATGAACCGATTGAGGTGGTCTGGTGTTCGCCAAGCTGCTCCAGATACTCCTGCAGCTCCGGGTCATTGCCGTGGGAGCGGCTAATCACCACCAGCGGCGGACGCGCATCGCGGACCTGAATCTGCTTGCGAACGCCGCACTCCTCTTTCCACGCTTTGCCCTTTTCCGCGCTGTACATCACCTTCATCACCGGCGCGTAGACCACGCCAAGGATCGGCTTCCCGTTTTCAATCAAGGCGATATTGACGGTAAACTCGCCGTTGCGCTTGATAAACTCTTTGGTGCCGTCCAGCGGGTCCACCAGCCAGTAGCGCTGCCAGTGCTGGCGCACCTCCCAGGCCGGCGGGTCCTCTTCCGACAGAACCGGAATATCGGGCGTCAGCGCCAGCAGGCCGCTGATAATCACCTTGTGCGCCGCAATATCCGCGGCCGTGACCGGAGAATCGTCCTTCTTGCTGGCAACGTCCATCGGCTGTTTTCCATCGTAAACTTCCATGATGGCATCGCCTGCGTTCCGTGCTAGCTGACATACTTGTTCTAACATTCTCCACCTCGTCTGGTTACAGTGGCGTTAACTCGTTGTTTTATTTATATCGCATCATTGTGAGTTCCGCTATCTGTGATAACGATGGCGGTTTCCTTCACCGCTTTTCTGGCATGATTCACATTTCTGTAAGCAACAGAATGTAAATACATTTTCTTCTGTGCCATTGCTCATAAAAAAGGACGCCACTGATGATTAAGTTTAGCGCAACGCTGCTGGCCACGCTGATCGCCGCCAGCGTAAATGCGGCGACGGTCGATTTGCGGATCATGGAAACCACCGATCTGCACAGTAATATGATGGACTTTGACTATTACAAAGACAGCGCCACGGAAAAATTTGGCCTGGTGCGCACCGCAACCCTGATTGAGAAAGCGCGCCAGGAAGCCAAAAACAGCGTGCTGGTCGATAACGGCGACGTTATTCAGGGCAGCCCGCTGGGCGACTATATGGCGGCGAAGGGACTGAAAGAAGGTGATGTTCACCCGGTCTACAAGGCGATGAATACCCTGGATTATGTCGTAGGTAACCTCGGCAACCACGAGTTTAACTACGGGCTCGACTTCCTGCACAAAGCGCTGGCCGGGGCAAAATTCCCCTACGTGAACGCCAATATTATTGACGCCAAAACCGGCCAACCGATGTTTACGCCTTATCTGATTCAGGATACCCAGGTACAGGATAGCGACGGCAAAACGCAGACCCTGCGCATTGGCTATATCGGCTTCGTACCGCCGCAGATTATGACCTGGGATAAAGCTAATCTCAGCGGCAAAGTCACCGTCAACGACATTACCGCCACCGCACGCAAGTTTGTCCCGGAAATGCGTGAGAAAGGCGCGGACGTGGTGGTGGTCATTGCCCACTCCGGCCTTTCCGCCGACCCGTATCAGGCCATGGCGGAGAACTCCGTTTACTATTTAAGCCAGGTGCCTGGGGTTGATGCCATTATGTTCGGCCACGCGCACGCCGTCTTCCCGAGCAAAGATTTTGCCGGTATCAAAGGCGCGGATATCGCGAAAGGTACGCTGAACGGAGTACCGGCAGTGATGCCGGGCATGTGGGGCGATCACCTTGGGGTGGTCGATCTGGTTCTGAACAACGACAGCGGTAAATGGCAGGTCAGCGCAGCGAAAGCCGAAGCGCGACCGATCTACGACTCGGTGGCGAAGAAATCGCTGGCGGCAGAAGACAGCAACATGGTGGCGGTACTAAAAGCCGACCATGACGCCACCCGCGAGTTTGTCGGCAAACCGATTGGTCAATCCTCGGACAATATGTACAGCTATCTGGCGCTGGTGCAGGACGATCCGACCGTGCAGGTGGTCAATATGGCCCAGAAGGCCTACGTTGAGCACTATATTCAGGGCGACCCGGATCTGGCGAAACTACCGGTACTCTCCGCCGCCGCGCCGTTTAAAGTCGGCGGACGCAAAAATGACCCCGCCAGCTTTGTTGAAGTGGAAAAAGGGCAGCTCACCTTCCGCAACGCCGCCGACCTCTACCTGTATCCCAACACCCTGGTGGTGATGAAAGTCAGCGGTAAAGAGGTTAAAGAGTGGCTGGAGTGCTCCGCCGGGCAGTTCAATCAGATTGACCCCGGCAGCAGCAAGCCGCAGTCGCTGATTAACTGGGACGGCTTTCGCACCTACAACTTCGATGTCATCGATGGCGTGAACTACCAGATCGATATCACCCAGCCGGCGCGCTATGACGGCGAATGTCAGCCCGTTAATCCGCAGGCCGAGCGAATTAAAAACCTGACCTTTAACGGCAAGCCAATCGATCCGAACGCCACTTTCCTCGTCGCCACCAATAACTACCGCGCTTACGGCGGTAAATTCCAGGGCACCGGCGAGGATCATATCGCGTTCGCCTCGCCGGATGAAAACCGCTCGGTGCTGGCGGCGTGGATTGGCGCGGAGTCGAAGAAAAACGGCGAGATCCATCCGGCCGCGGATAACAACTGGCGCCTGGCGCCGATCCACAGCACCGTACCGCTGGATATTCGCTTTGAAACCTCACCGGGCGATAAGGCCGCGGCGTTTATCAAAGAGAAAGCGCAATACCCGATGCGCCAGGTGGCTACCGACGATATCGGCTTTGCCATTTATCAGCTGGATTTGAGTAAATAATTGCCGGTTCCCCGGTTGTGCTGCGCTTACCGGGGCTATCCTGACATCACCCTCAGGCTACCTGTTCGTGGTTCGCCAGAACCGCGGGCAGGTTCAGCTCAATCCAGTCCGCCAGCGCCGCCACCTTCTCGCTCACCTGCTCACCGAGCGGAGTCAGACTATATTCAACGTGCGGCGGTACCACCGGGTACGACACGCGGTTAAGAAAGCCATCCTGCTCCAGCGCCTGGAGCGACTGGGCCAGCATCTTTTCGCTGACGCCGCCGATCTTACGCCGCAGATCGCTAAACCGATGGGTGCCATCGCGCAGGGACACCAAAATCAGTACGCCCCAGCGGCTGGTCACGTGCTTGAGCACTTCCCGCGAGGGGCACTGTTCGGCAAACAGGTTGCCGTTGCGTAGCTGCTCGCTCAGCGTCAGATTCGCCATATTCATACTTACCTTTTTGTACGTACTTACTAAAAGTTAGTTAAGGTGTTAGCTTACCACAACTGCCAATGAACACGAAGGAGAAGACCTATGATCGCAATTACCGGCGCAACCGGCCAGCTTGGCCAGCACGTCCTGGAAAATCTGTTAACTACCGTCCCCGCAGGCCAGGTTGTGGCTATCGTGCGCAACCCGGCGAAGGCTGAATCGCTGAGCCAAAAGGGCGTAGTGGTTCGTCAGGCCGACTACAGCGATGAAGCCGCGCTGACCGCCGCCCTGCAGGGCGTGGACAAACTGCTGCTGATCTCGTCCAGCGAAGTTGGCCAGCGCGCCGTCCAGCACCGCAACGTGATTAACGCGGCGAAAGCCGCCGGCGTGAAATTTATCGCCTACACCAGCCTGCTGCACGCCGATACCTCCCCGCTGGGGCTGGCGGATGAGCATATCGCCACCGAGAAAATGCTCGCCGACTCCGGCATTGCGTATGCCCTGCTGCGCAACGGCTGGTACACCGAAAACTACCTTGCCAGCGCGCCGCCGTCGATTGAACATGGCGTATTTATCGGCGCGGCCGGTAACGGCAAAATCGCCTCCGCCACCCGCGCGGACTACGCCGCCGCCGCCGCTCGCGTTATCGCCGAAGAGGGCCATGCCGGAAAAGTGTACGAGCTGGCGGGCGATGAAGCGTGGACCCTCAGCGAACTTGCCGCTGAGCTGAGCAAACAAAGCGGTAAAAACGTGGTGTATCAAAACCTCAGCGAAGCCGACTTCGCCGCCGCGCTGAAGGGCGTAGGCCTGCCCGCTGGCCTGGCTGACATGCTGGCGGATTCTGATACCGGCGCGTCCAAAGGCGGTCTGTTCGACGATAGCCGCACCCTGAGTAAGCTCATCGGTCGCCCAACCACGACGCTGGCAGAGAGCGTCAAAGGCATTCTGTAACTGTTACATAGTGGTTAATTTTTGTAGCATCCCGGCGGACCATCCTCAATAATAAAAGGATGTCCGTCGGGAGTTATCGCATGCAAGGCGTACCAGAACAGTTCAGTGATGAAAGAGACAGCGCGCGCTTTCGCCATCTGGCGCAGCTGCCCGGCGTTGAGCTGTACCATGCCCATATCTCCCGCTACGCCTTTGAACCGCACACCCATGAAGCCTTTGGTATCGGCGCGATCGAGCTCGGCGCCGAGCGTTTTCGCTATCGCGGCAGCCAGCACGTGGCTTCGGTTAACTCGATCGTCACCATGAACCCCGATGAGCTGCACACCGGCGAGGCGGAGACCACCGACGGCTGGCGCTATCGGATGATTTATCTCGACCCGGATACGCTGGAAGAGGTGACCGGCGAACGCCACTGGTGGTTCAGCGAGGTGGTTCGCCAGGATCCGCTGCGCTCCCGGCAAATCGGCAATCTTATCTATGGCCTGTGGCATACCGACGATCCGCTGGCGCAGCAGGGCCTGCTGCTGGATCTCATCGATACCTTCCGTCCGTTTGCCCATCACGCCGCTGCGCTGCCCGAGGCCCGCCACCGCTTCGAGCGGGTACGCGACTATCTGCACGACAACTATATGCGTACGGTCACCCTCGATGAGCTGGCGCAGGTGGCGGCGCTGAGCCCATACCATTTTCAACGCCAGTTCAAAGCGCACTTTCACGTCACGCCGCACCAGATGCTGATGGCGATTCGCCTGTGGCGCGCCAAAGCGTTTCTCACCCACGGCATGCCCGCCGCCGACGTTGCTCTCGCCGCCGGGCTGACCGACCAGTCGCACCTGACGCGCGCGTTCACCCGCCGCTACGGCATTACGCCGGTACGTTATCAAAAGCAGGTTCTCCCGCGCTAATGCGCAACCTCATACAATATTCCCGCTTTTGCCTCGCCTACACTGTCGCCAACGAAAAGAGTAATGGAAGGCGTGATGATTAGTGGTGTGCTGTACGCCCTGCTGGCAGGGCTGATGTGGGGATTGATATTCGTGGGTCCTTTACTGGTGCCGGAATACCCGGCGGTTTTACAGTCGATGGGGCGCTATCTGGCGCTGGGGCTGATCGCCCTGCCGCTGGCCTGGCTGGGCCGCGCGCGGCTGCGCCAGCTCACCGGGAAAGACTGGTGGACGGCGCTGGGGCTGACCATGATGGGCAACTTAATCTATTACGTCTGCCTGGCCAGCGCGATTCAGCGTACCGGCGCGCCGGTATCGACGATGATTATCGGCACCCTGCCGGTCGTGCTGCCGGTTTTCGCCAACCTGCTCTATAGCCAGCGCGACGGCAAGCTGCCGTGGCGACGCCTGTTCCCGGCGCTGGTCTGTATTGCCCTCGGCCTGGCGTGCGTCAATATCGCCGAGCTGCATCAGGGCTTACCCGATTTCAGCCCGTGGCGCTACGGCTCCGGTATCGCGCTGGCGCTGATCTCGGTGGTGTGCTGGGCCTGGTACGCGCTGCGCAACGCCCGCTGGCTGCGGGAAAATCCGGATAAACCGCCGATGATGTGGGCCACCGCGCAGGCGCTGGTGACCCTGCCGGTATCCCTGGCCGGATACCTTATCGCCTGCGGGTGGCTGCACGGCCAGCACGCGGACTTTCCGCTCCCCTTCGGCCCGCGCCCGGCGGTGTTTGTCACCCTGATGCTGGCGATCGCTATCTTCTGTTCATGGGTCGGCGCGTGGTGCTGGAACGTTGCCAGCCAGCGTCTGCCAACGGTGATCCTCGGGCCGCTGATCGTCTTCGAAACCCTTGCCGGACTGCTGTATACCTTTATTCTGCGCCAGAGCCTGCCCCCGCTTCTCACCTTCAGCGGTATCCTGCTGCTGGTGCTCGGCGTGGTGTCCGCCGTGCGTGCCCGCCCGGAAAAGCCCGCGCTGCAGGAGCTGGTCAGCGAGAAAAAATAGCCTGGTATCCTAAAGGGGTATTCCCAGGAACATAAGATGCATTTAAAATACAACTTATATTCTTGATGACGAGGTAACTGCTATGGCTTTCCGTGACCAACCTTTAGGCGAGCTGGCGCTGACGATTCCGCGCGCCTCCGCGCTGTTCCGTCAATACGATATGGACTACTGCTGCGGCGGCAAACAGACGCTGGAGCGCGCGGCGTCGCGCAAAGAGCTGGACGTCGCGGTGATTGAAGCCGAGCTGGCCAAACTGGCGGAAGAGCCGGTAGAGCGCGACTGGCGGGCTGCGCCCTATGCGGAAATCATCGATCACATTATCGTTCGCTATCACGACCGGCATCGCGAGCAGCTGCCGGAGCTGATTTTACAGGCCACTAAAGTCGAGCGCGTTCACGCCGACAAACCCAACGTTCCGAAAGGCTTAACCAAGTATCTGACCATGCTGCACCAGGAGCTTTCCAGCCATATGATGAAAGAGGAGCAGATTCTGTTCCCGATGATCAAACAGGGCATGGGAACGCAGGCCGGCGGTCCTATCAGCGTCATGGAAAGCGAGCATGATGAAGCGGGCGAGCTGCTGGAGGTGATTAAGCACATCACGCAGAACGTGACGCCGCCGGCGGAAGCCTGCACTACCTGGAAAGCGATGTACAACGGCATCAACGAGCTGATTGATGACCTGATGGAGCACATCAGCCTTGAAAATAACGTACTGTTCCCGCGTGCCCTCGCCGGAAAGTAAATAAAAAGGCGCCCGCAGGCGCCCTCGACATTGTCAGTCTTATTGGCCACCCCGGGTGGCCTTTTTTATGACGGACCGTTGCAAGCAACGTTAAAAACCGCTGCCGAAGATTTTTTATTTCGCCAGGCGCTTCTTGCCGGCAAACAGCCAGCCCGCGCCGAGCAGCACAAACCACAGCGGGGTCACCATCAGCGCTTCGCGGGTATCGGCTTCCAGCGTCAGCAGGACCAGCACAAAGACGAAGAATGCCATGCACACCCAGCACATCAGTTTGCCCAGCGGCATCTTATATTTGGACTGCTCATGCAGCTGCGGACGCTTTCTGCGATAGGCCAAATACGAGCACAGGATAATCGTCCAGACGAACATAAACAGAATCGCCGACACCGTGGTAATCATGGTAAACGCCGCGATCACGCTTGGATTGACCATCAGCATGACCACGCCGCCCAGCAGACACATACAGGAGAAGGTCAGGCCTTTCGCCGGTACCGCGCGCTTCGACAGCTTGGCGAACATTTTCGGCGCCTGTCCGTCCTGCGCCAGACCGAACAGCATACGGCTGGTGGAGAACACGCCGCTGTTAGCGGAAGAGGCCGCCGAGGTCAGCACCACGAAGTTGATCAGGCTTGCCGCCGCCGGCAGCCCGACCAGCACAAACAGCTCAACGAACGGGCTCTTTGACGGCACGACGGAGCTCCACGGCGTCACTGACATAATCACGATCAGCGCAAAGACGTAGAACATAATGATGCGGATTGGAATCGAGTTAATCGCCCGCGGCAGGGATTTCTCAGGATCTTTCGTTTCCGCCGCCGTGGTTCCCACCAGTTCGATGCCCACAAAGGCGAATACCGCTATCTGGAAGCCGGCAAAGAATCCGCTGATGCCTTTCGGGAACCAGCCGCCGTCATTCCACAGATGGGCGAAAGAGGCCTCTACGCCGGTCGGTGACTGGAAGTGCATCATCACCATCACCAGGCCGACGACAATCAGCGCCACGATAGCGACAATTTTGATCATCGCAAACCAGAACTCCATCTCGCCGAACATCTTCACGGTGGCGAGGTTAAGACCCAGCAGCAGCAGGATGACCGCCAGCGAGGCGACCCAGTCGGAGAGTCCCGGGAACCAGAACTGCGCGTAGGCGGTGATCGCCACCACGTCCGCCATCCCGGTTACCACCCAGCAGAACCAGTAGGTCCAGCCGGTAAAATAGCCTGCCCAGGGGCCCAGCAGGTCGGCGGCAAAATCGCTGAACGACTTGTATTCGAGATTCGACAGCAGCAGTTCGCCCATGGCGCGCATGACGAAAAACAGCATAAAGCCGATGATCATATAAACAAAAATAATTGACGGCCCGGCAAGGCTGATGGTTTTGCCTGAGCCCATAAACAGCCCGGTGCCAATCGCACCACCGATAGCAATAAGCTGAATATGCCGGTTAGTGAGATTTCGCCGCAGCGATTGTTCAGTCGGAGCCTGTTCGTCGGCAGCGACTTTTACCTGATCTACCATGTGATTTTTTCCTGTTGTACCTGTCTGTGTTGTTCGGGCTCTACTGGCCCTTCATTCGTATTAACCCCGGAACGAGGGTTTATCGATATTAGGTAAGAATCGGAGGGATGAATACTATGATTTAGATATAATGTTAATTTTATGTTTAAAGTGAGTGTTATATCACTACGGTTACGCGAAACAGCTCACAAAAATACACCCATTAAGCAGATATGCAATATAAAGCTCCACCAAACGCTCAACTTAAGGGTTTTACACTATTTAAAGCGGCCCCCTCCCCCGTACGGGAGAGGAAGCACCTGCTGTTTAGATAATATCCAGCAGTTCAACTTCAAAAATCAGGGTGCTGAACGGAGGAATGGATGCGCCCGCGCCGCGCTCGCCGTAGGCCAGGCTGTGCGGAATCGTCAGTTCCCATTTGGAACCCACCGGCATCAGCGTCAGCGCTTCAATCCAGCCGCCGATCACTCCGGTCACCGGGAATTCAGCCGGTTCGCCGCGCGCAACGGAGCTATCGAAGACGGTGCCGTCGATCAGCTTGCCGGTGTAGTGAACGCGAACGCGGTCAGTACGCGCCGGGATCGGGCCTTCGCCCTGGGTCAGAACGCGGAACTGCAGGCCAGACTCGGTGCTGTTCACGCCTTCGCGCTCGCGGTTTTCTTCCAGGTATTTCTCACCATCCGCGGCCATTTCCTGGAAACGCTCGCGACGCACGGCGTCAGCGCGTTCGTGGATTTCGCGCAGCGCGCGGTGAACGGCTTCCACCGGCACCTGCGGCTGTTGACCTTCCAGCGCGTCAGCAATACCCGCGACCAGCGCTTCCGGCAGCAGCCCCTGCAGGCCAGATTCGCTCAGCTGTTGTCCAACCTGCAAGCCGATACCGTAACTTGCCTGTGCTTCGATCGTGTCAAAAGTTGGGGTTGCCATCTTTGTTCCTTTTTTGGTGGGGATTCTCATGCTCCCGGGCCTTCAAATTGCGAAAGGCGGCGAGCGGAGAAAAGAGGTGGGAAGCATATCAGCCATAGCACGACGGGTAAAACTTTGTCGCCTGGATGATGACAAATCTAAGGGAAACAGAAACAATAGAGAGATAAGGTTAACCTCACGAAACATAGCTTTGTCTCGTCCTTCAGGAAGTTAGCCATCTATACTCTAGAGAGAGCAGGATAAAAATATGCGGAGCAGGAGGAAAGCCATGCCCGGGCGCTTTGAACTGACATCTACCCTGGCGAAGATCTGGCACGCCCCGGATCATTTTCGCCTCATGGATCCGCTACCGCCGATGCACCGCCGCGGCATCATTGCCGGGGCGCTGCTGGTAATTATCGGCGTTCTGCTCCCTTCCGAGGATAACAGCAGCCCGGTTCAGGCCAGCCGCGAGGCGAATCTCAACCTGCAATCCCAGTCGCAGCCCTCTTCCGGCAATCAGGCGGTCCCGCTGCCGCCCATCACCAACACGCCGCCGGTCAACGATGCCGATCAGGTGGCGCCGGTCGCGCCGGAGCCGATTCAGGATGAGCAGCCGGATCAGCCGCAGCAGCAGACCGCATCTCAGCCTTATCAGGAGCCGCAGTCGACTCCCGGCATCGAGCAGCAGTGGCGGACCTACCGTATTGAATCGGGGAAAACTCTCGCGCAGCTGTTCCGCGACCACAACCTGCCGCCGACCGACGTTTACGCCATGGCCCAGGTGGAAGGCGCCGGTAAACCGCTAAGCTCACTGCAGACCGGGCAGACGGTCCAGATCCGTCAGAACGCCAGCGGCGTGGTCACCGGGCTGACTATCGATACCGGCGGCGGCCAGCAGGTGCTGTTTACCCGCCAGTCGAACGGCAGCTTTATTCGCGTCCGTTAAGGCCTCACGGCCGGGTAGCTTACCCGGCCTGCTGTGGCGATTTCCCGGATGTTGTCCCCGGCTTATTCACCCACCAGATCCCGGCGCACACCAGCGCCAGCGCAACCGCATATTTCAGTTCAAGAATATTCTCGCCGAGGAAGATGGCCGACAGCACGGTGCCGGCAACCGGGACCACAAAGTTAAACGGCGCAATCATGCTCACCCGGTTATGCTTGAGCAGCACGCTCCATAGAGCAAAGGCGATGGAAGAGAGCAGCGTCAAATAAGCCAGAACCAGCGCAGCAGCGGCGCTGTGAACCTCAAGGGTGCCGCCGGTCAGATAGCCGCCGCCGACCAGTACCAGGCCGCCAAACGCCAGCTGCCAGCCGGTCATCACCGTCGGGTCAACCGTCTGCGAAATGCGCTTCCCGTACAGCGTCGCCGCCGACAGGATAAACGCCGCCAGCACCACAAAGCCGTCACCCTGCCAGACAAAGCTAAAATCGCTCAATGAACGATTAACGTTGACCAGCATCACGCCGGCAAAGCCGACAATACAGCCGATGGCTTTGTTGTAGCTCAGCCTGTCATTCTGATAGATAAAGTGCGCCAGCAGAACGCTGAAGAAGGTACCGGTGGCGTTCATAATCGATCCCTTCACGCCGGTGGTAAACGCCAGGCCAACGTAGAAGAAAACGTACTGGATAGACGTTTGCGTGACGCCCAGTATCGCCAGTTGCCCGCACTGACGGGGATTCAAGCGGGCAATCGGCTTACGCTGCACCAGCGCGAAGAGCAGCAGCAGCGCGCCGGCAAACAGAAAGCGATAGCCAGCAAAGACGATTTTAGACGGCACATCATCAGTGGCAATCTGAAACAGTTCATAGCCGCTTTTAATCGCCGGATAGGAGCTTCCCCACAGCAGACAGCAGAGGGTTGCGCAGGCATAAGCCACTTTCTTGCGGGAAAAAATCGAGGGTGCGTCCATTCACTTCACCAGAAATAAAATAGTGTTTTATTTTATTATCCAGAAAGTTGCTAAGAATAGCCACCATACCAGGAAAAGATTCGACAAAGACAGAAAAGCAAAACGCCGGCACAAGGCCGGCGTCTCGACGTGAGTTGAGTAAAAAATTACTCAGCTACAACGTTAACAACCAGTTTAGCGAAAACTTCGCTGTGAACCTGGAAGTCCACTTCGTGCTCACCGGTGGTGCGCAGAACGCCGTTCGGCAGACGAACTTCGCTCTTAGCAACGGCAACGCCAGCTGCAGTTACAGCGTCAGCGATGTCGCGAGTACCGATGGAACCGAACAGTTTACCTTCGTCGCCAGATTTAGACGCGATGGTAACGGTGCCCAGTGCGTTGATTGCTTCAGCACGTGCGTTAGCAGCGCCCAGAACTTCAGCCAGTTTGGCTTCCAGTTCAGCACGGCGTGCTTCGAAGAATTCAACGTTTTTCTTGGTAGCAGGAACAGCTTTACCCTGTGGTACCAGGAAGTTACGAGCATAGCCCGCTTTAACGTTAACCTGATCACCCAGGCTACCCAGGTTTGCTACTTTATCAAGCAGAATAACTTGCATTACCTTATCCTCTCAAAGTCGTATTAATGGACCGTGACCGATTACTGATGACGATCAGTGTACGGCAGCAGGGACAGGTAGCGAGCGCGTTTGATAGCGCGTGCCAGCTGACGCTGATATTTTGCACGGGTACCGGTGATACGGCTCGGGACAATCTTACCGCTTTCGGTGATGTAGTTTTTCAGCGTAGCGATATCTTTATAGTCGATCTCTTGAACGCCTTCCGCGGTGAAACGGCAGAACTTGCGACGACGGAAATAACGTGCCATATGGCTAGTCTCCAGAATCTATCAATTCAATCTGCTCGGCATGCAGAACCATTTTGCTCAAGCCGTTCTTTGCCTTGTGGCAAGAGATGAACCCTCGAACGATTACTGCGCTACCGACCGTTATACTGTGAGTAATGGCCTGGTTCTGGTGTCCGCTGATTATCACGGGCATCTGGCACCATGCCTGCCGGTGAAAACCGGCTTCCTCCTGCACTGAACGATGCTCAAGCACGAACTGGCAGTGTGGAATTCCTGACGGGCTGACCTTACGAAGTGGAGTCCTGCATACAATGCCGGACAGCTCCAGACGGTTGGTCATCAGGATTACTCTTCAGAATCCCCAGCTTCAGAATCATCTGCGGTTTCGTTGGCGAAATCTTCGCGACGCTCACGGCGCTCGTCTTTCGCTTTAACCATCGGAGATGCTTCGGTAACAGCGTGCTTAGTACGCATTACCATGCTGCGGATAACGGCGTCGTTGAAGCGGAAGTTAGTTTCCAGCTCATCGATCGCTTCCTGCGGCGCTTCAACGTTCAGCAGAACGTAGTGAGCTTTGTGCAGTTTGTTGATCGGATAAGCCAGCTGACGGCGGCCCCAGTCTTCCAGACGGTGGATCGTACCTTCTGCTGCAGTGATTGCACCAGTGTAACGTTCGATCATGCCCGGAACCTGTTCGCTCTGGTCAGGATGGACCATAAAAACGATTTCGTAATGACGCATCGAATTGCTCCTTACGGATTATTCAGCCTCCTGTCTGGGTCAGCCGCGGCCCATGGAGGCAAGGAACGTGTTAAAGGGCGGCTGAAAAATTGACGCGTCATAATACGGGCGAGCGGGGTTTAAGACAAGTGAATTGTGCAAATAATTCGCACTAAGCGCGAAGTGGCCTTAAGCCAGTGATTTAAAATTAATCAACGACGGAAGCGACAATTTTTTGAACAACTGCATCAGAAATGGTCGCGATACGCCAGACAGGCAGAGATTACACTTAGATCAGAAGCAATCCATACCCCAGGGAAGCGGGTGAACGTCAGGAGCGTCATAAGGAGGTAGGTGATGAAATACATCCTCATAACCATGATGGCAGCGCTTTTGTTGAGCGCCAACGCGCTGGCTGCTATTAAAATCGATGCCCGCCAGGCCCGCAACATGGACGATGTGCAGAGCCTCGGCGTTATCTATATCAACCACAACATCGCCACCGAGCAGGAAGCCGACCAGGCGCTTAGCCAGCAGAGCGATGCTCAGGGAGCGAAGTACTTCCAGCCGATCCTCATTCATGAACCGGGAAGCGACGGCGCCATTCACGCCAGTGCCGCCATTTACCGCTAGTTTTCCCGGATCGTTGGCTTCTTCCCGTTGCAGGGGGAAGCCAACGATGGCATTGCCCGGCGGTCATACCCGCACAATCGCGCCTTAATGCAATTGAGAATTATTTTTTCTCGTGACTTATCAGCGCCAGCGTAACCTGATTTAATCACTCTTTAACCGCATAATTATCCGGAGTGCTTCATGGTTCCGCGTTTTGCCACGCTAAGCCGTATCCCAAAAGGGGTTTGGGTTCTTGGCGGCGTTAGCCTGCTGATGGATGTTTCCTCGGAAATGATCCACAGCCTGCTCCCTCTATTTATGGCCACCACGCTGGGAGCCAGCGTCATTATTATCGGCATTATCGAAGGCGTCGCGGAAGCCACCGCGCTGATACTGAAGGTGTTTTCCGGCGTCATCAGCGATTATGTCGGCAAGCGTAAAGGGCTGGCGCTGCTCGGCTATGGCCTGGGTGCGCTGAGCAAGCCTCTTTTCGCCATCGCGCCCACCTCAGGCGTGGTGTTTAGCGCCCGGATGATCGACCGCGTGGGCAAAGGGATACGCGGCGCGCCGCGGGATGCGCTGGTCGCCGACGTCACCCCGCCGGAAATTCGCGGAGCCGCCTACGGGCTGCGCCAGTCGCTGGATACCATCGGCGCTTTTCTGGGGCCGCTGCTTGCCGTCGCGCTGATGTTTGTCTGGGATAACGATTTCCAGTCTATTTTTTGGGTCGCGGCGATCCCCGCCGTTCTCTCTATCGCTTTACTGGGCTTTGGATTAAAAGAGCCCAGGACGGCGGTCGTCCAGAAACGCACTAACCCCCTGCGCCGCGAGAATCTCAAGAAGCTTTCCGCCGCCTACTGGTGGGTGGTGGCTATCGGCTCGATTTTTACCCTTGCCCGCTTCAGCGAAGCCTTTCTGGTCCTGCGCGCCCAGCAGATGGCGATCCCGCTGTTCGCTATTCCGCTGGTGATGGTCGCCATGAATCTGGTTTACAGCCTGACCGCCTATCCATTCGGGAAACTATCGGACAGCATGAGCCACAGCAGAATGCTGCAGTGGGGCCTGCTGGTGCTGATCGCCGCCGATATCGTGCTGGCGCTCAGCAGCCACTGGAGCACGCTTTTAGCCGGCGTCGCGCTGTGGGGTATTCATATGGGCATGACGCAGGGTCTGCTGGCGGCGATGGTGGCGCACACCGCGCCGCCTGAACTGCGCGGAACAGCGTTCGGGATGTTCAACCTGATGAGCGGCATCGCCCTGCTGCTGGCCAGCGCCGGTGCGGGCGTGCTGTGGGAAGTTCTGGGCGCCGCCTCGACGTTTTACGCCGGCGCGATAATCTGCGTCGTGACGCTGGTTGGCATGCGCTGCATGCCGTCGGCTTATCAGCAAAACTAAAAATGGCTCCGGAGCAGACCGGTTGATTCATCATAAAGATGAAATGCTCCGGAGCTCCTGTTTCACTTTTGCCCGTAATAGGCATCTGGCCCGTGCTTGCGCATAAAATGCTTGTCCATCAGCCAGCTATCGATGGGCTTCAGCTGCGGGTTGATCGCGCGAGCAATCCACGCCATCCGCGCCACCTCTTCCATCACCACCGCGTTATGCACCGCATCGTGCGCATCCTTGCCCCAGGCAAAAGGCCCGTGCTGATAGACCACGATGCCCGGCGTATGCAGCGGCTCAACGTCACCCAGCGTTTCGATAATCACGTGGCCCGTGTTCAGCTCATAAGCCTCCGCCACTTCCTGCGCGCTTAACGCCCGGGTGCAGGGAATGTCGCCAAAGAAGTAGTCCGCGTGGGTCGTCCCCAGCGCGGGAATAGCCAGACCCGCCTGCGCCCAGGCCGTCGCGTGCGTCGAGTGGGTATGCACCACGCCGCCAAGGCTCGGATAGCGGCGATACAGCGCCAGATGCGTGGCGGTATCGGAAGAAGGACGATAGCGTCCTTCCACCACGTTCCCCTCGAGATCCACGACCACCATATCGTCCGCTTTCATGGTCTCGTAGGCGACGCCGCTGGGCTTAATCGCCACCAGCCCGCGTTCGCGGTCGATAGCGCTGACGTTACCCCAGGTAAAAGTGACCAGGCCGTAGCGCGGTAAATCCATATTGGCGTCGAAAACCTGCCGTTTCAGCGTTTGCATTATGCCACCTCCAGCAGACCGGCGCTGGCCATCCGCGCCTTCACCCAATCGCGCGCTTTCGCGACCTCGGCGGCCGGATCTTCGGTCGTTTCGCTCCACATTTCAATTAGATACGGACCGCAGTAGCCCGTCTGCTTGAGCGTTTCGAAACAACGTTCAAAATCGACGACGCCTTCGCCGAACGGCACGTTTTTAAATACTCCGGGTTTCGTGTCTTTTATATGCACCGCCACGATATGCCCCATCCCGGCCTGAAGCTCCATCTGTACGTCGTTATCCCAGGCGGAAAGGTTGCCGATGTCCGGATAGAGCTGGAACCACGGATTATTCAGGTAGTGGGCGTAGCCCAGCGCCTTGCTGATCGAGTTCATCAGCGGGTAGTCCATAATTTCCATCGCCAGCGTTACCTGCGCGCGGCTGGCCATTTCAACGCTCTCTTTTAGCCCATCGCGGAAACGACGGCGCGTCTCGTTATTGGCTTCCTGGTAGTAGACGTCGTAGCCCGCCAGCTGGATTACGCGAATCCCCACATCCTGCGCCAGCCGAATCGCTTTGCGCATAATCTCCAGGCCCTGCGCCCGTACCGCGTCGTCTTCGCTACCGAGCGGGAAGCGCCGATGGGCGCTCAGGCACATTGAGGGCACGCGCACCCCGGTTTCCGCAATCGCGTTAACCAGCGCGAAGCGCTGCTCCCGGCTCCAGTCGAGCCGGGCCAGGCGGGCGTCGGTTTCATCGACCGACATTTCGACGAAATCAAAACCGAGCGCCTTAGCCAGCCGCAGACGTTCCAGCCAGCACTCCCCGGCGGGGAGCGCTTTTTCATAGATGCCGAGCGGAATAGGTTTCGACAGCATAGCCGCTCCTTAGCCCCACAGCTGGGCGATCGAACGTTTAAACTGCCGCGCGGCTTCCACCGGGGAAGCGGCGTCGCGAATGCTGCGACCGGCGATAAAGACGTGGATCGGAATCCCCTGGAACAGCGGCAAATCCTCCAGCGCCAGGCCGCCGGTGACGGTGACTTTAAAGCCCATCCCGGACAGGCGTTTGATCGCGCTGATATCCGCCTCGCCCCACGCTACGCCGGCGGCCTGGGCATCGCGGCTGCGGTGATAAACCACCTGCTGAACGCCCGCTTCACGCCACTCCTGCGCCTGCTCCCAGGTCCAGTAGCCGGTCAGTTCGATCTGGACGTCGCCGTTGAACTCTTTCGCTACGTCCAGCGCGCCTTTGGTGGTGTTGATGTCCGCGCAGCAGATCACGGTGACCCAGTCGGCGTTGGCTTCAAAGCACATGCGAGAGAGAATTTTACCGGCATCGGCGATTTTGGCGTCCGCCAGCACGATTTTGTTGGGATAGAGCGCCTTCAGGTCGCGAACGGCGCGTACGCCCTCAGCCACGCAGAGAATGGTACCGACTTCAATAATGTCCACTTCATCGGCAATCAGGCGCGTCGTTTCATACGCGGAAGACATAGATTGGTTATCGAGCGCAACCTGCAACATAGGTAATGACATTTTGGTGTTCCTTTTAAACGGCCGCTGCCGTAGCGTTATCAATTAATTCCAGAACTTCCTGCGCGGAGCGGCAGGCGCGTAAACGGTCAAAATTGGCTTCATCTTCAAACAGGTTGACAATCTGCATGATGCCGACTTCCTGATGGGTATTGGCATCCACGGCCGCCATGGTGATCAGGATGTCGACCGGGTCGTTATCCTCATGATTGAAAACCAGCGGCGTTTTCAGCGTAACCAGCGCAAAGCCCGTTTTCTTCACCCCCTCTTCCGGCCGACCGTGCGGCATCGCCAGACCGGGAGCAATCACAAAATAAGGGCCGTGCTGAGCAACGCCATCCAGAATGGCCTGGTAGTAGCGCGGCTCCACGACATCCGCCTTCACCAGTAAATCAACGCTCAGCTTGACGGCTTCCTGCCAGGTGCTGGCGTCGGCCTGTAAAAGGATGGAGTTGTTCTCCACCAGCGAATCACGTAATTTCATTTGGCGTCCTTACTTCACATCCTGCGGGAAGTGCGCTTTGATCACCTCCAGCAGTTTTGGGCCAAAATCCGCAGGCGAGAGCATGTTGCGCACGCCAACCACGTATTTGTTGCCGGAGACGCTAATCTCACCGGCGATATGGGTGGAGGCGATGATAATGTCCGCGCCGTTGAGTTCACTTTTGTATTCCCCCACCGCGCAGCTGTTTACCGTGTGATCGATATTTGACTGGGTCAAAAACTGGTCCACCTTCATCTTCATGATCATGGAACTTCCTTGCCCGTTGCCACATACAGCCAGAATACGTACGGTCATAGTCAAAACTCCTTATTGAGCAGAAGCATCTGCCAGTTGTTTTTCCGCGTCCTCTTCAGCGCGCAGCGTGCGCCCTGCGAAGAACATATAAGCCAGTGCGATAATGATAATGACGGCCATAAACGCGATACCGATGGAGGCGAAGCCCTGCATCATCGGCGGCGCCAGAATTGACCAGTCCGCCATGCCCATCCAGGCGCTCATGCCGGTCAGCTTCACCGCCCAGACGCAGCCAAATATTTCGATCATGCCCATCACCAGACAAATCTTGAGCGCCGCGCGCCAGCCGCCAAAGTGGTTAGCAAAGACGCCGATGGTGGCGTTCGAGAAAAACATCGGGATAAAACCCGGAATAATCAGAATGGAAGAGCCGAAGCCGACCAGAATACCGACGGCGATCAGCTGGCCGATGGTGCCCCACATAAAGCCCCAGACGACGGCGTTTGGCGCAAAGCTATAGATCGCCGCACAGTCAATGGCCAGTACGGCGCCGGGAATCAGGCGCTGGGAGATACCGTTGAACGCCTCGGAAAGTTCGGCGACGAACATGCGCACGCCCTGGGTGATAATGAAAATCGCGACGGCGAACGAGAAGCCCGTTTGCAGGATATAGACCGTCCAGTGGGTGTTACCCGCCATCGCCTGTACGGTGTCGATGCCGAAGGAGAGCAGAATCGCGCCGAAGAAAATGGTCATCACGATGGCCGTGGAGACGATGTTGTCGTGAAAGATGTTCAGCCAGCCCGGCAGCTTAAGATCCTCAACGCTCTCCTCTTTTTTGCCCAGATACGGGGCGACCTTGTAAGCAATCCATGAAGCGAACTGCTGCTGGTGTCCGATGGAGAAGCCGCAGCCGTCGGTCACTTCCTGAGTCGGCTTATACATCATGTTCGAGGTAATGCCCCAATAGAGCGACACCAGTACCGCCGTACAGATGATGGTCGTCCACATCGGGTAGCCGAAGATGTAAAAAGAGACGGCAATCAGCCCCGCCTGCTGGAACATGATGTGCCCGGTCAGCATGATGGTGCGAATACCGGTAATACGCCGCAGCAGGACATAACAGATATTCAGCGCCAGGGCTAACAGTACGGCATAGCCCACCCAGCTGTAGGCGTCGCCCATGCGTTCGATCGTGGCCATCATTGACGCGTAGGTATCGGAGATAGCGCCGTTAATGCCGTAAACCTCAGACATTTTCGCCACGACCGGCTTAAACGTGCTGGTCAGAATGCCGGAGCCGGCCTGCAGCAGCATAAAACCGATAATGGTTTTAATCGTCCCTTTAACAATAACGCTGGCGCTTTTGCGCAGCAGGATATAGCCCAGGCAGGTCACAATACCCAGCAGCAGCGGGGCGTTGGTCATAACCTGGTTAAAGAACACGGTAAAGATGTGGTAGAGAATCTCCATAACACACTCCAGAAGGTGGACGCTCTGAACGCACGCTACGCCCAGGTTGGTTGTTGCGATCACTCTAATAATCAAAAATAATCACAACAAGATTATATTTGATTAAATGTGACGCACGCCGCAAATAATCACACAATCCGCCATCGTATTAATTCTCATTTCTACAAAATGTAAAATAGTATATTTAAATCAATGAAATAAAACCTAACTCATGTCATAACGTCAGCCTGCCCCTCTTTTTACTCTCCACGATTCCCCTCATGAAGGGCAAATTTCAGGATTGCAATCTTGAACAAACGGTGCCAGTATTCGTCAAAACAAATCACATCGTGATTACTTTTGATAATATGTGAGGGAAAAACAAATGAGTAAAGTACAAACCATCACCCGCGAATCATGGATCCTGAACACTTTTCCGGAGTGGGGTAGCTGGCTGAACGAAGAAATTGAACAAGAGCAGGTTGCGCCGGGCACCTTTGCCATGTGGTGGTTGGGTTGTACGGGCATCTGGCTGAAATCCGAAGGCGGAGCCAATATCTGCGTCGATTTTTGGTGCGGTACCGGCAAGCAAAGCCACGGGAACCCGCTGATGAAAACCGGCCACCAGATGCAGCGTATGGCCGGCGTGAAGAAGCTCCAGCCAAACCTGCGCACCACTCCGTTTGTTCTCGATCCGTTCGCTATTCGCCAGATCGATGCCGTACTGTCCACTCACGATCATAACGATCATATTGATGTGAACGTGGCCGCCGCGGTCATGCAGAACTGCGCCGAGGACGTGCCGTTCATCGGCCCGCAAACCTGCGTCGACCTGTGGATAGGCTGGGGCGTTCCAAAAGAGCGCTGTATCGTGATGAAACCAGGGGATGTGGTTAAAATAAAGGATGTTGAAATCCACGCGCTTGACGCTTTTGACCGTACGGCCCTCATCACCTTACCCGCGGATCAAAAAGCCGCAGGCGTCCTGCCGGACGGAATGGATCAGCGCGCGGTGAACTATTTGTTCAAAACGCCGGGAGGCAACCTGTATCACAGCGGCGATTCCCACTACTCCAACTACTATGCGAAGCACGGTAACGAACACCAGATCGACGTGGCGCTGGGCTCCTATGGCGAGAACCCGCGCGGTATCACCGACAAAATGACCAGCGCCGATATCCTGCGCATGGCCGAGTCGCTGAATGCTAAAGTGGTAATTCCGTTCCATCACGATATCTGGTCAAACTTCCAGGCCGATCCGCAGGAAATCCGCGTTTTGTGGGAGATGAAAAAAGATCGTCTGCAGTATGGCTTTAAGCCTTTCATCTGGCAGGTGGGCGGAAAATTCACCTGGCCGCTGGATAAAGACAACTTCGAATACCATTATCCGCGCGGATTCGACGATTGCTTCACGATGGAACCGGACCGGCCCTTTAAGTCGTTCCTGTAAGGCTTCTCCGGCGGGACCGCCCGCCGGAAATTATCCCCGTCAGCATTAGTATTTTCACCTGATTTCAAATATCATCTTTGCTTATCACTTTTAATCGGATTTGCTCATGACGGAAGCGCAAAGACATCAAATTTTACTGGATTTGCTGGCACAAACGGGATTTGTCACCGTGGAGCAGGTGATTTCCCGGCTGGGAATTTCTCCGGCGACGGCACGACGCGATATCAACAAACTCGACGAAAGCGGCAGGCTGAAAAAAGTCCGCAACGGCGCGGAAGCCATCAGCGAGCAGCGCCCGCGCTGGTCGCCAATGAATATTCACCAGGCGCAAAACCACGATGAGAAGGTACGGATTGCGCGTGCGGCTTCGCAGCTGGTCAACCCTGGCGAAAGCATCGTCATTAACTGCGGCTCTACCGCATTCCTGCTTGGGCAGGAGCTGTGCGGCAAACCGGTACAGATCATCACCAACTATTTGCCGCTGGCCAACTATCTGATCGATCAGGAACACGACAGCGTCATCATTATGGGCGGGCAGTATAACCGCAGCCACTCTATCACCCTGAGCCCGCAGGGCAGCGAAAACAGCCTGTATGCCGGGCACTGGATGTTCACCAGCGGCAAAGGGTTGACCGCCGAAGGGCTGTATAAAACCGATATGCTGACGGCGATGGCGGAGCAAAAAATGCTTAACGTCGTCGGCAAACTCGCGGTCCTGGTCGACAGCAGCAAAGTCGGCGAACGCGCCGGAATGCTCTTTAGCCAGGCCGGGCAAATCGACCTGGTGATTACCGGTAAACAGGCGGATGAGGCGATCCTCAAGCAGCTTGAGGATCAGGGCGTACAGGTGATTCGCGTTTAAAGGTGACGTTGAAAAAAGTCCACCGTCGCGGCTAACGCTTCCGGCGTAATGCGGTGGCGGACGCCTTTCTGCCAGAGGCAGGTTAAATTGTCGGCCAGCGCGTTTTGCTGCAGCGCCTGCTGCAGGCGGAAGGTTTCCCCCGGCGGCACGACATCATCTTCATCGCCGTGCCAGAGCAGCAGCGGACGGCTGGCCAGGGTCGCCAGCTGCTGGCTGACGTCCCACGCCACCAGCTGTTCTGCATCGAACGAAGGCGAAGGGAAAAGCGCCTGCGAGAGCGAACTGAAATAGCCTGACCCCATCAGGCAGGCTACGCTTTTCAGCTCCGGGTGGTGGGTCATAATCCCTAATGCCGTCATTCCGCCCATCGATGCGCCTGCCACCGCCAGCCTGTCGTCAGCAAGCCATCCCCGATCCCGAATCGCCTCCTGTAGTGCCGGAAATTCAATAAAATTGTTCATCAGAATCGGCCAGAAGCGCTGCATCCGCCCCTGTTCGTCTCCCCGGTAGCGCGCGCCGTGTTCCGCTGCATCAGGCATAATCACCCGAAACCCCGCCTCTGCAAGCGCAACGGCAAAATAGCTGTAGACCAGCTTAGAAGAGGTAAAACCATGATAAAAGACAATGCAAGGCAGCGCCGTATCCGCGGCGCCCTGCGGGTACGCATGGAGAACCTCCCCACCCGCAAGGTTACGCATTTCTAATGCAATCATTTACCGTCTCCTTTCTCTCAAGTGATGTTATGTTATTACTCAAGTCGCTCGTTCGCACATGATTCATAATCTTGAGAACCAGATTACGCTTTCACGATATTTTCATTCGAAAATCGCGTACGGGATAACAATTTGGGAACATTCCCCGGAAATGACATTCAGGCTACCACTACACTATGACTAACAGGAAACGAGATATGGTTATGCGTAGGTTTGCACCGTGGTTAATGGCAATCGCTTTAACCGGCTGTAGCGCCCTACAGGGGACGCCAAAGGCGCCGCCGCCGGCAACCGACCATCCACAAGAGATCCAGCGTAATCAGACGGCGGGTCTGCAGAAGATGGGGACGGTGAGCGTATTAATGTACGGCTCACCGATGGATGTCGAGGCTGCGCTAAAGGTCAAAGCTGAGGCGGCTAAAGCGGATTACTACGTCATCATAATGATTGATGACACCATGGTTCCGGGCCAGTGGTATTCGCAGGCAATTTTGTACCGTAAATAGCGGTCAACCTTTAAGCCAGCTTTACACTGCTTTGCATCCATTCACGTTCTCCTGTGCATAATAACGTTCGGCCAGCTGTAACCTGGCAGGACGTTAGCAACGGACTGCCCTCAGGACTATGTGAAATGGAGCTGACGATGAAACGAACTTTTACCCTACCCAGCCTGATGTTGACCACCGTCACGGCCAATACTTCCGCGCAGTCAGCGGAGTTTGCCAGCGCTGACTGCGTAACGGGCCTGAACGAAATTGGCCTGATTTGCGTTAACAACATCTCGGGCAGCCAGCAGGATGTTGAACACGCTATCGCCGTGCAGGCCGATGAGCAGGGCGCCTCCTGGTATCGCATCGTCCAGATGTACGAGGAGCAGCAGCCGGACAACTGGCGGGTACAGGCCATTCTTTATGCCTGAGGCGCCTGTCGTCCACGCCCCGTTGCCCGTAACAGTAAGTCATCCAGCGTCTGCTCATCCAGCCGCATGCCGCCGCGCGCGTCGAGCATCATACGGCACCAGGCCTCTGCCAGCGGCGGTGACGCGAAGCGTAATAGCTGCGCCCCAACGCCCAGCATATAGACCAGCCGGGTAATCTCCCGCCCCTGCTCTTCCAGAGGCCGCCGTAGCCACTGCTGCAGCTGCCGCCACGTCCGATCGAAATGACGATTTTGCCCTTTCACTTCCGCGCACTCCGCCGCCAGAAGTTCGAGCGCCGCCGGCTGCTTCATCAGAACCCGCATCACGTCCAGACACATAATATTACCGGAACCTTCCCAGATGCTGTTTACCGGCATTTCACGGTACAAACGCGGTAATTCACTCTCTTCACAATAGCCTGAACCGCCCAGTACCTCCATCGCCTCGGCGACGAACGCGATCCCGGATTTGCAGACAGCAAATTTCGCGGCGGGCGTGAACAGCCTTGCCCATAGCGCTTCCTGCACATCGTCGCGCCTGTCCCAGGCCCTCGCCAGGCGGAACAGAAAGGCGGTTTGCCCTTCCAGCCGCAGCGCCATCTGCCCCAGAACCTGACGCATTATCGGCTGATCGACCAGATTTTTACCAAATGCCTGACGCTGCAGAGCATGGTATAGCGCTACCGAATAGGCCCGGCGCATCAGCGCATGGCTACCCAGCGCGCAGTCAAAACGGGTCAGGCCGCCCATTTTGAGAATTTGCCGGACGCCATCGCCCTCTTCTCCGACCAGCCAGCCGCAGGCATTGAAAAACTCGACTTCGCTGCTGGCGTTCGCGCGGTTACCTAATTTATCTTTCAGCCTTTCCAGATGTACGCCGTTACGCTGGCCATCCGGCAACAGGCGCGGAACAAAAAAGCAGGAGAGGCCCGCCGGCGCCTGAGCCAGCACCAGATGAGCATCGCTCTGCGGTACCGAGAAAAACCATTTATGTCCGATCAGATGATAAAAGCCTTCTGCGCTTTTCTCCGCTCGCGTCGTGTTGCTCAGGACATCGGACCCGCCCTGCTTTTCCGTCATCCCCATCCCGATAAGCAGCCCGCGTTTCTGATTACCCGGCACAAGGTGCGGATCGTAGCGATCGCTTAATAGCGGCGATAGCCAGTCGCTAAAAGTCTCGGGTAAGGAGCGCTGCAGCAATGGAATAGCGGCAAAGGTCATGGTGGTGGGACACAGGGTGCCCGCCTCGACCTGCGCATGCAGCATAAAGCGGGCAGCGCGGGCAACGAAGGCGCCTTCACGAGCCTCTTCCTGCCAGGCAAGATTATGTACCCGGTTAGCGCACAGCCCCTGCATCAGTAAATGCCAGGCGGGATGGAAACGAACATCGTCAAGACGCGATCCCGTTGCGTCATAGCGCAGCAGTTCCGGCGGATTGCTGTTGGCCAGGCGCCCCAGCTCCAGCGATTCGGCCGTCCCCAGCTGTTGGCCAATGCTCGCCAGCAGATCGCCATCCCAGCCCGCGCCTTCGCGGACGACGGCTTCACGCAGGGCGGTATCGGACAGGAATAAGTTACTGTTACATAGCGGCGAGGGTTGATTAAATACGGTATGAGTTTGCCAGTGCATTATGTTTCCCTCCTTCAATGGCTCTATCCATAAGTATGGACAACGGCGCACTTTCCGTCAGAGAACTCTGTTATAAAGTTCTCTCACAATCAGAAAGGGAATTTCATGATTCATTTAATTATTGAAGATCGGCAAAATGCGCCGAACTATATTCCGCTTATCCACCGCCATCTTCCTCATCTCGCGATGAGCGCTATCAAACAGAACCTGAACGCTTCCGGTTACGTCACCTCATTTGATGAAAACAAAATCTGCGATGACATTCTGGAAGAGCAGAATCCTATTGGAAATTTTCTTAATCTCATCAAAGTATTAAAGAATCGAGGCGCGCAGCTTAAATTCCTCGAGCAAACGGGAGATGAACCGGGAGATGAATTACCCTTGAGCCAGGTCCTGAACTATGTTGAAAGAGGTCTCGACATTGCCCGTCGGATAGAGCGAGAAGGCGGTCAGAACTGAAGAAGATAAGCCATTCCAGAGAATGGCTTATTTGGAAAGAAGAGATTAGCTGCGCTGGCGTACCGCTTCAAACAGGCAAATACCGGTGGCGACCGATACGTTCAGCGACGACACGCTACCGGCCATCGGGATGCTGATCAACTCGTCGCAGTGCTCCCGGGTCAGGCGGCGCATGCCTTCGCCTTCCGCCCCCATGACCAGCGCCAGCGATCCGGTCATTTTGCTCTGGAACAGCGTATGATCGGCCTCACCGGCGGTACCGACGATCCAGACGTTCTCTTCCTGCAGCAGACGCATGGTACGCGCCAGGTTGGTGACGCGGATCAGCGGGACGTTTTCCGCCGCGCCGCAGGCCACTTTTTTCGCCGTGGCATTCAGCTGCGCAGAACGGTCTTTGGGGACAATCACCGCATGCACGCCAGCGGCGTCAGCGCTACGTAAACAGGCGCCGAGGTTGTGCGGATCGGTCACGCCG
Source organism: Klebsiella sp. Q11 (assembly GCF_964241505.1). Classification (NCBI taxonomy): domain Bacteria; kingdom Pseudomonadati; phylum Pseudomonadota; class Gammaproteobacteria; order Enterobacterales; family Enterobacteriaceae; genus Klebsiella; species Klebsiella sp. Q11. Next base: position 148,850 of record NZ_CAXSXW010000016.1, read on the forward strand.
TCAAGGATCAAAAAGAACGGCTGATCGAGAGAGGCGATCAGATCCGGCAGATCGTTCTCCTGATACTGACGTCCGGGCTTCACGCGGGCAATAATTCCCTGATGAACGGCGCCTTCGCTTTTCTCATCCAGAAACTGGCGGCTGGCGACCTGAATCACCACGCCCTGCGCTTCCAGGGCATGGATCAGCGGCATAAGGCGCTTATCCTCACGGCCTTTCAGAATAAAGACTTCCTGAAAACGTTCAGGAGCGCGCTCCAGCAGTGCCTGCACCGCGTGGATGCCGTAAATCATTTCACTCATTTATCTACTCGTTTAGGTTCTGTTATCCGTTCCCTTCCCCCCGCCCCGCCACGATGTCGGGAGGCGCGGGGGGAAAGGGAATCGCACTACTCAGCGATATTCTTTTTCTTCGCCGCGCGCTTGGCTTTGGTCGCTGCGGCTATCTTCTGGGTTTTCTCCGACGGCTTTTTCGCTTTCTTCTCGCCTTTTGGCTGAGCGGCTTTCGGCTGAGACTGACCTTTCTGTTTGCGGAATGCGCTATCCGGCTCGAAGTTTACCTGCTTGCCCGCCTGACGGCGACGTCCGGAAGATTTACCTGCGCCGCCTTTCTTCGCTTTTTCACGCTCGGTCTTACCGACGTTGCGCGGCGCGCGCTCGCTGGAGATAAGCGAGAAGTCAATTTTACGCTCGTCCATGTTGACCGCTTCAACGCGCACTTCCACGCGATCGCCCAGTCGATAGGTCTGGCCGCCGGATTCACCAATCAGACGCTGTCCGACCTGATCGAAGCGGTAGTAGTCGTTATCGAGGGAAGAGACGTGCACCAGACCATCAATAAACAGCTCATCCAGACGGACGAAGAAACCAAAGCCGGTCACGCTGGCAATCACGCCCTTAAAGACGTTACCCACCTGATCCAGCATGAAATCACACTTCAGCCAGTCCGAAACATCGCGCGTCGCTTCATCAGCACGACGCTCGGTCATCGAACAGTGCGCCCCCAGTTGCAGCATCTCGTCCATACTGTAGTGCCAGCCGCCGGTCTCGGTGCTATTGCCTTTATGTCCCTGCTCTTTCGCCAGTAAATACTTGATCGCGCGATGCAGCGAAAGGTCAGGATAGCGGCGAATCGGCGAGGTGAAGTGGGCATAGGATTGCAGCGCCAGACCAAAGTGGCCGCGGTTTTCCGGGTCGTATATCGCCTGTTTCATCGACCGCAGCAGCATGGTTTGCAGCATCTCTGCATCCGGACGATCGGCGATAGAGGTCAGTAATTCCGCATAGTCGCGCGGCTCCGGCTTGTTGCCGCCAGGCAGCTCAAGCCCCAGCTCCGCGAGCACCGAACGGAATGCGGTAATCGCTTCCGTACTCGGTTTGTCATGGATACGGAACAGCGCCGGTTCCTCGGCCTTCTCAACAAAGCGCGCAGCAGAGATGTTCGCCAGGATCATGCACTCTTCAATCAGCTTGTGCGCGTCGTTACGCTGAGTCTGCTCAATACGTTCAATACGGCGTTCAGCATTAAAGATGAATTTAGCTTCTTCACTCTCAAATGAGATACCGCCGCGCTCTTCACGCGCGCCGTCCAGCACTTTGTAGAGGTTATGCAGCTCTTCAATATGCTTAACCAGCGGCGCGTACTGCTCACGCAGATCCTGGTCGCCCTGCAGCATATGCCAGACTTTGGTATAGGTCAGACGGGCATGGGAGCTCATCACCGCTTCGTAGAATTTGAAGCCGGTCAGACGCCCCTTGGCCGAAATCGTCATTTCACAAACCATACAGAGCCTGTCGACCTGAGGATTCAGTGAACACAGGCCGTTAGAGAGCACTTCAGGCAGCATCGGAACCACCTGAGACGGGAAGTAGACCGACGTGCCGCGGCTGCGCGCTTCGCCATCCAGCGGCGTACCCGGGCGCACGTAGTAGCTCACATCGGCGATCGCCACCCACAGACGCCAGCCACCGCCGCGTTTCTTCTCGCAGTACACGGCATCATCAAAGTCACGGGCGTCTTCGCCATCAATGGTGACCAGCGGCAGGCTGCGTAAATCAACGCGCCCTTGTTTCGCCTCTTCCGGTACCTGTTCTTTCAGGCCGGCGACCTGTTTTTCGACCGCTGGCGGCCAGACGTAGGGAATTTCATGGGTGCGCAGGGCCATATCGACCGCCATGCCGGTACCCATATTGTCGCCGAGGACCTCAACGATCTTGCCGACCGCTTTGGTGCGGCGGGTTGGACGCTGGGTCAGCTCAACCACCACCACAAACCCCATCCGCGCGCCCATGATCTGTTCCGGGGGGATCAGGATATCGAAGCTCAGGCGGCTGTCATCCGGCACCACGAAGCCAACGCCCGCATCGGTAAAGTAGCGGCCCACAATCTGGCCCGTTTTTGGCACCAGTACGCGGACAATACGCGCTTCGCGACGGCCTTTACGGTCGGCGCCCAGCGGCTGCGCCAGCACCTGATCGCCGTGAATACAGGTTTTCATCTGCTCGGACGACAGATACAGGTCATCTTTACGGCCTTCAACGCGCAGGAAGCCATAACCATCGCGATGACCGATAACGGTCCCTTTCAGCAGGTCAAGACGTTCCGGCAGCGCATAGCACTGACGACGCGTAAAGACCAGCTGACCATCGCGTTCCATTGCGCGCAGTCTGCGGCGCAATGCTTCTTGTTGTTCTTCGCCTTCAATATTCAGCTCTATTGCCAGCTCATCTCGGCTAGCCGGTTTTTCGCGTTTTGCTAAATGATCGAGGATAAATTCCCGGCTCGGGATTGGATTAGCGTATTTTTCAGATTCGCGGTCCAGGAAAGGATCTTGTGACATGTCGGTTCCTCCGTTGTCATCTCCAGTGAAGTTTACGTCACTCCACCAGCAATAATTTATAAAGCGGTTGATTCTTTTCAACCAAATCGGCCAGCGTGTAGTTATCCAGTTCCTTGAGAAAACTTTGCGCGGCTTCAGCAAGCGCCTGTTTCAGACGACAGGCGGGCGTAATATGGCAAAATTCGCTGCTGCAGTTGACCAACGAGAGCGGCTCCAGATCGCGAACAACATCACCCACGCGAATCATATTTGCCGGTTTCCCCAGACGAATTCCCCCGTTTTTTCCCCGTACCGCCGTCACGTACCCCACGCGACTTAGCTGATTGATTATTTTAACCATATGATTACGGGAAACGCCGTAAACCTCCGTCACTTCGGAGATGCTGGTCATTCTTCCATCCGGTAGCGACGCCATATAAATCAGCGCGCGTAATCCGTAATCAGTGAAACTCGTTAACTGCACAATCAACCTCAGGGAAAAGAAAAACAGAGTGCGTCGGTAGACAATTACTATTGATGATAAACCAGCCAGCGCTCAGGCCGCTAATTTATTTAAATGGGGCGGGCGAACAGCAAAAACAAGAGGCGCCTTAACGGCGCCCCTGGAGATCGTTATGCGTCGAACGGATCGCGCAAAATCATCGTCTCGGTACGGTCAGGACCGGTAGAGATAATATCAACCGGTACGCCGGTCAGCTCTTCAATGCGTGCGATGTAGTTCAGCGCTGCCTGCGGCAGACCGCTGCGCTCTTTCACGCCAAAGGTGGTTTCAGACCAGCCCGGCATGGTTTCGTAAATCGGCTCGATGCCTTCCCAGTTGTCAGCAGCCAGCGGAGTGGTCGTCACTTCGCGGCCATCCGGCATCCGGTAGGCTACGCAGATTTTAACTTCTTTCAGGCCGTCCAGGACGTCCAGCTTAGTCAGGCAGAAACCGGACAGGGAGTTAATCTGCACCGCGCGGCGCACCGCTACGGCATCCAGCCAGCCGGTACGACGACGACGGCCGGTGGTAGCGCCAAACTCGTTACCCTGCTTGCACAGGAACTCGCCGGTTTCATCAAACAGCTCAGTCGGGAACGGACCCGCACCTACGCGAGTGGAGTAGGCTTTGATGATACCCAGAACGTAGTCTACATAACGCGGACCCAGACCGGAGCCGGTCGCCACGCCACCTGCGGTGGTGTTGGAAGAGGTTACGTACGGATAGGTACCGTGGTCGATATCGAGCAGCGTACCCTGTGCGCCTTCAAACATGACGAAATCGCCACGCTTGCGCGCCTGGTCAAGCAGATCGGAAACGTCAACAACCATCGCGGTCAGGATGTCGGCAATCGCCATGACGTCATCGAGAACTTTCTGGTAATCAACCGCTTCAGCTTTGTAGAAATTCACCAGCTGGAAGTTGTGATATTCCATCACTTCTTTCAGTTTCTCAGCGAAGGTGGCTTTATCAAACAGATCGCCAACGCGCAGACCGCGGCGAGCCACTTTATCTTCGTAAGCCGGGCCGATACCGCGACCGGTCGTACCGATAGCTTTCGCGCCGCGCGCTTTTTCACGCGCGACATCCAGCGCGACGTGATATTCGAGGATAAGCGGGCACGCTTCAGAAAGCAGCAGACGCTCGCGGACAGGGATACCACGGTCTTCCAGACCTTTCATCTCTTTCATCAGCGCAGCCGGAGAAAGCACGACACCGTTACCGATGATGCTGGTGACATTCTCGCGAAGAATACCTGATGGAATGAGATGGAGGACGGTTTTTTCACCGTTGATTACGAGAGTATGGCCGGCGTTGTGACCGCCCTGATAGCGCACAACATATTTAGCCCGTTCAGTCAGGAGATCGACGATCTTCCCTTTACCTTCGTCACCCCATTGGGTGCCCAGTACGACGACGTTGTTACCCATTTTTCAAAATCACCGTTTGCTTAAAAATGGATTCTACCATCGCTTTTTCAGAGTTACAGCACTTTTTGCACTCAAAAGGCGGGAAATTAGTCTACTTTACGCTCAGCCAATCGTTTTCCTCAACATGTAGTAGATGACGATACCGGCAACCACAAGACCTCCGCCAAACCGGCGTAATAAATTATCCGGTAATTGGCTCATCGTGGCGACCATTCGACGCCACGCGCGCGGATAAAGCAACGGCCCAAGCCCTTCAAGTACTAAAACCAGCGCCAGTGCCAGCCAGATTGTTGAGTTCATTATTCACCTTTATTTAAGTACAGCCACCGTCGCTCACCCCTGTGAGTCGTTGCTCAATTCATATTCTCCGGTATTCCATCATTGTTATGAACCGGCTTTATGAAACAAAATACATAACCCATTGGCAAACCCAAATCCGCTGCGAACATTGTAAAAAAGGCGCCTCAACGGGCGCCTTTTTGCTTACTCATTGCTTATCAGCGGGTCGCTGACGTGGGTGATTTCATATAGCGGAAGAAATCGCTGTCCGGGCTGAGAACCATCACATCCTGATTGCTCTGGAAGCTGTTCTCATACGCACGCAGGCTACGGATAAAGGCATAGAAGCCTGGATCCTGGCTGAATGCATCAGCAAACAGTTTCGCCGATTCAGCATCGCCTTCACCGCGCAGAATACGACCCTGACGCTCGGCTTCCGCCAGCGTTTTGGTCACTTCATAATCCGCGGTCGCGCGCAGTTTTTCAGCTTCTTCCTGACCCTGTGAACGGTGACGACGCGCTACCGCTTCACGCTCGGCGCGCATACGGTTGTAGATCGCTTCAGACACTTCGGCAGGCAGGTTGATCTGTTTAATACGCACGTCGACGACTTCAATACCCAGCGCCGCCATACTGTTCGGGTTGATCACCTGAACCTTACCGTTTGTTTCTGCTTCAACACGCTCCGCCGCTTTAGCAATCGCGTCATCGGCAGCCGGCGTACTGACTTCATCTTCTGTGCCCGCAGAACCTGAGTTCAGCGCATCGCGGACTTCCAGGGTCAGACGGCCGCGGGAGTCGGTCACGATGTCTTTCACATCCAGACGGCCAATTTCAGAACGCAGACGGTCAGAGAATTTACGCTTCAGCAGCACCTCGGCCTGGGAGACGTCACCGCCGCCGGTTGCCAGGTAGTAACGGCTAAAGTCGCTGATGCGCCACTTGATGTAAGAGTCAACAATCAGGTCTTTCTTCTCTTTGGTAACAAAGCGGTCGGCCTGGTTGTCCATCGTCTGGATACGCGCATCAAGCATCTTCACGGATTCAATAAAAGGAATCTTGAAGTGAAGGCCAGGCGCGTACACCAGCGGTTTGTTTTCATCGTCGCGCAGAACTTTACCAAAACGCAGCGTGATGCCGCGCTCGCCCTCTTTGACCACAAAGATGGACATGTAGAGCACCACCAGCACGATGACAATTATCGCGATAACAGATTTACGCATCGTTATTCCCCCTGACGCTGGTAGTCGTTACGCTGCGCGTTGGCGCGGCGTTGGTCCATAATGGTGCCTCCCGTAGAGGTAGAAGCGTTACTGGCGCTGTTTGAGCTGGATGCAGGCGGCAGACGCAGCAGATCGCTTGCGCCACTGCTATCGCTCTTTGCCGCCGGCGCGCCGGCGCCTTTCAGCATCTGATCCAGAGGCAGAACCATCAGGTTGCTCCCCTTATCGTTAACCAGCACTTTGCGCGTATGGCTCAGCACTTTTTCCATGGTTTCGATATACAGACGCTCGCGGGTAATTTCCGGAGCCGCTTTATACTCAGGCAGAATTTTTGCAAAACGAGCCACTTCACCCTGCGCTTCAAGAACGGTCTGGGTCTTATAGGCGCGAGCCTCTTCAAGGATACGCTGCGCCTGACCGTTAGCCCGCGGCTGGACTTCGTTGGTGTAAGCTTCCGCTTCACGAATGTACTGCTGTTCGTTTTCACGCGCGGCAATCGCATCATCAAACGCGGCTTTTACTTCCTCCGGCGGACGCGCCGTCTGGAAGTTGACGTCGAGCAGGGTGATACCCATGTTGTACGGACGAATGGTCTCTTCCAGCTCGCGCTGGGTATCGCTACGAATGACGGTACGTCCTTCGGTCAGGATACGGTCCATGGTGTATTTACCGATCACGCCACGCAGGGCGCTGTCGGTGGCCTGACGCAGGCTGTCGTCCGCGCTGGTGACGCTAAACAGATAGCGTTCCGGATCGGTCACGCGGTACTGCACGTTCATCTCAACGCGCACGACGTTTTCGTCAGACGTCAGCATGACGCCGGAAGCCGCCAGTTCGCGGACCGACTCAACGTTAACCGCCTGAACGTTATCAATGAAAGTAGGTTTCCAGTTAAGGCCAGGCTCAACCAGATGGCTAAATTTACCAAAGCGAGTGACGACGCCACGTTCAGCTTCTTTAATGGTATAGAAACCGCTGGCTGCCCAGATAATAACCGCAGCGGCGGCAACGATGCCGACGATACGTCCGCCCATTGGCCCGCGAGGTCCCTGAGAGCCGCTACCGCCGCCCAGTCCACCTTTTCCGCCACCCAGGCCGCCAAGTTTTTTACTTAGCTTACGGAAGATATCATCCAGATCGGGAGGTCCCTGCTCGCGACCGCCTTTGTTGCCATTTCCCCCAGAGTTGCCGCCTTGGTTATTGCTGCTTCCCCACGGGTCGCGGTCCTGTCCGTTATTACCGGGCTGATTCCACGCCATGTATATGCTCCATATTTGTTTTTGATATCCCCACAGGGGTCAATATCTTCAGGCAAGCTGCAAGGTCAAATCACGTATTCAACCAGCGCTGGCTCTTGTTTACAGAGGCGACGCCAGTCAACGATCGGCATGCGCACCTGCAGACCAACGCTACCGTCATCCTCCATCCACTCTTTCTCTATCGCCTGAAGCTGATAGAACCGGCTTCTCAACCGACCTTCCTGCGGTGGCAGGCGCAGCGTGTGCTGGGCCACTTCACCAGAAAGCCGTTCCGTCAAAGCCTGAAAAAGCAGCGGTACGCCAACCCCGGTCTGGGCGGAAAGCCAGACCCGAATCGGTTTATTTTCTTCATCCCGATCGATACGCGGCTCAAAATCATCCAGCATGTCGATTTTATTCATGACCAGCAGCGCCGGGATCTCATCAGCTTCGATTTCCGCGAGCACCGTATTCACTGCGTCAATATTTTCCTGCACGCGCACATCGGCAGCATCAATGATATGCAGCAACAGCGTCGCCTGGCGCGTCTCCTGGAGCGTCGCTTTAAACGCGGCCACCAGATCGTGCGGCAGGTGGCGAATAAAGCCTACGGTATCCGCCAGGACGGTTTCGCCGACATCAGGGACATCAATCCGGCGCAGCGTTGGGTCCAGAGTGGCGAACAGCTGGTTCGCAGCATAGACCTCGGCTTCAGTTATCTGGTTGAACAACGTGGATTTACCGGCGTTGGTATAACCGACCAGCGACACGGTTGGAATATCGGCTTTGGCGCGTGACCGCCGTCCCTGCTCACGCTGTTTTTCAACTTTTTCCAGTCGCGCCAGGATCTGCATAATACGGTTACGCAGCAAGCGGCGGTCAGTTTCGAGCTGGGTTTCCCCCGGGCCGCGCAAACCAATCCCGCCTTTCTGTCTTTCAAGGTGGGTCCAGCCGCGAACGAGGCGAGTCGCCATGTGGCGCAGCTGCGCCAACTCGACCTGCAGTTTCCCTTCGTGGGTACGCGCTCGCTGGGCAAAAATATCTAAAATCAGGCCGGTACGATCGATAACCCGACATTCGCATAAGCGCTCCAGGTTTCGTTCCTGTGCCGGACTCAGGGCATGATCGAAGAGCACGACCGATGCACCGGTCGCTTTTACGGCTTCCGCAATTTCGACAGCTTTACCTTCACCAACAAAATACTTCGGGTGCGGTGCTTTACGGCTACCGGTAATCACCTGCATTGCTTCGACACCGGCGGAAGAGGCCAGAGTTTCAAACTCCTGGAGATCTTCCATATCTTTGTCTTGCGAAAAATAGATGTGTACCAGTACCGCCTGCTCACCGGCATCATAACGGTCAAACAAGCGTAAACCCCTTATAAAATACCAGCGGGGAACGCAGAAAACCTGGCTCCCCGACGTGGAAAAACAGCATCTGCCTTATTCGGCGTCTTCGCTGTCTTGCTGCGGCGCAGAAGAACCCTGCGCACCACCACCGTGGTGATAGTTGTTTGTACCGCCGCCAGCATTGTTGCTGTGGTGTGACACCGGGCGAGACGGGACAACAGTAGAAATTGCGTGCTTATAGACCATCTGGCTGACCGTGTTTTTCAACAGGATCACGAACTGATCGAAAGACTCAATTTGCCCTTGCAGCTTAATACCATTCACCAAATAAATAGAAACCGGAACACGTTCCCGACGCAAAGCGTTCAGGAACGGATCTTGTAAAGATTGCCCCTTAGCCATTCTCTCTTTTCCTTATATGTATGCTTGTTTTGTACTCAGAACCTTACGATTCTTAAAAAAATTACGCACGATACCCGTTCAATTGTACACGTTCAGTCCAGGCTAGCACCAACAACCTGTAATACTTTGTTGAACGCTTGTTCAGGTTGTTCACTGTCTAACCAGTGGATACCTTCCCAACCGCGCAGCCAGGTCACCTGACGTTTAGCTAACTGTCTCGTGGCGCAAACACCTCGATAAACCATTTCATCATACGGGATCTCGCCATTTAGGTAAGACCACATCTGGCGATATCCGACACAACGAATGGAAGGCATATCCGTATGCAAATCTCCCCGGGCAAAAAGCGCCCGCACTTCTGCTTCAAAACCTGAAGCCAACATCTGATGAAAACGCTGTTCTATGCGCTGATGGAGCAGTTCACGGCTCGCCGGGGCGATGGCGAACTGGTGCACCTTATACGGCAGAGCATCACCTGACGTTTGCGTCAGCTCCGTTAAAGTTTTACCCGAAATGAAAAAAACTTCCAGTGCTCGGGAAAGTCTTTGCGGATCATTTGGATGAATACGCGCGGCGGCAACCGGATCAATTTCCTGTAGCTGCTGGTGTAACGCGTTCCATCCCTGCTCTGCGGCCTGTTGCTCGATCCTGGCTCTGACCTCAGGATCAGCCGAGGGTAGAGGCGACAATCCTTCCAACAACGCCTTGAAATACAACATCGTTCCGCCAACCAGTAGCGGAATACGCCCGGCAGCGACGATATCGGCCATCTCTGCCAGCGCATCGCGGCGGAAATCCGCCGCGGAATAAGCCTCGGCCGGGTCAAGAATATCCAGCAGACGATGCGGCGCAGCGCTCAGCTCCGCGGCATCGGGCTTGGCCGTGCCTATGTCCATTCCTCGATAGATGAGGGCTGAATCAACGCTAATCAACTCTACTGGCAAAACTTTACGTAAGGCGATAGCCAATGCGGTTTTACCAGAAGCCGTAGGGCCCATTAAAAATATTGCCTTAGGCAGGCTTGCCTCAGTTACATCACTCATCTTTCAGGGCATTCATCGCCGAATGTAAATCAACAGGTTGTAACAGACCACCCGGCGGCGCTTTAACCAGCTGCGGACATAAGCGTTCGATATCCGCCAGGACGGCAATCGCCTGCGCCATGTTCCACTGCGCATGTTCGCTCGCCAGATTACGCGCTATCCACTGAGCAATGTTGCCGACGTCGACGGTTTTTTGCTGCGCCAGGTAGCCTATCAGTTCAGGAATCAAGATTTGTAAATTTTGTTGTCTTAAGGGTAAAGGCACTGCGCGGACCGTCACGTGGTGCGCATCGGACTGGAGTTCAATACCGACCTCAGCCAGCGCCGACTGCGCCTGCTTGAGCGCGTCTTTTTCCTCGTCGGACACTTTTATCCGCAGCGGAATAAGCAGCGGTTGGGCGCAAACCGCCTCTGCGCCCGGCGTTAGCTGCGCCTGGCGCAGCCAGCGCTCAGCAACCGGCAGAGCCAGCAGCGCTAACTTACCGCCGCGCTCCAGCAGCGCGCAGTCGCTATCGATAATCGTCAGTACGCGGCCAAAGCTTTGGCTATGACCCGACAGGCCTTCCGCTGCCGGTGCGGGAGCCAGGGGTTTGCGCTCCGTGGCCGGCGTGTCCAGCAGTTGGCGATAAAGCGCACCCTGCTGTTTTTGGTAGCCTGGCTGCGCGTGCGGCCAGGCGGCTCCGCCAGATGAACCCGAGGCGGCGGACTCTCGCGAACCTCCGGTATTAAAACGCGGCGCGGCGGGCTCATCCCGGTAACGGGGAGCGGCGCTTTCACGCGCGACCGCCGGCTGGGCAAAATGATTGCCGCCCGCCGCAATGCGGTTTTCCGGCACCTGTCGCGGCGCAGGCTCATCGCCCTCTTCCGCCAACGGCACCTCCAGCTGCTGCTGCAGGACGCTCAGCACGCCCTGATAGATAAAGTCATGCACCAGGCGCGACTGATGAAAACGCACTTCATGTTTGGCCGGATGGACGTTCACATCCACCTGATGCGGATCTATCTTCAGATACAGCACAAAGGCAGGCTGCTGGTCGGCGCCCAGTTTGTCTTCACAGGCCTGGCGAATCGCGTGATTAATCAGGCGATCGCGCATCATCCGCCCATTGACGTAGCAATACTGAATATCCGCCAGCGTCGGATTGGTATGTAGCGGATCGGCCACCCAGCCGCTGAGGGTCAGGTCGCCGTGCTGCCACTCAATCGCCAGCGCGTGTTCAAGAAATGGCAAACCGCAGATCGCGCCCAGACGCCGCTCGCGCTGGCCGTCCTGCGATACCGCCCGGTACTGGCGCACGGCCTTGCCGTTGTGGCTGAGGTTGATGGTCACGTCGAAGCGCGCCAGCGCAATGCGCCGCACGATCTCGTCGATATGGCCAAACTCGGTTTTCTCGGTGCGCATAAATTTGCGCCGGGCGGGGGTGTTATAAAACAGATCCAGCACTTCCAGCGTTGTTCCCACCGGGTGCGCCGCCGGCTTCACGGTGACCGCCTGATCGCGCCCTTCGGCATAGGCCTGCCAGGCCTCCTGCTGATCTTCGGTACGCGAGGTCAACGTCAGGCGAGCCACTGAGCTGATACTGGCCAGAGCTTCGCCGCGAAAGCCGAGGCTAATGATCGCCTCAAGGTCATCCAGCGAAGCAATTTTACTGGTGGCGTGACGAGCCAGCGCCAGCGCCAGCTCGTCTTTTTTGATGCCGCAGCCGTTATCGCGAATGCGGATTAACTTCGCCCCGCCGCGCTCAATATCAATGTCGATGCGCGTCGCCCCGGCATCGAGGCTATTTTCCACCAGCTCTTTGACCACCGACGCCGGACGTTCCACCACTTCACCTGCGGCAATCTGGTTGGCGAGCTGCGGCGGTAGAACCTGAATCGGCATGGCCGTCTCCTTAATTTAACAACGTCCCGTCTGACGAACCTGCGCTGGCAGTCTGCGCGGCTGCCCCGCGCGGCGCGGATTGCAGAGGGTGCTGCATAAAGTAGTTACGCAGGCCGTTATAAATCGCCTCTGCGACCTGCTGCTGATAAGCATCGCTGCCCAGCAGCCGCTCTTCGCCGGTATTACTGATAAAACCCGTTTCCACCAGGATCGACGGGATATCCGGCGAACGCAGTACGCCGAGGCTGGCATGCTCAGGACGACGCTTATGTAAATCGCCGATCCGCTGCAGCTGGCTCAGCACATTGGTCGCCACATCATACCCGACGCGCTGGGAATGGCCGAACTGTAAATCCAGCACCGCCTGGCTCAGGTAAGGGTCCGACTGGCTGTTGGCCAGTACATCGCCCGCGCCGCCCAGCAGTTCTGACTGTTTCTCATGCTGCTCGAGCCAGCCGGCCATTTCGCTGTTCGCGCGGCGGTTGGAAAGCACCCAAACCGAGGCCCCGGTAGCATCGCGATTCGGCGCAGCGTCGGCGTGAATCGAGACAAGGAAATTGGCGTTTTGCTTACGTGCGACGTCAGAACGCCCCATGACGGAAATGAAATAATCGCCGTCGCGCGTTAGCACGGGCCTGAACTGCGGATCGGCATTCAGCAGCGCGCGGAGCTTACGCGCAATCGCTATGGTCACATTCTTTTCTTTCGTGCCGTTCGGACCAATGGCTCCCGGATCCTGGCCGCCGTGGCCGGCGTCAATGGCGATAATCACTTTATCGTCGCCGGAAACGGTACGCGCCGCAGGACGCGTTACGCTACTGGTGCTGGTCACCGCGGTAAGCCGGTCGTTATCGGCTTTAAACGGGTTGCGCGCGGGTTCGCTCGGACGCACGGGCTGCGCCACGGGCCTTTCCGCCTGTCTAACCACCACTGGCTGAGGTGGAGGCGGAGGCGGCGCGTCGGCGTTAATCGTAAACACCACGGTGTAGTTAGAGCCGTTCTGCTGTTTCACCGCGCGGGTTTTGCCATCGGCGGTGAGATCCACCAGCAGGCGCAGCGACTGCGTATCCTGCGGCGTCCCGGAACGAATGCTTTTTACCAGATTATTGCCGCTAAACTGCAGCGGTAGCCCCTGGAGTACGCCAGTCTGTTTAATATCCAGCGCCACGATGCGTTTGCCCTGGGGGCTAAACGAATATTCAGGTTCGCCGATAAAGCTAATGGTAATGCGGGCCTGCCGATCGCCATTTGAGACCTGGATATCGGATAAACTTGCCGCAGTGGCCTGAATGCTGAACAGCATCAATGCGGCGGCCAGCCAACTGGTTAAGCGATACATCATCCCGTCGTCCTTCAGGCTAATTAGCCAAACGCGCCAATAAAGACTCACCCAATGAGGAGACCGCGGTTACGCGCGCCTCACGCCCTTGTGCCTGATACTCAAGGTGAATTTCAACATCCGGGTCCGGCAGTACTCCCGTGCCCTGCTGAGGCCATTCCACCAGGCAGATAGCATCGTCAGTAAAATAATCGCGGATCCCCATAAACTCGAGTTCCTCAGGATCCGCCAGGCGATAAAGATCGAAGTGATAGACCATCAAATTATCGAGACTGTAAGGCTCGACGAGGGTGTAGGTTGGGCTTTTAACGTTGCCACGGTGACCGAGAGCCTGAAGGAAACCGCGGCTAAAGGTGGTCTTACCCGCCCCTAAATCGCCATACAAATAGATGACCGTCGCGCCAGCGCATGCCTGTGCGACGCGGTTGCCAAGGCTTAAAGTCGCCTGCTCATCGGGTAAAGGAATCACTCGGTTAATCATGGTCTACGTCAATCACATCCGGGTTAACAACACGCCTGAGCGTGAAAAAAAGATCGGTCGCCAGCATTCCGCGGGTGCCGTGTCTCGCCGCCAGCCGATCGGCGGCTTCGCCATGAGCAACGCATCCGGCGCAGGCAGCATCATACGGCGTCAGGCGCTGGCCTAACAACGCAGCGATAATACCGGTCAGCACATCGCCCATCCCGCCGCTGGCCATCCCAGCGTTACCGGTGTCGATAATAGCCATTTCGCCCGTTTCGCTCGCCACGAGCGTACCTGCACCTTTCAGCACCACGATGCCACCATAACGTTTTACCAGACGTTGTGCAGAATGTAAGCGATCGCTTTCAATTTCTGCCACACTCACGTTCAGCAGGCGGGCGGCTTCGCCGGGATGCGGCGTCAGCACGCGATTGTGACGTTTATCGGGATTGATTGCCAGCAGGTTCAGCGCATCCGCATCCCAGACCATCGGTTTGCGAAAATTCTCCGCCTGGCGTAGCACATTTTTACCCCACTCGCCCAGCCCCAGCCCCGGCCCAATCGCAATGACATCCGCCCAGTGCAGACTCTCTTCGAGAGAGCGGGACGTCAGCTCATGGACCATCAGCTCAGGCCTGGCGGTCAGAATGGGCGCAATGTTGTCCCGGTGAGTCAGTACTCGCACCAGCCCGGCGCCCGCGCGCAGCGCCGCTTCACCGCTCATTCGTATGGCGCCCGCCGTCCCCGGTTCGCCGCCAATAATCACCAGCTTACCGTGGTCGCCTTTGTGCGAGGTTGGACGCCGCGGCGGCAGCCAGCCGGGGAGCTGCGAGGCATCGAAGCGACTGAGCGCCGTCGTTTGGCCTGCTAGCCAACCCTCAAGCCCCAGGGCGTGATGATGCAAACGGCCAACGACATCGCGGGCTTTGCCGGTCAGCAGCCCCGGCTTAAGCGCGATAAAGGTGATGGTATGAGCGGCATGGATAACCGCGCCCGGCGTCGTCCCCGTCTGCGCATTCAGGCCGGAGGGGATATCCAGCGCCACAACCTCAGCCGGATGGGCGTTTGCCCGCGCGATCAGCGCCGCAACGTTTTCCCGGGGCGCGCTCTGTAACCCGGTACCGAGCAGGCCGTCAATAATCAGCGTGATATCTTCCGGCCAGGGGATGCCGGCGGCATGAATAGTGCCGCCGGCGTTGAGCCACTCCTCACGCGCGAGGCTGGCCTCTTCCGGCAGCGGCTTCTCGCTCTCCAGCGCCAGCAGCGTGACCTGAATGCCTCGCGACTGTGCCAGGCGAGCCACCACGTAGCCGTCGCCGCCGTTATTACCGTGGCCGCAGAGAATCAGCCAGTGCTGGCTTTCAGGATACTGGACGCGCGCAAGCTCAAAAGCCGCTTCGCCCGCACGACGCATCAGTTCATACAACGTCAGCCCAAGGGCATCCGCCGCCTCTTTTTCCGCTCGTCGTAGCGCCTCCGCCGACCAGATGATATGTGGTATACTCCCGGTGTTTTTCGTCATCGTATGGTCCATCATGTCACAGCCCCTCGATCTCAATCAGTTAGCGCAGCAAATCAAACAATGGGGCACAGAGTTGGGGTTCCAGCAGGTCGGTATTACCGATACCGATCTCAGCGCCAGCGAACCTAAACTGCAGGCGTGGCTGGATAAACAATACCACGGCGAAATGGCGTGGATGGCGCGTCATGGCATGATGCGCGCGCGCCCCCATGAGCTCCAGCCCGGTACCCTGCGCGTAATTAGCGTGAGAATGAACTACCTGCCCGCTAATGCCGCTTTCGCCCGCACCCTGAAAGACCCCGCGGTGGGTTACGTTAGCCGTTACGCCCTCGGACGGGACTATCACAAGCTATTACGTCATCGCCTGAAAAAATTAGGTGAGATGATTCAGGGACAGTGTGCTTCGCTCAATTTTAGACCTTTTGTCGATTCCGCGCCGATTCTTGAACGCCCTTTAGCCGAAAAAGCGGGGCTGGGATGGACAGGTAAGCACTCGCTCATCCTTAGCCGCGATGCCGGCTCGTTCTTTTTCCTCGGTGAACTGCTTATCGATCTCCCTCTTCCCATTGACCAGCCCGTCAAGGAAGAGTGCGGCCGCTGCGTTGCCTGTATGACCATCTGCCCAACCGGCGCCATCGTCGAGCCCTATACCGTCGATGCCCGGCGCTGTATTTCCTATCTGACTATCGAACTGGAAGGCGCTATTCCGGAAGAGTTTCGTCCGCTGATCGGCAACCGCATATACGGCTGCGATGACTGCCAGCTGATTTGCCCGTGGAACCGCTTCGCGCAGCTCACCGATGAAGAGGATTTCAGTCCGCGCAAGGCGCTACACGCCCCGGCGCTTATTGAGCTGTTCGCCTGGAGCGAACCCTGGTTTTTAAAAGTGACGGAAGGTTCGGCCATTCGCCGTATTGGTCATCTGCGCTGGCTGCGTAATATCGCCGTCGCGTTGGGCAACGCGCCCTGGGATGAAGCGAACCTGAAGGCGCTGGAAAGCCGCAGGGGTGAGCACCCGCTTCTCGACGAACATATCGAGTGGGCGATGGCGCAGCAAATTGAAAAGAGAAATGCCAATGTGGTTGAGGTGCAGTTACCCAAAAAGCTGCGTCTGGTCAGGGTGGTTGAAAAAGGGCTACCGCGCGACGCCTGATTCATTCACAGGGTGTGAATAAAAATAAAAACACATTGCGTTTCAAGGGGCAGACGTTCGTCAAGTGATCGGATTAACACTTTGAAATGAAATTTAACTCTTATCTTTCAATTAGATATAAGAATACTATTTACATAGTGAAGTAATTTTCTGAGAGAGGACGAAAGGTTAACCTGTGGATAACTCTGTTCACAGTATTTTCAGGACCGCGCGAAAATCATCACCGGCGCGTGCTTGCGCTGTGGATAAACTGGGTATGAGAAGAAATTTGGAGCGGGAAACGAGACTCGAACTCGCGACCCCGACCTTGGCAAGGTCGTGCTCTACCAACTGAGCTATTCCCG
>NZ_CAXSXW010000017.1:0-144341 GCF_964241505.1 Klebsiella sp. Q11
TCAGTAAAGAGAATGAGAGATCAAAGTGGTCATTTTAATTGAGCTGGATAACGGACATTTCAATTGAGCCTTGACAACGCGATCGGCACTCATCACTGAATAGCGGTGAAAGGCATTATTGAGACGGTTTTGTTGTCGAAAACGGCCAAAACAGAGTGAATAAATCATGCATAAAATGGGAGGTAAAATGCATAGCCATTTTTCAGGCTTAAACAGCCATTTCCGACGTTTCCCGCTATCCCAAAGACTCCCAGATATCCAGTGCGGAATCCGTCGGTGCAAACGCCATGATGAAAGCGTCAGCAACGTTAGGAGATGGAACGTCACGCTTAGCCAGATCCTTTTTGCTCTCTACCATTACGCGTCCGTTTTTATCAAAGTCGCGATGGGGCGTAGTGAGTTCCAGCTTTAGCTTTTCCAGCAACGGACAGGATGAGTCAATGCTTATCAGTTCATCAACCGGATACTGCTCGCCATTATTGACGGCATTGAAGGTGTTGCGGAAACGGTCAGCTACCAGCCACCATGCCTGTGCCTTAAGATTTGCGAAAAAGTCTTTATTCGGAATGCCAATATATTCTTCTTCCGGCTCATTTACGCCGGCGCCAGCATTAAACCGCTGGTAGTTAATGTGCGAGGCGTACATGTTCTCTCGCTTGCGATCCTCGTTTATCTCTGAAAATTTGGCACCAGCAGATGCGCCGACACCTATAGAGTCGTAAACGATATCCGCCTCACGTTCCATTGCTGCCTGATAGGTGCGCTGGCAACTCTTCAGCAATTCGTCTTCTTTCGCCTTCCATTCATCAGCCCAGTACACGACTGATCCGTGACGGTAGACATTGGCGCATTTATCCGCTCCGCTGTCGGCGACGTCAAAACCAATGCGCTTGCGTCCGCTGGGCTCGAAGTTCAAGACCTTATGCGCGTCTACCGCCGCCTCTATCCATGACAACTTGATAATGGCCGCATCATCATCGGATTCAGGCACGCCCTCGTAGACGTGTTTAAACCCGTCCGGATCACGTCGCTTAGCGGCTTCGATAACCTTCAGCATTGTGTCTGACAGGAACGGGTTTTCATCGTAGTTGATTTTGCGTATCAGCGTATCTTCTGGAGGATCGACCACAAAGTTACGCCACACAAAATCGGTGACTAACCCAGGGTTAAAGATGAACCAGCACTCTGAGCCCTCTTTACGGATGGTAGGCTCAAGTATCTTCCACTGGTATTCCGTCAACGCGTGGGCCTCTTCCAGCCACAGCACGCTAATACCCTCCAGCGACTTAATCTCTTCGATATTGCGCCAGAGGCCGTAAAACACGAACTCAGAACCGGTCACCCGGTTAATGATTTTGTTGTTCAGAACACGGAAACGATGCCGCAGGCCAAACCGGTCAATCTGTATTTTGAGCAGGGTATATACCGACTCCTCAATTTTGTTCTGGATCTGACGGGCGCAGCAGAAACGGAGGGTGTATTTATTTGCCAGGAATATTGCAATTCCCGCGGCATCCCACGATTTTGACGATGACCGGCCACCGAAAAGGATCTTGTTACGCGCCTGCGTCGTCCAAAAGCCCCTCAGGACCGGATTTAACGTCGGTCTGGATGTCAGAGTAGAAGTCATTGAGGTCACGCTCTCCGTTACCATCATCTATGCCAGCATCACGGCGCAAGCGATCTGCCTCCAGTGATACCTTGTCAGTAGCGGCTTTGCGGTAATCAGTATCAGCAAATATTTTCCCGACCGTGGCAAGAGTTCCCACGATGGACTCAATACGTACGGTGTTACGCATCATTGCTTTATCAGCGGCAACCATAAGCGCTGCCAACTTATCCCGCGCCTCATCACTTTCAGCATCTTCCATCAGCGTTAACCAGCGGCCTATATTCTCGGCAGCTGTCAGGTTATTTGCCCGGAGTCGAAATAGCTCATCCTCCAGTTGCAATACCCTTGCGTCTTCAATGACGTCATCTTTAAAAAGCATTCGACGTGCGTATCCGCCGTGCTTTAACGCTTCCTGATTCCCGCGCTGGAATGGATTAGTCGGGGGATCGGTACGCACCCCGCGTATCGGTTTCGTATCTGCTGGAGGTTCAGCTTTTTGTTGCGTACTTTTTTGCGTACGGCCAGCACTGGCGGGCTTTTCGCTGGTACGCACCTTTCCTTTTTGCGTACCACTTTGCGTACCATTTTTGCGTACCTGCGTACCGCTATTGCGTACCCAGGCAAACTTTTTGGCTCTCTTCCTGATAGCCCCTTCAGTTACGCCGTATTGCTCGCCTATATCACGGAGACTAAGGACTCCGGCCCGGTATGCCGACTCGATGGCCTCCCAGTCCGGTGTTGCCATGATTATTCCCTCACGTAGACATTATCGAAGCCCCTCGTAGAAGGGCTCCTGTAATGCCGTCAGTCAACTTCAATAACAATTAGATCAGCCACTCGCTTTTTTACCTCTTCTACGAAGGTATAGGCTGTTTCGGCATTGAGCGGCTTGCCAGCCATTTCATCTTCAACCTGCTTTACGATGGAAAAAAGTTCGTTGGCCGTTGGCATTTTTGCTTTTAGCGCCACGGAAAGTTGACCGAAATTAGCGTGCATATTCATGGGGCTGTCCTGTTTGGGCTTTGGGTATGGGCTTCTTCCCGCTATAGAGTGTGAAATCAGCAGCATGATGATTCCCTTATTTCAGGCACTGCGTGCGGATGTAGTCCTGCAGGTAGCTCACTTGCCCGGTGATGGTGTTGATTCGCTCTCTGAGGGTGAAATAATCCCGCTCAGCGGAGTCAGTAAGTCGGGGGCCGGAAGCATCGCCCATGCCGCCGGTTGCGGTCGCTCCGTTCGCGGGACAGTTGGCGTTGAGCTGCAACCTACGCTTGCCAGAAGCAACATCACGCTCAAGCTGATCGATAGTGGCTTTAGCATCTGCCAGTTCTCCGGTGTATTTGGCATCCAGCGCGGCTACGTCACGCTGGCGAGTCTGCATGTCAGCGATGGCGTCTTTCGCCAGGCTGAGCTGTTCAGTCGCTTTATCGCGCTGCTTTTTGAACTCGGTGGCGTTGCTGTGGTAGTGACTGGCCAGCCAGCCGAGGCTGACTATCAGGCAGATAACTACTGCACTGATAATGGCGGTTAAGCGGCTCATGACATGATTACCCCGACAGCCAGAAACCACGGCCACGCATCGTTACCATTGAAAGCAAGGAACGCAGCTATAACGAAGCAAATCATGTTCATTTCTGGCTCCAGGTGCATACCTGATATTCGACATCACGGCGATTGATCAGCCCTTTCCACTTCTGACCACCGGCATAGACCCAGCGCTTCAACTCTGCACAGGCACCGGCATAGTCGCGGGCATTCAGCTTTTTCAGCAGCGTGGAGTTAATTGTTGCAGTGGCGCCGACGTTATAGGCAAATGAGTAAATGGCTGCGCGCTGGGTTTCTGTGGTCGGAACTTTGATATGCGGATCGACCTGCGCGGCTATGCGCTGTATATCGCGCCGGGTTAGCGCGTCGCACTCTTTATCCGTGTACCGCCTACCCCAGACAATATCCGATCCCGTATGGCCATCGCAGACCGTTACAACACCGACGATGTCGCGATAGGCGACGTACTCGCGGCCCTCAAGCCCCGTTTTGCCGGATACCATGACGGTAGCGATACCTATGGCGCCCGTACCCAGGGCTCCGATAATGCTATTTCTGAGCGCTGGTGACATTGCCATTTAATCTGTCCTCCCTCTCTTTGCGACGGTAATACCAGTTAACGGCGCAGGTGATAATCGTGCAGGCAATACCGACAACGATCGCCCAGTCACTCAGGCTCATACCCGCCACTTTGTCGGCCAAAATCCATACCTCTGTTTTTGCTACATCGGCGTAAGCCTTTGCTGAGACACCGCAGCCCGTCAGCGCGGTACCTGTGCCGTATGAGAGTCTGCTGTAAATGGTGCTCATTTTTGTCATAGCCTCACCTCCGTTAATGACGGATGGCGCTGTGTGTTTGGAAAAGGTCAGGCTTCACGGGCTGGATTAACAACAACGCACGTCGAGGATGATTCCCGTGAGCCTGAAATAGAAAAGCCCCAGCGAGTGCTGAGGCTTGTTGGTTTTCATTTTCTGCTATACGACGATGTGACAGGGGTACTGATGCAATGCAAATAGACCTACTTTCGGAGCAAGGATAACAACTTTTCCGTACTCTCTTCTGTAAGTTCGAAGTGGATCAATTCTTCGCCATTCTTGAGAATGTAGAGTTCTTTACTCCCCTTATCATCAGTAGTGATATCAAGGGCATAAATATCAGGCTTGCATAGCGTAATACCGCCTGTCGTAACTAGCGTCTTATTAACGAGGTGACTCATGGGGATACTCTCCGAACTGGATTCTTTACTGGAAAAAATCCCACTGTGGAAAAGGTTAAAAACAGTGCCCGACGAAGTGGATCGTCTCAAACAGCAGGTCGCCGAGCTTGAGGCATATATCAAATCCAGCGGTGGGGAGAAATGCCCCAGATGCTCACAGATGAGCTATAGCCTTGACCGAACCGTAGATGACCCAGATTTCATTGGGTTGGGAGTTCAGAGAGACTATTACAAATGCTCCAGCTGTGGGTATGAAACCTTTAAACAGCGCTGAGATTGCAGAAATGACAAAGCCCAAGGGGGTTAACCTTGGGCTTTTAATTTTTTCTTGCTGCTCAGTTCGCTTTAACGTCCCGAGCCTATCACAATTCAAGCACTTTCCGCGCAACTATTCAAGTAAAATCTGTCGCTATTTGTGCCAAACGCGTCACACATTGGCGCGTAAAGCATCGATTCTGCCAAATTTAGCCAAACATCAACCCTGCTCTCGCAAGTCCTCAAGCACCATTCTGGATGCTTTTCGTTTAGCTCTTTCGCCATCGACTTCTTACTCGTGCGATAGACATACCGATCCTTGATTAGCTTATAGAGAGCTTTATTCCCGGAGCGCACAAGCTCGGTGCTAAGCACTGAGTCAATTTTCAATCCCTCCTCGTCAGTACAAAATGCCAGGCCACTTTTATTTTTACCGTTAAGGATTTCTTTAAAGAAGGCTTCAAGTTCAGGCTTAGTTATCCCGGACTTCTTCATGCGGCGTAGCGCCTCATTGATAGCAGTCTTAGTGATTTTCCCGGAGGACAGTAACTGGTTAAACATATTGCCGCCACTGCCGCCACCGATATATGACCAGCGGCCCCACATGCGTAGCTTTCCCTGTATCCAGATACTTTCCAGAGTGCGGAGGCGAACCATTTCACCTGACTTACCAACTTCAGAAGGGTTGATCATTCATTCACCTCATTTTTTATTTTCTGCTGTCCAGCGGCAAACAGTGCCAGTGTCATAAATGCGCGGCCTTTTGCTTCAAGATCAGTTCGATTGATGTAACTAAAACGCTCGCCTCGCCAGGTCTTATCAAATACGGCAATAGCACCTGCGAAAAATGCACTAGTCGCCTTTTGTTTTTCATCCGCAGGCTTAAACCAGACAGGCAGATCGAAACCAATTCGCCCCCGGATAAAGCAGACATGATCCGCATCTTCCGGCCACCACGTTTCACTCGTTGCTGACTTAACCAGGAATACATAGCGCCCGCCCCGCTCGCGTTGCGCAGCCGCGTAATTCATGATGTGCGCCATGCCGGTAATGGCCTGCTTTTCGTGGTACTGAGAGCGGCTATATGGAGGATTTCCGAATGCTGCGCCACCGAGTTCAGCCAGACGACCAGACCAGTCTTGCGTCAGCGCGTTATCTTCTGCGGTGTACCAGGTGGGGCATTTTGCATTGCTGTCATCAGCGAACAGGTCAAGCACCAACGGACCAAACATCGCATTGATACCCCAGAACAGCAGATCCGGAGTTCGCCACTGGTCTCCAACCTCTTTTAAATAATGGGCAGGTGCTATGCGCTGAGCAGCCAGGGATTCGCAGTAACAATTTGTCATGCAGCCTCCTGTGCTTTTTTTAGCGCCCGCAAGTCGGCGTATGCTTCGGTGCGGATGGCTTCCAGCTCTTCGATGGTCCAGCGGTGAATACGGTTGTCGTTATCAAGCCCCTGCACTGCGGCTTCACCGATTTTCGCCACCAGCCCTATGCGGTAGGCTTTGATGTTTCCTGACTTGCCTACGTTGCAGTCATCACACTGGAGATTGATATTGATGCGGGTAAACCGCAGGTGGGAGGCTTTGGCGACGGTCCGGTAATGGCCGGCGTGCCAGACAGCAGCAGAGTGAGTACCGCATGAGATGCATCCTTCGCCATTAGCAAGAGCTATTTCACGGCAAAGGGTATTCACAACCCGCTCGGTTACGTCAAGCCAGTGACTGAGGGGTTTTTCTGCCGTTGGCAGCTCAGGGCGAATACGGTGAACGGGTTTATTTTTTAACCGGTCTTGTGCTTTGGCTTTCTGTTTATCGCGCTGAAGCGCCAGGTACTGGCGTTTATGCTCTTCACAGCACCAGTAAACATTAGAATAGGTAAGGTTAAACCAGGCACCGCAGCCGGGGGCCTTGCATCTGCGACGGGGGTCTCTCATATCGCACCACCTGGGTGCGACAGACAAACGGAAACACCGCGCACAAAGGCACGGCGTAGAATGGCGTTACTGCGTTTTTGCGTCATCACATTACTCCGGTGATGGCGCCATAGATTCGGTGTTCAGCCGATGTGATTATTATAAATCAGCTTGCTGGATGTGAGCTATCAATTTGGTAACTTTTGTTCGACCTTGTTATGAATCTCCCACAGACTGATTCCGCAACTTGCGCAGAAACTGGCGAGATAGTCCAGACCAGACCACTCCCTAACGCCACCGCGGGCGGCCTCGACAAAAACCGCGATTTCCTTATCGCGCCAAAGACCAAATAACCGCCAGCCGCCACCATCAGGACTTTTTACCGCGGCGATACGCGTTAATACGCCGGTTTGATACAGCTCGGTGAAGGCTGGCTTTTTCCTCGTTATCATTCGCATAAATAACAAACCTTAGATTTGTTGATAGCAAATAGCATGTTTGCGTTTTACGGATTCGAGTTTGTAAGGCATGCGTCAGACCTTAAACCGATGGCTTGTTATTCTGGCGCCCATATCCATCTCATCCCCGCACCGTTCACAGTTATGAATGCCCTCGATAGCCATAATGCGCTCGTCGTCGGTGGGGCCTTCCTTCCGCCATACCTCACGTTCTGCCTTTAGCGACAGAGCAAGGTACTGCTCCATCGATGTTTTAGCTCCGGCGATAATTTCATCCAGCACATCGTCGGTCAGTTTTCTGTCTGGTGACGCAGGCGTTATTGAAGTACTTGTCGGGGTGTTCTTGCCGTTACTCCATGAGCCAATTTCATCGTTGTCAGCCTGGAGCATGGCGGCGCGGCGAATATCAGTTTCCAGTTCCTCGGCCCAGTCCAGCCATTCATCAGGCAGCCCGCTTTTGCTGCTGGCTATGTGATTAGCGAGTATGTATAAATCCTCGTTCACTACCGGCGCTGGCTGCGCCTGGCGATATAGCGGCGCTATGTTGCGCTCAAGGTCGGTGATGACGCTCCATATTGGAACTGACTCAACACCTTGTTTTGCCATATCGCGATAACTGTCGGCATACGCCAGCACAGGATTACGGCTCGGCTCGCTGTCCATTGCTGCCAGCGCCATGCTGGCTACTCGCTTGAGAATCTCTACATCGGCGAGCCCCAATTTGTAGCCGGCTTTTAAATCAAAGACAGCCTGAACATTCTCTTCTCTGGTTAATTTGCTGGTCATTTCTTTGCTCTCCTGCGGCGCTTAGCGTTGCGACGCTCTGCCGCTTTTCCCGTATGCCGATTGGGGTCTGGGTAACGTTGCGGTTCAAGCTCTTTAATAGGGATGGCCTCAGCAGGTTGGTAAGATGCTATCGAGCCAAGAGCGATCGCGATTGATATTGATGATTTACGAATCACTCAGCCTCCCACTTGATGCCATGCTCTGCGAGGTAAAGGCAGAGGGTATTGACGGGTATCATCTCGCCGTCACCGTAAGTTTCACCGCCAGGAACGTTAAATATGTCGGATTTACTCACGGTGACGGTGCGGGACTCCAGCTCGGCGATGCGCTTCTCTGCTTCTCTCAACCTGTCGTGTAGGCTATTACTCTCTTTACAGAGACGGGCTTTGATTTCAAAGTCGCTTTTACTTTGCTGCTGCGCCTTCTCCAGCGCCTCTACCAGTTCAACTCCACCGGCCTGATATGCCTCCCATGCTAGTTGGATGCCGGTGTAGTCATAAGCGTTGAGCGAGTCACACCAATGCATGTATCTTGCATATAGCGGTTTTTCAGACAGCCACGCTTCGAATTTCTCTTTCAACTGCTCTCTCTGCGCCAGTTTGGTGATATCAGTCATGCTGCACGCCCCTGTTTTGGCATCAGCGCATCGTGGACGCTCTGGCGGTAGTAGTGGTGAAAGGCAAAAGTCAGGCCGAGTTTTGTTGGCCTCTCCTGCTTCCCTAACAGCTTGAGGCGAGTACAAATGGTCGTCGCCGTCCAGCCAGAGTGATAACCGGCGGCACGTTTCATAACGGTTTCGGCCAGGATAGTGCGGAAGTCGTCGCGCCCGAAGTTAGTGTTTTCGAATGCGGCGTTGATCACTTCATCGGTGAGATGTGCATCGATAGCGTTGCTCATTTGGCCCCCTCGCGCAGCTGCTTAGCGATATCTTCCAGGATGCCATCAGCAAAAGAGCGGTCGAAGTCTCCCACTGGCGCACCCGCCATAAACTCGGTTGAGGTGAGAATCATGCGAGCGATATCGGCAGCGTTTTTGGCTGTGTCTTCGATAAAACCAGCATCCCAGGCGGCCAGCATTCGGTTAGCCACAAAGTGCGCACCTTCAACGCGGCCATCAGCCTTAATCCCGGCATAGATTCGATCGGTGGCGGGCGAGCTTTTCATCACATACACGCTGTCTTCGCCAGCCTCATGACCACAGATATACCCATGCAGCACAGGCTGGTATGTCTCGCGACCAAACAGCCCGAGGCGCTCACCTATCTCCTGAATATCTGCGCCATCCAGCGATGCACCATCTGCTGCTGCGCGGAAACAGATTTTGACGAATTCCTGCCTGATCACATTCTCCGCAGCCAGCTGCTGGTAAGCCTTAGCCAGCTCCAGATACTTCCGCTCCTTGATTGACAGCTCTCCTGCACTCTCCAGGGAGGTGATGAGCTCTTTTACCGTTGAAATGTTCATGCTGCCGCCTTGCTGCGATCCGCAGAGATTTTTTTCTGTTCGTCGATAATTTCCAGCATTTCAGCAAGTGCCAGTCCATCCAGGGCAATAACGCCTTCGTCACTGATTTGTGCCAGCGCCAGCAGCTCTACCGCGCGGCGGGCTTTCTTCACGCTGATTTCCGGCGACACAAACGATTTGGTGACCTTTTTAACGCCTGCAGCTGCTGCCTTGGCCTTATCCTGAGCCAGCACCTCACCAGCCTTTTCACCGTGCTCTTTGATGCGGTCTACCGCGACAGATGCCGAGACCTCACCAGATTTAACGCTCTTCTGAATAGCGTGGTCCGCCGTGCTGAGTGTCAGCAGCTTCTCAACCGTCGGGATCGACTTGTGCACCAGCTTTGCGATTTCCGCAGTGGTCAGGTTGAATGCTGCCAGGTCTTTCACTACTGCAGCCTGTTCAACCGCGGTCAGAGGCAACTGGTTGTTGCTCGTCATGATGCGAGCAATGCGCTCAACGTCATTGCCGGTGAAGGAAATAATCTGGATGCGCTCAACTGGCTTTCCTGCCTCTCGGCAGCGCAGATATGCGCGGTGACGGCGATGGCCCTCGACAATCCACACCCCACCCTCATCACGGACAACCACTTCCAGCGGAGGAACCGTGCCGCCGTTCATCAGGTAGCCAAACAACTCATCATCAGCCTGGCGGGTACGTTCGTCGTCTTCACGGCGATTGAAGTCAGATTTAACATGAAGCCCGTCAATGCGGATGAACATGCCACTATCGGTGCGCTTGATGATGTCGCCATCGCGCATTTGTCTGAATGAATTAGCCATTTTTAACCTCGTTATTATTCACTTCCGCCACCCATTTTTTCTCTATCGCCTTCCGGGCATTTTCTTTGCCACCAGCCCAGTAACCATGCTCTACGCGATGGTGCTCATATGGGCACATCAGGGAAACTGAGCAGGAGCCGAATGTGTAATTCTTCCAGCTAAACTCCGGGGCAAACCCGCACTTCGGGCATACAGGTAATTTCACTTAGCCACCTCACGGAGTTTGATGAATTTCGTGCTGTAATACGGGCTATCAGGGTTACAAACCTTCAAATTCATAAACCCGGCAACCACCAGGCGATCACAGCGATAGCGAGGCCGATCGACCGTTCCCACCAGCGACTGCCAGTCAAACCAAACGCCAACCGGAACAGACTGGAGCAGCTTGATATCTATCGCTGTGAGGTTGTGAGACAGGTTGGTCGGTACAGCATCTCCACCAGCCATCCAGTAACCGTTCAGGTTTTTCGCCCTGCCCTCACGCTCCAGCACCAACAGGCGTGCCAGCATTTCAGGCGGCTGCAGGTCAAAATATCCAGCCAGGTCGCGACACGTCACCTTCCCCAGCTCGTTCAGTACGTCAGTGATTTTTTCCATCAGATTTATTCTCGCGTTTAAGTTGGGATCAGGCTGCTGTACGGCATTGCTTCAGGAGGCTTTCAAACGTCATCCGGATACGGTTAGCACAGCCAAATGGCATATCGTTAAACCGCCAGGTGATCACGCCATTACGCAGCCCGCTTTGGGTAATCTGCCCGTCCCATGCAGCTGGCGAAGTTGGCCATTCACTGATGCCATACCGCGACCCAGAGCATTGGCGATCTCCCGCGTGGTCAAATCAGGGTTTGCCCGGAGAAATTCGAGCGCCGTAATTTCATTGCGATATTTGGTTTTCTGAGATTTCTTTTTCATCAAAAATCCTTAGCCCCGAAAACCTTTCGGGATGTTGGTATCCGGTTTGCTCACGCCAAATGAGCCGCCGGTTGCCAGGTTGGCAGGACACAGCTTCAGCGCCAGCTCAGGCCATTTGCTGCGTAGTGTTTTCAGGGATTGAACTCGGGAGCACCAGAACTGGTCGCGTTGAATGCGCTCAATCATGATGCGAATTTGGTCATGGCTGCAGCCGTGCTCCTGCCGCAGCTCACGAACTTCGTTAGCCCAGGCGACAAAGTTTGGCTCTCTCGGTTTTGCCAGAGAGCCGTCAAATTCAGCGGCACGTTCGTACATTTCGATGATGGTCGACCAGAACCACATCGCCAGATCGAAGTCTTCTTCGGTCGAAAGGATGCTGTCTTCAGTAGCGTCAGGGAGGTTATTTTCCCGACCTGATTCTGGGAAGTTATCCACAGGAGAAATCTCTCCCGCGTGGTTTTTATGATCTGTATGTAATGATCTGTTTTTAAGATCTGTATAGAGATAGGATTCGGCTTGAGAGCCGTTTCCAGGATTCGGCTCTTGGGCCGTTTCCATTCGGCTCTTGGGACTAATGCATTCGGCTTGAGAGCCGTTTCCATTACTTTCAATAACTTGCTTCGATTCGGCTCTTGAGCCGTTTCCATTCGGCTCAAGAGCCGTTTCCATTACTTTCAATGACTTACTTGAAATCCCCACTTGCGGGAATATTTTGGAGATGAGAGCATCCTGATCAACGCGGTAATGCTTCTTCGGAGTACCATTTACCTGTCGTAATTCCTCTTCAATTACCCCCGGCAGGTACCCCTCTGTAATCTTGAACATAGCCTTCCGGACCACGTCGCCATCTTTAGCGCGAATCTCTTTCGCAAGCGCTGCATGCTCTTTGTAAAACCAGCCATCGTCCAGGCTCGACTTACCGGACCAGAACACCAGCTGATTGAGAATGGCGGCCAGCAAATGCTGTTGCCTGTCTCCTGCAAAGAAATCCAGATACGGTCCGGGGATCGTGATGCAGTTCCCCTGACCTGACATGGCCTGAACAATGTCAAACACCTGATTGCTCATACCGAAACCTCATTGTATTTCCGTAAAAACTCACGTAACCCCATCCAGCACGCTGTCCCGCACGCTGTCCGGTATGAAACGTCTTTCTCAGTAGCGTTGATTACCGTCACCATATGGCCCCTGCGTCTGTGCTTAAACCGCGCTCCCGCTTTAGGGATACCATTCGATGCACTGTCACCTTCGGACGGCGTATAGGCTGGGTAAGCCCTTTTCAGGCGGGCGATCAATTCAGCTGCAGACGGGTTGCACATAGTCAGTTCCTCGCTTAGTGGGTCAGCGTGTTACCGGACGGACCACCACCAGCAATCCGGCCAGACATAGCAATCATTGCGCCGAACAACGCCTCCATTTCGTCATCCACCCGCTGTTTGCGCTGCAGCAGTTCGCGGAACGTCGCAGAGTAATAACTACGCATCCGCGCCAGCAGTAACGGAGGCATAGCCCGTTCAATGGCAGGAAGAAGCTGCGCGATTTTTTCGACTGATGCGGGCGAGTCACTTTCAACCCAGCGGTAAATCTTCTGGATATTGCGGCTCAGCGCGTCAGGGTGGCTTTCGTCGTAAAGCTCAGGAGTAGTCATACCCATTGAGAAATACGCCTCTACAATCGCCGCGGCTGGCGTTTTACGGCCGCCGGGATAAAGCGCCCAGGCATTCAGAGCCTCGCGAATAAGCTCATGCCTGATTTTCATGATTCACCTCGGCTGACTGACGTTGTGGCACGATGACGCCTTCAGGTATTCCACTGATAGGGGTTGGATGAAGATCTGGACGCAATTCATGGGGGGTTACTTCCCAGCCCATCAATTGGCAAAGAGGGATAACCCGACCAGATGGAACTTGTTTCCTTAACCATTTAAAAACGGTCTGCTGGCTTACGTTTAAGTGCCGCCCAATTTCTGCTTGAGTGAAGCGCCGTGCTACAAGCGCCTTAATTTCTTTTTTCATGGAACCTCTCCTGTTATTCACAATTTAAAAATACAACTTCAAGGCGTGATTTGCAACAACTTTAGGTTCATATCGCGCGTAACAATCTTTGGTTGTATTATTTGGGTATGAAAATGAAGACTATCGACATCACCACTTACCGCATAAACAGGCTCCTGAAGGAAAGAAATTGGAGTCAAACAGATCTCGCCCAGAGGATGGGGGTTACGCAGCAAACTATTCAGAAATGGGCGAAAGGTAAAACTAGCCCTTCAATGGAGAGCGTCGATAAGTTATCGGAGATTACGGGGTATGCGCCCTACTGGTTCATGCTCCCACCCGATGAAGGCGATCAGGTGGTGACTCCAGACGCAATGAAGTTAGGCCCTATGCAGTTGGACCTGCTAAAAACCTTCAATGCGTTCCCTGAAGAAGACCAGCAGCAAATGCTGTCTGAAATGAAAGAGCGCAAAGAGACTATGGATAAGACCGTTGCCCGTTGGCTTGCAGCTCAGAAGGGCAATAAAGCCTAATCTTTAATGTGGCCTATTGCATACGCCTTACAAACATCCAGAAAACGAAAAGCCACGCTGCGTTAGTTAGGGAGATAGCTAACGCGACAGTGGATAACAAATCTGAAAAAGTATATACATCTGGCATAAGGATATTTCCATGGTTTATAGTGACTTAGTTGCAACAGCCGCTATGATTGTAGCCGTGGTGGCCGTTCCAGCAAGCGGCTATTTAAGCTATCGTTACGCGATTAAGGGAGAAAGACGCAAGGAGTTCAATCTGGTCGCCGATGCCATACGCAAAAAACTCAGAGAGCAGCTTGAGGCAGTCAACTTAGGCTATTACCCAAATGAAAGAAATAGCATATCTGAGGGGGAGTTTGAGTATTTTTTAGATATGCATCCAAGAAAAAAGCGTGCGCACGTTCGTGAATACTGGGAAGAATATAAAAAAGTTTTAGCTGAATGCGCACATTACGATGAAGGCAATTTTTTTAGGTTTATCAACAAAGAAGAACTAAAATCGGTCATAGCAAAACTACTGCCTGTCACTGACCGCCGCTAGCTAGTGATCCACCGGCCTTATAACAGCCCTACTCTTCCAGCAACTTTACCGCCAACTCCATCACCTGAATCTGATCTAAATCCCACTTATCCACCCCCTTTGCAATCTCCGTTCTTATCACGTCTGCTATGGCAACCCGCTTGGTTTCATGGCCTTCGGCGACCATAGCAAAAACGACATCCCCGACAATGCGACACATCTCCTGATAGCGCAGCTGCGCGGCCTCTTCGTAGTCCATATCCGTAACCCCTTTGGTGTTTTTGTGAGCATAACATTTTGCTTCGTCTTGGAGTATATCCTTCCCCGCCCAAAAAATTACAACCTGAAGTTATTGACAATATAACTTCAGGTTGTATTATTAAGCCCATCAACACCACAACGGTGCCATAGATAAACGTTCCGCTACCCGGCGATAAGGGTCAACTAAACGAGGTCAGTATGAGCAAGTTAAAACTCTTGAAGGTCACAGTACGTAAATCCGGTAACCCTGTTTACTTCGGTCGTACCCGCGTTGCACGCAACGCTCAAAAAGAAGTTCGCCTTACCTGTGGCCGCACCCTTCCAACTGGTTGCATTGACTCAAAGCAGCGCTACTTAAAGCTCACTGCTCTCTGATTTATCGGGTTGGCCGCCTGAAGGCTAAAAATCAACAGGCTTTGCAATGCGGTGAATGCGGCTATGCGCACGCGGCTCAGTTAAAGAGTTACCGCCTTGTTATCCCGGGTGGGGTGGAAAAGAAGCGCCGATGGTAGTTGTTAACTGGCTACTGTCACCGGGAGGCACCCGGCGCCGCATTGCAAAGTCTGTTCGTTACTCAACTTCACATGAGGGTAAGGAGATGATTAGAGAAGAAGACAGGCCAGCATGGCGCCAGTTCTGGACCAAAGTTATTCCGTTTTTGGTTGCGGTCGTGGTTATCAGCTTTATGTGCTGGGGTGGAAAATGAGCAGAAACGGTATTCGTTCACTTGTTATTTTGCTGCTCGTCATGTCGGTAGTCTGGACGGCGGTAATCGGAAAAATTCTGCATGCTGCGGGGGTATTCAATGGCTAGTTTACCGAAGAACAACGCTCAGATTCAGGCGGCTCAAAATAAACTAATTATTGCAGCCGGCATTGGTGACTACATTATGTGGGATGAAGCCATGTCGTCAATGAAGAGCATTTATGAAGCAGGAAAACACGCAGAAGACCGCATGTTTTCTGGCCGCGTAGATGCCCTGTCAGTCCTAAATTTTCGTGACGTTGTTTTAAATTACGACATGTATGGCGATTTAATTTCCGTAGACGCAGATTTGCATACAGCCCAATACAAAATAAACACCGAAGTTTCTTTTTAATTACTTAAACACCGAATTATTTAATGCCTTAACCGGCAGAAACTTTTACACCCTTAATTAACGCATCGGCATTAAATGGAGATAAAGACATGAAATGCTGTAAATACTGCTCCAAGCCACTCACTGAAGATAATTCCATTACCTTCATGATTGGTAAATATAAAAAATATCCCGCTTATTTCTGCGCAGGTTCTGACTGCTACAGAAATTACGTAAGCAAAAATGAAACTATTGCCGATATTTCCCGGCGGCGAGCAAATGAAGCGAAGCATGCCCCCAAAAAAGCGGCATACCGTCCCTTCTCAAGAACCGGAAACTTCTTCTCTTAAATGGTGGTGAAAACATGAAAGAACTTAAATTTTACGGTGCCAGCGATGACCTTTTTGAATGCGCTGGCGCCATCCGGGAAGAAATCAGCACGTGCAGCAATCCCGGCGTTTATCACCTCAAATCCTCTGAAGGCGAGATGCTGGTTATTGCCTGCTATACGGACGAGGGCTGCTGGGCGATTGGTGTAGGTCAGGTCAATGACGAAACCCACCTTCCTGCATGGCCTGCATCTTTTAGCCAGCACGAACGCGGCTATAGCGTTGAGCTGACACTCCAGGTTCCCGACGACACTGAGCTGGTAATGGAGGATGACGAATGAGCATCATTAAAGGTCAGTTGATCAGCAGCCAGCGCTATCTGGACAGGTCGAAAGTAACCGATCGGGCATTGCGCTTTAAACGATTCGTTGTGGCTGTCTACCCCATAGCTCTGCGCGGGGTTCAGTACACCATCCTGATGGACGGGCATCATAACTACGCAGCAGCAAAGCTGGCAGGTGTAGAGCCGGATTTTAGACCGGTAGCTAAGAAGTTGATGAAAATCATTGGTGGTATGACAGAGCGCGAGCGTGAGGCGCTATTTATCAACAACGTTACCGACAGTAATTATTACTACGTTGAAACCGGTGAAGTGGTTCAGGAGCTTCTATTGCCGGATACGTCGTGCAAATTCCAGGCTCACGCTGGCAATCAATGGATTTTTGGCGGCGCATGAGCACCAGGACCGTACGCACTGAATGATTTCCAATAATCAACATTAAGCCGGGACACTGATTATAGTTTCCCGGCCATGAGGTTATTTATGGCCGATATTGCTCAAGAAGACGAATGGGTGATGGAAAAAGGAATTGTAGCGAAGATGTATATGACTCCTCGGCAAATAAAATCTTACCGGGAGGGGAGATGGGTTGAGGGTATTCATTACAAGAAACACTCCCCTGACCCTAAGGCTTCAGAAGGAAGAGTTACTCTTCTCTACAACTACACCAGGATTAATAGGCTTGTTGGAGAAACTTAATGAATATGCCTGCTGGCGTAGAGCTGCATGGGAAGGGAATAAGAATTAGCTTTCTATATCGCGGCATACGTTGCCGCGAAGTTTTACGAGGCTGGACAGTATCAAACAGTAATATACGTAAAGCTGGAAACCTCCGTGCACTAATTATGAGCGAGATACAGCAAGGCAAATTTGACTATGCTGAACACTTCCCTGAATCAAAATCGATTAAAAAATTCACCACGACGCAAAAAATAAAAACCTTCGGCGAGTTGGGCGCCGTTTATCTCGCTGCGAAAAAGCTAGAAGTTTCAGCTGCCTCATATAAATGTACAGAATCACGCATTACTACACTTTCCGCAGTCGTTGGCAGCAACACGTACATTGCAGATATCCAGCATACAGATCTGCTTAACTACAGGAACGAACTGCTAACGGGCAACACAATTAGCGACCATGCCCCGTGGTTACAAAGAAAAGGTCGCGCGGTCTCTACCGTCAACGGGTTAATGAACAACCTTACCGCCTTACTCAAACTGGCAAACCTGAGTGGTTTTATCGAGCATGCCCCGCATGAAGGGATAAAGATGCTGAAGCGCTCAAAGCGAGACCCAGATCCGCTTCTCCAGAGCGAATATGAGGGGTTTATAAATGCCATGCCTCATAGGCACGCTCTGCTTTGGACTACGGCTATCTTTACCGGCCTTCGTCATGGCGAGCTTACGGCCTTAGCCTGGGAAGACGTAAACCTTGATAAAGGTGAATTGTACGTCAGGCGTAACCAGACTAATGAGGGTCTGTTTGTGCCGCCTAAGACTGAAGCAGGGATCAGAACAGTAACCTTGCTTAAACCTGCGCTGGATGCCCTACGTGAACAATTTCAGCTAACAGGAGCATTGAGCAAAACTGAAATCACCTTTCATCATCGTGAACACGGACTCACCGAACAACAAAAGTTACGATTCGTGTTTATTCCGGTCAAAAACTGGCGCGGGGAAACCAGGCACTACGGATCTCAGTCTCTGGGGTATAGTTGGGAGAGCGGATTGAAGAAGGCGGGGATCAGGAACAGACGCCCCTACCAGTCACGCCATACATTTGCATGCTGGCTTTTAACTGCCGGGGCTAACCCTTCTTTTATCGCGGGGCAAATGGGGCATGAAAATGCGAAGATGGTTTATGAGATTTACTCGAAGTGGATCGGAGAAATGGACCGCAACCAGGTGGAAATGCTGAACAATAACTTTTCTGACGTAGTGTCCCAAGGGTGCCCCAAACGAAAGGTGGCAGGGATAAAAAACGTTTAATAACAGCAGAATAAAAACGGTTGCCGGAATATTAACTTTATTCCAACATGAATGCTCACTACGCCGCAACGGCGGCGAAATAAAAAGCAGGAGCGGATATGATTACGCTGTGGGGCAGAAATAACTCGACCAATGTGAAGAAAGTGCGCTGGGTGCTGGAAGAACTCGACCTCCCGTATCAGCAAATTCTGGCAGGCCTGGAGTTCGGTCTGAATCACGATCCGGCCTATCTGGCCATGAATCCCAATGGGCTGGTACCGCTATTGAAAGATGAGACGACCGATATCGTGCTCTGGGAATCCAACACCATTATCCGCTATCTGGCCGCGCAGTATGGTCAGGATCGCCTGTGGGTGGAGTCGCCCGCCGAACGCGCTCAGGGAGAGAAATGGATGGACTGGGCCAACGGTTCGCTCTCGCCGGCCCATCGGCCGATTTTAATGGGGCTGGTGAGAACCCCGCCGGAAAAACGCGACCCCGCCGCGATTGAAGCCGGTATTGCCACCTGCGAGACCCTGTTCGCCATTCTCGATGACGAACTGTCGCGCCATCAGTGGCTATCAGGCGACACCTTCGGCCTCGGCGACATCGCCGTCGCGCCGTTCATTTATAACCTGCTGGAGACCGTGAAAACCTGGCAACCGCGCCCGCACCTGCAGCGCTGGTATCAGCAGATTAACCAGCGCCAGGCCTGGCGCAACGTGGTGATGATCCCGGTCACCTGATATTAGCCCGCCGGGCTCACCCTCAGCAGCTCGCCGTTGGATTCGTCGGTTAAGACATACAGATAGCCATCGGGTCCAACGCGCACATCACGGATACGTTTACCGCGATCGCCCAGAATCCGCTCCTGTTCCGTCACCTTATTGCCGTCAACCTTGAGGACAATCAGCGACGTATCCTTCAGCGCGCCGATAAATAGCCTGTGCTGCCACTGCGGGAAGGTCGGCGCGTTGTAAAACGCCATACCGCTCACCGCCGGCGACTTCGCCCAGACAAACAGCGGCGCTTCGGTTCCTTCCAGCGTTTTGCCTTTGGCCTCCGGGATCGGCAGGCCGCTATAATTAATGCCGTGCGTCGCCAGCGGCCAGCCGTAGTTTTTCCCTTTTTGCACCAGGTTGATCTCATCCCCGCCGCGCGGGCCGTGTTCATTTAACCACAGCGTATCGCTCCACGGGTTCATCGCCATCCCCTGGGGGTTGCGAATACCGTAAGACCAGATTTCCGGCCTGACGCCAGCCTGGCCGACAAAAGGATTATCGTCCGGGACCTTGCCATCAGCCGTTAGCCGCACCACTTTTCCCTGCAGCTTATCGAGATCCTGAGCGGTCGAACGCTGGTTATTCTCCCCGAGACCGATAAACAAATAACCGCGGCCGTCGAACACCAGCCGCCCGCCAAAATGGTTGCCGGTTGAGAGCTTCGGCTGCTGGCGGAAAACCACCTGGAAGTTTTCCAGGCGCTGGAGATCCTCGCTCAGTCGGCCGTAGCCTACGGCGGTCCCGGCCTTGTCGTCACTCCCGCCTTCGGCGTAGCTTAGCCAGACCCGGCGCGACTGGGCGAAATCCGGGGCCAGCGCCACGTCAAGCAGCCCCCCCTGCCCGTTGGCCCAGACCTGCGGTACGCCCGAGATCGCAGGCGCGAGGCCTTTTTCCCGCTGCCACAGCCGGAGCTCGCCGCCGCGCAGGGTCATCAGAATGCCCCGATCGTCCGGAAGAAAGGCCAGCGCCCACGGGTGTTCAAGCTGGTTCTGCAGCACCTCTACGCGCTCCCGGGCGGCAAGGGCAGCCGCAGGCAGCAACAGTGCGGTAAGGGCTATCATCAGGGTAATGGTCTGGCGCATGGCATACTCCTTTTGTCAGCAATGCGATAAGGGTAGCCAGCGTGGAAAAACGGGAAGGGATTTTTACATAACATTAATCGGGGGGAGCAGGCTCCCCCCGATCTCAGGCATGAGTAATGGGCTTGGAATCATTCAATTTATGAATATTTAGCCGCAATACCGCCAGGCAGCTTTCCAGCTTATCTACGTCGACAGCGATGTAGGACGGGCAATCATGATGTCCGCTCAGCAGGCACACCGCCGCGGAAGCGACGGCTTCGCCCGCCAGCCGCAGGGCATCCTTTTCCTCCGGCGCAACGACGTGCTGCAGGCGCGGCGCGTGTTGACGCATTTCATGGCACAGTTCAAACAAGTTATCACGTAGATGGTCGTTTTCGCTGACTGACATATAGCCTTTTGCTTTACGCAGCTGTAAATAAGCATCGAGATCAATGTTGGCATTAATCAGCTTATTCATCAGGTTACGATATAGTCTGTCAACGCTCATCGCGGTTCCTCCTCTGTCGTCCTTTACCACAATCATAATATGGTCATTTTTTGTACAAAACGATGAGGCAGATCAATAATTCTCAGGTCATTAACATCCTTTACAATGTTACAACGAAGCTTAAAATCCCCACCTGCGACATCATCTCCTGAAAGCCAAAAATGTTATACGTTCTCATAAAAGTAAAAATTCCAACCCTGGGATATAAAATCATTTATTGCAGTAATGATCACAAATTAGCGCAATTCACGTTGCCAGAAAATGCCGCCGGGTGTCATATCATCAAATAAAATGTATTACGTATAACATTCAATAAGAACGGCAGGCATATCGATCCTGTTTGTAACCTTTATCTCTATCGCTTGAAGGAACTGAAATGATGACGCCCGGCAAAAGAAACTATATCTTGTTGAGTCTTTTCGATTTCCTCTATCTCTTCGCCTGGTCCTCGACCATGGCGTTCTTTGTGATCTGGACGACTCAGCACCTCGGGATTAGCGCAACGAAAACCGGCCTGCTCTACTCGGTCAACGCCTTTATTGCCCTGCTGATGCAGCCCTTCTTCGGCTTTATTTCCGATAAGTTCGGCCTGAAAAAGCGGCTGATCTGGATCCTGGTCGCCATGCTGCTACCGGTAGGCCCGTTCTTTATTTATTTGTACGCGCCGCTGCTGGTGCACAGCTTCTGGCTGGGTGCGCTGCTTGGCGGGGTATACCTGGGGATGATTTTTAACTCCGGCTGCGGGGTGATTGATTCGTATATTGATAAAATTTCGCGGCGCTACCAGTTCGAATATGGCCGGGTAAGAATGTGGGGATCGTTAGGCTGGGCCGCCGCCGCGTGGATCGTCGGCAAGTATATCGACAGCAATCCGAACCTCGCCTTCTGGCTGGCGAGTATCGCCATTGTGATTGCCGCGCTCTGTTTTATGCTGACCAAAATCGAGCTGACCGAAGCGGAAATGCAGAAAACCAGCGCGCTGAAAGTTTCGCATGCCCTGGAGCTGGCGAAGAACGGCCAGTTCTGGATGCTGCTGATCTTTACCCTGTTCGTCACGCAAATCTACGACACCTACGATCAGCAGTTTGCCCAGTACTTTTCTCTGCAGTTCCCGACGCCGGAAGAAGGCAATCGCTGGTACGGCATTTTGGCCTCCATTCAGGTATGCGGCGAGACGCTGTTTTTATGCCTGATGCCGTGGTTCGTGAACCGCACCGGCGCGAAATGGGCGCTGATCATCGCCGGACTAATCATGTCGGTGCGTATCGTCGGCTCCGCGATTCCGCTGGGCCCGGTGTGGATCGGCGCGGTCAAAATGATGCATGCGCTGGAAAAACCGCTGATTCTGGTGTCGGTGTTTAAATTTATCGCCGCCAACTTCGACAACAAGCTCTCCTCGACGGTCTACCTGCTGGTGCTATTCGTCGCCTCCATCGCCACCGCGATTTACTCGCCGCTGGCCGGGTATTTGTACGACACCATCGGCTTCGCGCATACCTATTATATTCTGGGCGGCATTGCCGGGCTGTTTACGCTGATCTCGGTATTTACGCTGCGCGACAATAGAGAACCGACCGCGCCGGGGGCTGCGCCAGGCGCTGGCGTTGCGCAAAGCCATTAATTAAAATTCGCCCGGAAGCCTTTTTCGGGCGAATTAGCGGAAGCTCCACTGCACGCTCATCACAAATATAGCCGGGACGATAATGCCCGTTTCCACGCCGAAATAATCGGTAAAATTGTACTGCAGGCCATGATAAATATAGGGAGAGAAACCGACGCCGGTGATTTTCTTCGCCGTTCGATAGGTGCCTGAATCCCCGCAATCGCGAAAGGCTTTAAAGAAAAACTCGCCGGTATAGGCATAGACGCCCTTGAACGTCCAGCCGCTTGCCCCCGCGTACCAGTCTCTCCTAGCTCCTAAAGAGAGGCAGCGGTCGGCAAAGCTATTCTTCATGGTGCCGGCCAACAGGCTGTACTTTGAATCCGCTGACAGCTTGCGCTCAACGGAAAAAAATTGGTTATTGAATTTTTCGTTATATTGACCGTGATTGCTGGTCATGTGATAAACAAAGGAACCGGTATTGACCGAATATAACGCCATCTCGTTGGCATAAACGGGCGTCGCGCCAATCATGGCCAGCGCGCAGACGAAACCACCCAACTTTTTAAACATGGGAAACCTGATAAAAATAAAGACTGAAAGCAGCGGCTATTTTACCGCTTCAGGTTAAACCAGATCTAAACCGACTTCCCCGGGTTGCAAGATAAAAGGTGAATAACTCCCTTATTTTGATTAACAATCTGGATAATCATCCCGATAAAAAGAAACACGGACATCGCCAGGCTAACAAGAAAAGGAGTATAAACTTTCCGCCGATCTCTGTAGAATCCCTGCCCTGACCATCCCAATAATTGAACACTTTTTAAGCTATGAGCAATGTCACCCCTCAGCCGAAGATCGGCTTTGTCTCTCTGGGCTGCCCGAAAAACCTCGTGGACTCAGAACGTATCCTGACTGAACTGCGTACCGAAGGATATGACGTGGTTCCCTCCTACGATAACGCTGATATGGTTATCGTTAACACCTGCGGCTTTATCGATAGCGCCGTGCAGGAGTCGCTGGAAGCGATTGGCGAAGCGTTGAAAGAAAACGGCAAAGTGATCGTCACCGGCTGCCTGGGCGCAAAAGAAGATCAGATCCGCGAAGTGCATCCGAAGGTGCTGGAAATTACCGGCCCGCACAGCTATGAACAGGTGCTGGAACACGTTCACCACTACGCGCCGAAGCCTAAACACAACCCGTTCCTCAGCCTGGTGCCGGAACAGGGCGTGAAGCTGACGCCGCGTCATTACGCTTACTTAAAAATTTCCGAAGGCTGCAACCATCGCTGCACCTTCTGCATCATCCCGTCAATGCGCGGCGATCTGGTCAGCCGTCCGATTGGCGAAGTGCTGGCGGAAGCCAAACGCCTGGCCGACGCCGGCGTCAAAGAGCTGCTGGTGATCTCTCAGGACACCTCCGCCTACGGCGTTGACGTCAAACATCGCAGCGGTTTCCACAACGGTATGCCGGTCAAAACCAGTATGGTTAGCCTGTGCGAAGAGCTGGCGAAGCTCGGTATCTGGGTGCGCCTGCACTACGTCTATCCGTACCCGCACGTCGATGATGTGATCCCGCTGATGGCGGAAGGCAAAATTCTGCCCTACCTCGATATTCCGCTGCAGCACGCCAGCCCGCGTATTCTCAAGATGATGAAGCGTCCGGGCTCCGCCGACCGCCAGCTGGCGCGCATCAAGCAGTG
Organism: Klebsiella sp. Q11; assembly: GCF_964241505.1. Classification (NCBI taxonomy): domain Bacteria; kingdom Pseudomonadati; phylum Pseudomonadota; class Gammaproteobacteria; order Enterobacterales; family Enterobacteriaceae; genus Klebsiella; species Klebsiella sp. Q11. The sequence continues at coordinate 23,663 of NZ_CAXSXW010000017.1, forward strand.
GCGCGAAGTCTGCCCGGAACTCACCCTGCGCTCGACCTTTATCGTCGGCTTCCCGGGTGAAACGGAAGACGATTTCCAGATGCTGCTCGACTTCCTGAAAGAAGCTCGCCTCGACCGCGTCGGCTGCTTCAAATACAGCCCGGTGGAAGGCGCGACCGCCAACGAACTGGCGGATCAGGTGCCGGAAGAGGTGAAAGAAGAGCGCTGGAACCGCTTTATGCAGCTGCAGCAGCAGATCTCCGCCGAGCGCCTGCAGGAGAAAGTCGGTCATGAAATTATGGTGCTGATCGACGAAGTGGATGAAGAAGGGGCAATTGGCCGCAGCATGGCCGATGCGCCGGAAATCGACGGCGCGGTCTACCTGAACGGTGAGAGTAAAGTCAAACCGGGCGACGTTGTGCGGGTGAAAGTCGAACACGCCGACGAATACGATCTGTGGGGCAGCCGGGTTTAATTCCGCCCGCTTAACCTATCCCGGATGACGGCGCTCGCGCGCCTTATCCGGGCGACAAAACCGCACAGGATTAACGTGCGGTGTGCTTTCCCGGACACCTGTCCGGGCTGCACAATCCTCGAACGCCTACCCTTTTATCCTCGGATCCAGCGCATCGCGCAGGCCGTCACCCAGCAGGTTAAACGCCAGCACCGTCAGAAAAATCGCGATTGCCGGGAACAGCGCCACGTGCGGCGCCATCACCATATCCGCCCGCGCCTCGTTCAGCATCGCCCCCCACTCCGGCGTCGGCGGCTGCGCGCCAAGCCCCAGAAATGACAGGCTGGCAGCGGAGATAATCGACACCCCGATACGCATCGTAAAGTAGACCACAATCGATGATACCGTTCCGGGCAATATATGATTAAACAGGATAGTAGCGTCGCTGGCGCCGATGCTGCGCGCCGACTCAATAAAGGTCTGCTGCTTAAGCACCAGGGTATTGCCGCGCACCAGACGCGCAAAAGCCGGGATCGAAAAGATCGCCACCGCGATGATGACGTTCGACATCCCGCTCCCCATTACCGCCACGACCGCAATTGCCAGCAAAATCCCCGGGAAAGCGAACAGCACGTCGCAGATACGCATAATGATGCGATCCCACCAGCCTTCGTAATACCCGGCCAGTAGCCCAAGTACGGTGCCGATGGCCGCGCCGATGAATACCGCCAGTACCCCGGCGGCCAGTGAGATCTGCGCGCCGACCAGCACCCGACTAAAGATGTCCCGCCCCAGCGAATCAACGCCGAACCAATGCATCATTGACGGGCCGTCGTTGAGCCGGTCGTAATCAAAATAGTTTTCCGCGTCGAACGGCGCAATCCACGGCGCCACGATCGCCACCGCAATCAGCAGCAGAACAAATACCCCCGCCCCCATCGCCACCGGCTGACCGCGAAACCGCCGCCAGAACTCGTGCCACGGGGTACGTATCTGCCCGGGTTTAATCCCCGGCATCGCGTTGATAGCCGCTTGTCTTCTCCAGTTGAGCAATCGCACCTTACTTGTACCTGATAGCCGGATTAATGGCGGCATACAGCACGTCCACCACTAAATTAATAAGAATAAACTCCAGCGAAAACAGGAGGACTTCCGCCTGAATCACCGGATAGTCGCGCATCTCCACCGAGTCCACCAGCAGACGCCCGAGGCCTGGCCAGTTAAAGACCTTCTCCACCACGATTGAACCGCCGAGCAAAAAGCCGAACTGCAGCCCCATCATAGTCACCACCGGGATCATCGCGTTGCGCAGGCCGTGCTTGAGCACCACCAGCGTTTCGCTGACGCCTTTCGCCCGCGCGGTACGCATGTAATCTTCATGCAGGACATCGACGAACGAGGCGCGGGTAAAGCGTGCCATCACCGCCGCCACCGCCGCGCCCAGGGTCAGCGAAGGCAGAATATAGTGGCGCCAGCTGTCGGCGCCCACCGTCGGCAGCCAGCCCAGCTCAACGGAAAAGACCTGCATCAGCAGCATGCCGAGCGCGAACGCCGGGAACGAGATGCCGGTGACCGCCAGCGCCATTCCCAGGCGATCCGGCCAGCGGTTGCGCCAGACTGCCGCCACGATCCCCGCCGCCATACCGAAGATCACCGCCCAGCTCATGCTGGCGAGCGTTAACCAGAACGTGGGCATGAAACGGCTGGCGATTTCGCTGCTTACCGGGCGACGCGAGGCCATCGAGGTACCGAAATCCCCCTGCACAATATTGCTGATATAGTGCCAGAACTGCACGTGCAGCGGCCGATCGAGCCCCAGCTGCTGGCGCACCATTCCCACCACCTGAGCATCGGCTTCCGGTCCGGCAATCAGCCGCGCCGGGTCCCCGGGCAGCATATGCACGAACAGAAACACCAGCACCGCCACAATCAGCAGCGTGGGGATCAGCCCCAGCAGGCGTTTAATCACATAATTGAGCATGCTTCTCCTTGCGCGAAGTCCCCGCAGCCTGCGCCCGGGGACCCGCAGCTATCTACTTAAGATCCGCCTGTTCAAAGCTAAATCCGGTATCCGGCTGGATATAGAATCCGGTCAGATTTTTACTGTGCGCCGAGACCAGTTTCTCTACCACCAGCGGCACCCACGGCGACTCTTTCCAGATAGTATCCTGCGCGTCTTTATACAACCGCGTTTTTTCCTGCGCATCGGTGGTTTTCAGCGCGTCGTTGAGGTCTTTATCCACCTGGGGATTGCTATAGAAAGCCGTATTGAACAGGGTCGGCGGCCAGTTCTGCGACGCGAACAGCGGCGACAGCGCCCAGTCCGCTTCTCCGGTCGACGCCGACCAGCCGGTATAGAACATGCGTACGCCGCTCTCTTTCTGCCCTTTACCTTCCACTTCCGCCGCGCGCTGGCCCGCATCCATCGCCGTCAGCTGCGCCTTAATACCCACCTGCGCTAGCTGCTGCTGGGTAAACTGCAGCACTTTCTGCGCCGTACTGTGGTTGTGCGACGACCACAGCGTGGTGCTAAATCCATTCGGATAGCCCGCCTCTTTCAGCAGCTCGCGGGCCTTTGCCGGATCGTACGGCCAGGCGCTGTAGCTTGCAGCGTAGGCAATTGACGGCGGCACCACGCCGGTCGCCGGGGTGGCATAGCCCGCAAAGGCGACTTTTACCAGCGCCTGACGGTTAATGGCGTAGTTAATCGCCTCGCGCACTTTGGGGTTATCAAACGGCTTCTGCGTCACGTTCATGCTGATATAGCGCTGCATGATCGACGGGCTGGCCACCAGCTCCAGCTTGCTGTTTTTCGCCAGCAGCGGCGCCTGCTCGTAGGGGATCGGGAACGCAAACTGCGCTTCGCCGGTCTGCAGCATCGCCGCGCGGGTATTGTTATCCACGACCGGGCGCCAGGTGATGGAGTCCAGCTTCGGCAGCCCCGGCTGCCAGTAACCGGCGAACTTCTTCACTTTAACGAAGTCGGTCTGATTCCAGGTGTCGAGCTGGTACGGGCCGGTGCCAACCGGATGGAAACCAATCTCTTTACCATATTTCTTCAGCGCCGCCGGAGAAATCATCGCCGTCGCCGGGTGGGCCAGAATATTGATAAACGCCGAGAAAGGTTGTTTGAGGGTGATTTTCACCGTTGTCGGGTCAACCGCCTCGGTGCTGGCGATATTTTTATAAAGGTTATAGCGCTTGAGATGATTTTCCGGATTGCTGGCGCGATCGAGGTTGGCCTTAACCGCTTCGGCATTGAACTCGGTTCCGTCCTGGAACTTCACCCCCGGATGCAGCTTAATGGTATACACCAGGCCGTCCGGGGAAACGGTATAGCTTTCCGCCAGCACGTTTTGCAATTTCATCTCTTTATCAAGGCCGAACAGCCCCTGATAGAACGACTTCGCGACGGCCTGCGACAGCGTGTCGTTAGCATCATACGGGTCGAGGGTCGTAAAGTTAGAGCCGACCGCCACCACCACATCTTTTGCGGCAAAGGCCGGAGCCGCTGTCAGCGCCGAAGCGACGCCCAGCGCCAACAGCCATTTGCCTGAAACGCGTTGAGTCATGTTGTTCTCCTGAAATGCTGCATTATTGGTGTCGTTGTTAGCGCGCCAGCACGTCGGCGGCGGGCTCTCTGGCGACAAAGTGCCCCGGTCCCACCTGCTGTAATGGCGTACCGATCCCCTCTTCGCCCCGCTTGAAGATGTTGCCCGGCAGCTCGTCTGAGAGCAGCACGCGCTGCGGACGACGATGCGCAGGATCGGCCACCGGAACGGCGGCCATCAGTTTACGGGTATAGGGGTGCTGCGGGTTTTCAAACACGGCGCGGCGCGGGCCGATCTCGACAATACGCCCGCGATACATCACCGCCACGCGGTGGCTGATGCGCTCAACCACCGCCATGTCATGGGAGATAAACAGAAATGCGATACCCATCTCACGCTGTAGATCGAGCATCAGATTGATAATTTGCGCGCGAATCGACACATCAAGCGCCGATACCGACTCATCGGCAATCACCACTTTCGGATTGAGCGCCAGCGCGCGGGCAATACAGATGCGCTGCCGCTGGCCGCCGGAAAACTCGTGCGGATAGCGCCACGCATGCTCCGGCTCCAGCCCGACGCGTTCCAGCAGCCAGCTGACCCGCTCACGAGCGGCATCGCCCTCCAGCAGCCGATGCACGCGCAGCGGTTCCATAATCGAATAGCCCACCGTTTGCCGTGGGTCGAGGGAAGCGTAGGGGTCCTGAAAGATAAACTGGATATCGCGGCGCAGCGCCTGAAGCTTACTGCCCGTCAGCGTATCAATCCGCTGGCCGTTGAAGGTGATGCTGCCGCCCTGAGTTTCCACCAGCCGCAGCAGCGCCCGGCCGGTCGTTGATTTACCGCAGCCGGACTCCCCCACCAGGCTCAGGGTTTCGCCGGGCCATAAATCAAAGCTGACCTTTTCGACCGCATGCACCTCGCGGGTAATGCGGTTGAGAATGCCGCTACGCAGCGGGAAGCGCGCCACCAGATCGCGAACTTTCAGGATCGGTTCCCCGGGCACAACGGTGTTCTGCCCCTCCGGCGACGGGCTCTGGTTTAACAGCGGGAAGCGGCGCGGCAGTGAAGTGCCGCGCATTGCCCCCAGCCGCGGCACCGCGGCCAGCAGCGCCTGAGTATACGGGTGCTTCGGCGCGCGGAAAATCTCCTCCACGCTGCCGGTTTCCACCGCTTCGCCGCGATACATGACCAGCACGCGGTCGGCGATATCGGCGACCACGCCCATATCGTGGGTAATAAAGATAACGCCCATCGCCATCTCTTTTTGCAGGACGGCAATCAGTTGTAAAATCTGCGCCTGGATAGTCACGTCCAGCGCGGTGGTCGGTTCATCGGCAATCAGCACAGCCGGTCGGCAGGAGAGCGCCATGGCGATCATCACCCGCTGACGCATCCCGCCGGAAAGCTGATGCGGATAGCGCGAGAGCATGGCTTCCGCTTCCGGAATGCGCACCTGATCGAGCATTTTCTTCGCTTCGCGCAGGGCCTCATCATGCTTCAGCCCCTGGTGTAAGCGGATAGATTCGGCAATCTGTTCACCGATGGTGAAGACCGGATTCAGCGACGTCATCGGCTCCTGGAAGATCATCGCCATATCCGCGCCGCGCACGCCGCGCATCTCGGTTTCAGACTGTTCGCTCAGCTCAATCACCTGTCGGCTGCGACGACGCAGCAGCAGCGCATCGCTGCGCACTTCGCTGACCGCCTGGTCGAGCAGGCGCATCAGCGCCAGGGACGTCACCGACTTCCCGGAGCCGGACTCGCCGACAATCGCCAGCGTCTCGCCGCGCCGCAGGGTAAACGACAGGTCGCGGACGGCGGAAAAAGCCTGCTGCTGATTGAACACGACGTTCAGGCCGCGCACCTGCAGAACATCATCGGCATCGATTTCTTGACTATGCGGCAACGCCCTTTCCTCTTATTCGCGATAAATACCAATCGTGGGCGTATCGCCCGCATAACACCAGGCCCGGTACATGCCTTCGCTATTAAACGGCAGCGCCACGTTGCCTTCTCTGTCGATGGCGATCAGGCCGCCACTGCCGCCCAGTGCCGGAAGTTTCTCCATCACCACCCTTTCGCAGGCCTCCTGCAGGCTGAACTGGCTATACTCCATCAGCGCCGAAATATCGTAGGCCGCGAGCGTACGTATAAACACTTCGCCGGTACCGGTACAGGAAACGGCGACGCTGGCGTTATTGGCATAGCAGCCCGCACCCGGCAACGGGCTGTCGCCGACGCGTCCCGGTAGCTTATTGGTCATGCCGCCGGTGGAGGTCGCCGCCGCGAGGTTGCCCGCCAGATCCATCGCGACCGCGCCGACGGTGCCCATTTTGTGCCGTTCATCCAGCGGCGCGGCGTGGTGATCGAGCACGATATCGTCGCCCTCCTGCGCTTGACGCAGCTGCAGCAAACGCTCGGAAGTCGAAAACAGGCTGTTATCGACCCGCGCCATACCGCGGGAAGCGGCAAACGCTTCCGCCCCCTCGCCAATCAACAGCACGTGCGGGCTTTGCTCCAGCACCAGCCGCGCCGCCAGCACCGGATTGCGTAAATGTTGAACCCCGGCCACGGCCCCCGCCTGTAAGCTGTAACCATCCATCACGCAGGCATCGAGCTCATGGCGGCTATCGCGGGTAAATACGGAGCCAATACCGGCGTTAAATAACGGGCACTCCTCCAGCAGCCGGACCGCTTCGGTTACCGTATCCAGCGCGCTGGCCCCGGCAGCCAGCATTTTTTGTCCACTATCGACAATCGCCGACAGCGCCGCCACGTACTCCCGCTCGCGCGCCGGCGTCATCTGCGCGCGGCTAATCGCCCCGGCCCCGCCGTGAATTGCTATAACCGCCTTACCCATTGCGCCATTCCTTAACGATAAAGTGTATAAATATCATTATCGTGCTGACTGTCCTATACAATTTTTGAATATAGAAAGAGCGGACGGTGATGTAAAGCTTGTACCCAGGTGGGATATAGCCCGCCTCTCTTTTCTGCCATATACCCGTCATACTTCAAGTTGCATGTGCGTTGGCTTCCTCGCTCACCCCCTCCCGGGGATGTAATGAGGGACATCCTTGTCCCTCACCAGAGGCAGCCTTCAGCTGTTCAAATTCGTTCCCGACGAATTTGTCCCTACGTCGCCGCCTGCCTGCAACTCGAATTATTTAAGGTATAATAGGCGTTTTCGATGTTTGCCCGCAGGAGAAACCCATGGATTTTACCGCCGGACTGATGCCGCTCGACACAGCCCTGACCCAGATGCTCACTCGTATTACGCCGCTGAATGCGACGGATACCGTACCGCTGTTGCAGGCCTTTTCGCGCGTGACCGCCCATGATCTCGTTTCGCCGCTTAACGTTCCCGGTTTTGATAACTCGGCGATGGACGGCTACGCCGTGCGCCTGGCGGATCTCACCGCGGGCGCAGCGCTGCCGGTGGCCGGCAAGGCCTTCGCCGGTCAACCCTTTGACGGCGTCTGGCCCGCGGGCACCTGTATCCGCATTATGACCGGCGCGCCGGTGCCGGAAGGCTGCGACGCGGTGGTGATGCAGGAGCAGGCCGAACAAACCGATGAGGGTATCCGCTTCCTCGCCCCGGTGAAAAACGGGCAGAATATTCGTCGTCTTGGCGAAGACATCGCCCACGGCGCGGTCGTCTTCCCCGCAGGTACCCGCCTGACCGCCGCCGAGCTGCCGGTCATCGCCTCGCTGGGGATTGCCGAGGTTGAGGTGGTGCGTAAAGTGCGGGTGGCGGTCTTCTCCACCGGCGATGAGCTCCAGCTGCCGGGCCAGCCGCTGGCCGACGGGCAGATTTACGATACCAACCGCCTGGCGGTGCACCTGATGCTGCAGGAGCTGGGCTGCGAGGTCATTAACCTCGGCATTATTCCCGACGACCCGGCTAAACTGCGCGAAGCCTTTATTCAGGCTGACCAGCAGGCCGACGTGGTGATTAGCTCCGGCGGCGTTTCCGTCGGCGAGGCGGACTACACCAAAGCGATCCTCGAAGAGCTGGGGGAAATCGGCTTCTGGAAGCTGGCGATTAAGCCGGGTAAACCTTTCGCTTTCGGCAAGCTCAACCACAGCTGGTTCTGCGGCCTGCCCGGCAACCCGGTTTCCGCAACGCTGACCTTCTACCAATTGGTTCAGCCGCTGCTGGCGAAGCTGTCCGGCAACGTCGGGCAAGCTCAGCCGATGCGCCTGCGCGTTCGCGCCGCCTCCGGCCTGAAGAAATCGCCGGGCCGCCTCGATTTTCAGCGCGGCGTGCTGCAGCGCGGTCCGGACGGCGAGCTGGTGGTTAGCAGCACCGGTCACCAGGGCTCGCATATCTTCAGTTCATTCAGCCTCGGCAACTGCTTTATCGTTCTCGAACGCGAGCGCGGCAACGTGGAAGCGGGCGAATGGGTGGAAGTCGAGCCGTTTAATCATCTGTTCGGAGGGCTGTAATGGGCGTGGAGCTGAGCGATGCGGAGATGCTGCGCTATAACCGGCAGATTATTCTCCGCGATTTCGATTTTGACGGTCAGGAGCAGCTGAAAGCCTCCCGCGTGCTGGTCGTCGGCCTCGGCGGGCTGGGCTGCGCCGCCGCGCAGTATCTGGCGGCGGCAGGCGTCGGCCAGCTAACCCTGCTCGATTTCGACACCGTCTCGCTCTCCAACCTTCAGCGCCAGACGCTGCACAGCGACGACACCATCGGCCAGCCGAAGGTCGACTCCGCCCGCGCCGCGCTGGCGCGGATTAATCCCCACGTTCAGCTCACGGCGCTCAACGCGCGGTTGGAAGACGAGGCGCTGGCGGCGCAAATCGCCGCCCACGATCTGGTGCTCGACTGTACCGACAACGTCGCGATCCGTAACCAGCTCAACGCCGGATGTTTCCGCCATAAAACGCCGCTGGTCTCCGGCGCGGCGATTCGCATGGAAGGGCAAATTAGCGTCTTTACGTATCAGGAAGATGAACCCTGCTACCGCTGCCTGAGCCGCCTGTTTGGCGAAAACGCCCTCACCTGCGTCGAAGCCGGCGTCATGGCGCCGCTGGTCGGCACCATCGGTTCGCTGCAGGCGATGGAAGCGATTAAGCTGCTGGCCCGCTACGGCAGCCCGGCAACGGGAAAAATCGTCATGTACGACGCCATGCGCTGCCAGTTCCGCGAAATGAGGCTGCCGCGTAACCCTCACTGCGAGGTGTGCGGTACGCCCTGATCCTTTTCCGGCGGCGCTGTCGCCGGATGTTTTGTGACCCGCAGCGGCATTTTAACCTTCATTCTCCTTCCTCTTTCTGCTTGTTGATTTATATCAATACAACTTTCATTCGAAAGTAATTTAATCTTCATATGCAAATAAGAGGGTGAATCATGATCTTCAACATTCAGCGTTATTCAACCCATGACGGCCCGGGGATCCGCACTGTTGTCTTCCTCAAAGGGTGTTCGCTGGGCTGCCGCTGGTGCCAGAATCCGGAAAGCCGCGCCCGCACGGCGGATTTGCTGTATGACGCCCGCCTTTGCCTGGACGGCTGCGACCTCTGCCAGCAGGCTGCGCCGGAGGTGATTACCCGCAAGCTGGACGGTCTGATTATCCACCGCGAAAAGCTCACCGATGCGCATATCGGCAAATTGCGCGACTGCTGCCCGACCACGGCATTAACCGTGTGCGGCGAAGAGAAAAGCGTCGAAGAGATTATGGCCACGGTGCTGCGCGACAAACCGTTTTACGACCGCAGCGGCGGCGGCGTCACGCTTTCCGGCGGCGAGCCGTTTATGAATCCCGAACTGGCCCGACAGCTGTTTGAGGCCAGCCACAACGCGGGGATCCACACCGCGGTCGAAACCTGCCTGCACGTGCCGTGGAAATACGTCGAGCCCGCTTTGCCGTTTATCGACCTGTTTCTCGCCGACCTCAAGCACGTCAACGAAGCGATTTTTCAGCAGTGGACGGACGGCAGCGCCCGCCGGGTGCTGGATAACCTGCAGCGCGTCGCGCAGGCCGGAAAGAAAATCATCATTCGCGTGCCGCTGATCCAGGGCTTTAACGCCAACGAAAGCGATATTGCCGCCATTACCGATTTTGCCGCTGACCGTTTACAGGTTGGCGAGATCCACTTCCTGCCTTACCACACCTTAGGCATGAATAAATACCAATTACTCAGTCAGCCCTATACCGCTCCGGATAAACCGCTTGCTGCACCCGAGCTGCTCGCCTTCGCGCAGCGCTATGCTCAGAGCAAAGGTTTAACGGCGACTCTACGAGGATAACCTTATGACAACGTTGAAACTGGACACTCTGAGCCCGCGCATTCAGGCGCATAAAATGGCGCTGGTGCATATCGTTAAGCCGCCGGTTTGTACCGAGCGCGCCCTGCACTATACCGAAGCCTATCAGCAGCACCTGGATAAGCCGATCCCGGTACGCCGCGCGCTGGCGCTGGCTCATCACCTGGCGGAACGCACGATCTGGATTAAGCACGATGAACTGATCGTCGGCAACCAGGCCAGCGAAGTTCGCGCGGCGCCTATCTTCCCGGAATACACCGTTAGCTGGATCGAAAAAGAGATCGACGACCTCGCCGATCGCCCCGGCGCCGGGTTTGCCGTTAGCGAAGAGAACAAACGCGTGCTCCATGAAGTGTGCCCGTGGTGGCGCGGTCAAACGGTACAGGATCGCTGCTACGGCATGTTTACCGACGAGCAAAAAGCGCTGCTGGCGACCGGCATTATCAAAGCCGAAGGCAATATGACCTCCGGCGACGCTCACCTTGCGGTTAACTATCCGCTGCTGCTGGAAAAAGGCCTCGACGGCATGCGGGCGAAAGTCGCCGAGCGCCGTTCGCGCATTAACCTGACAGTGCTGGAAGATCTGCACGGCGAGCAGTTCCTTAAAGCCATTGATATCGTGCTGGAAGCGGTCAGCGACCACTGTAAGCGCTATGCCGGGCTGGCGCGCAATATGGCCGCGACGGAGAGCCGCGAATCCCGCCGCGACGAGCTGCTGGCGATAGCCGAAAACTGCGATATTATCGCCCACGAGCCACCGAAAACCTTCTGGCAGGCGCTGCAGCTGTGCTATTTCATCCAGCTGATTCTGCAGATCGAATCCAACGGTCACTCGGTCTCTTTCGGCCGTATGGACCAGTATCTCTACCCTTACTATCGCCGCGACGTTGAGCTGGCGCAATCATTGGATCGCGAACACGCCATCGAGCTGCTGCACTGCTGCTGGCTGAAGCTGCTGGAAGTGAACAAAATTCGCTCCGGCTCGCACTCTAAGGCTTCCGCCGGTAGCCCGCTGTACCAGAACGTCACCATCGGCGGCCAGAATCTGGTGGACGGCAACGCGCAGGACGCGGTGAACCCGCTCTCCTACGCCATCCTGGAATCCTGCGGTCGGCTGCGTTCGACTCAACCTAACCTCAGCGTGCGCTATCACGCGGGCATGAGCAACGACTTCCTCGACGCCTGTGTGCAGGTGATCCGCTGCGGCTTCGGCATGCCGGCGTTCAACAACGATGAAATCGTCATCCCGGAATTTATCAAACTGGGGATTGAGCCGCAGGACGCGTACGACTATGCCGCTATCGGCTGCATCGAAACCGCCGTCGGTGGTAAATGGGGCTATCGCTGCACCGGGATGAGCTTTATCAACTTCGCCCGCGTCATGCTGGCAACCCTGGAAGGCGGCCGCGACGCCACCAGCGGCCAGGTTTTCCTGCCGCAGGAACATGCGCTGTCAAAAGGCAACTTCGACAACTTTGAACAGGTTCTGGCCGACTGGGATACGCAGATCCGCTACTACACGCGCAAATCTATCGAGATTGAGTACGTGGTCGACACCATGCTGGAAGAGAACGTGCACGATATTCTCTGCTCGGCGCTGGTCGATGACTGCATCGAGCGCGCGAAGAGCATCAAGCAGGGCGGCGCGAAGTATGACTGGGTTTCCGGTCTGCAGGTCGGCATCGCTAACCTCGGCAACAGCCTGGCGGCGGTGAAGAAGCTGGTGTTCGATCAGGGCGTTATTGGTCAGCAGGAGCTGGCAAAGGCGCTGGCTGAAGACTTTGAAGGCCTGACCCACGAGCAGCTGCGCCAGCGCTTAATCAACGGCGCGCCGAAATACGGTAACGATGAAGACAGCGTGGATATGCTGCTGGCTCGCGCCTACCAGACCTATATCGACGAGCTGAAGCTGTATCATAACCCGCGCTACGGTCGCGGCCCGATCGGCGGCAACTACTACGCCGGCACCTCGTCCATCTCCGCCAACGTGCCGTTTGGCGCCCAAACGATGGCGACGCCGGATGGCCGTAAAGCGCACTCGCCGCTGGCGGAAGGGGCCAGCCCGGCCTCCGGTACCGACCATCTCGGGCCGACAGCGGTAATCAGCTCGGTGGGTAAACTGCCGACCGGCTCAATCCTCGGCGGCGTACTGCTTAACCAGAAGCTGAACCCGGCCACGCTGGAGAACGCGTCGGATAAGCAGAAACTGATGGTGCTGCTGCGCACCTTCTTCGAGGTGCACAAAGGCTGGCATATTCAGTACAACATCGTGTCGCGCGAGACGCTGCTGGAAGCGAAGAAACACCCAGACCAGTATCGTGATTTAGTGGTCCGGGTGGCCGGTTACTCGGCGTTCTTTACCGCCCTGTCGCCGGATGCTCAGGACGATATTATCGCCCGTACCGAGCATACGCTGTAAGTCACATCCCCCGGCTTGCGCTACGCTTAGCCGGGCTACAGGTTCGAAGCCGTTTGCGGGCCGGTAGCCCGGGTAAGGCGTTTACGCCGCAATCCGGGGTTTTATGCTGCACAGAGGTGAACGCAAACTTTCATTCGAAATAAATTTGTGCTCCCCATCACATTGTAATTAGAATGTTACTGGTCGAAGTTAAGCCAGGAGCATGTGTTATGACCGTTAAAGTTATCGTCACCGATATGGACGGAACTTTTCTCAATGACGCCAAGCAGTATGACCGCTCGCGTTTTCTTGCGCAGTTCGCGCAACTCCAGCAGCAGGGTATTGAGTTCGTGGTCGCCAGCGGCAACCAGTACTACCAGCTGATCTCTTTTTTCCCGGAAATCCGTGACCAAATCTCCTTTGTTGCCGAGAACGGCGCGCTGGTTTACGAACGCGGTCAACAGCTGTTCCACGGCGAACTCACCCGTCATGAATCCCAGGTCGTCATTGGCGAACTGCTGAAAGATCCGCAGCTCAACTTCGTCGCCTGCGGCCTCGAGAGCGCTTACGTCAGCGAGCGCGCGCCCGAGGCGTTCGTCACCCTGATGTCAAAGCACTACCATCGCCTGCAGCGCATTAGCCGCTATCATGACATCGACGACACGCTGTTTAAGTTTTCCCTTAACCTGCCGGATAGCGAAATCCCGCAGCTTATCGACAAACTGCACGTCTCGCTGGACGGCATCATGAAGCCGGTCACCAGCGGCTTTGGCTTCGTCGATTTGATTATCCCCGGCCTGCATAAAGCCAACGGTATAAGCCGCTTGCTTAAGCGCTGGAACATCTCGCCGCAGGCCTGCGTAGCCATTGGCGACAGCGCTAACGATACGGAAATGCTCAAGCTGGTGAAATACTCTTTCGCGATGGCCAACGCCGCCGAAAGCATCAAGGCGGTGTCGCGTTTTGCCACCGATGATAACAACCACGACGGCGCGCTGAACGTCATTCAGGCCGTCCTCGACCACACCGCCCCGTTCAACGAGTAACGCCACACCCGGGGTTTACCGCCCCGGCTTCCCGTTTTGTGCACCTCCGCATAATTTTAAACTTGCATTAACTTAATTTTAACTTAAATTATCATATGTAAGATATATTACTTTCGAATGAAAGATGAGAGGTCATTATGGCTGTTACCCATACCTGTGAAACTTTACCCGCCGACCCCAAAGCGGCCATCCGCCGGATTAAACAGGAGCTGCGGGCGCAAATTGGCGACGTGCAGGCGGTGTTCGATCGGCTGACGGCGCGTATCGCCGCGCGTCTGGAAGAGATTGACGCCCTTAAGGCCAGCGGTCAGGACGTCTGGCCAACGATCCCGTTCGCCAATATTGCCCGGGGCCAGGTCACGGAAGCCCAGCGCGAGCTCATCAAGCGTCGCGGCTGCGCCGTTATCAAGGGCCATTTTTCTCGCGAACAGGCGCTGGCGTGGGACAACGCAATGCTCGAGTATCTCGACCGCAACCATTTCGATGACGTTTATAAAGGTCCCGGCGATACCTTTTTCGGGTCGCTGGAAGCTTCGCGCCCGGAAATCTATCCGATTTACTGGTCCCAGGCGCAGATGCAGGCGCGACAGAGCGATGAAATGGCCGCCGTGCAGTCGTTCCTCAACCGTCTGTGGACCTTTAACCGCGACGGCAAGCAGTGGTTCGACCCGGACGTCAGCGTCATCTACCCGGACCGCATTCGCCGCCGCCCGCCGGGAACCACCTCGAAAGGTCTGGGGGCGCATACCGATTCCGGCGCCCTGGAGCGCTGGCTGCTGCCGGCCTATCAGAAAGTGTTTGCCGACGTGTTTAACGGCAACATTGATGCTTACGACCCGTGGGACGCGGCGCACCGCACCGAAGTCGAAGAGTATACGGTCGACAACACCACCAAATGCTCGGTGTTCCGCACCTTCCAGGGGTGGACCGCGCTCTCCGATATGATCCCCGATCAGGGTCTGCTGCATGTGGTGCCGATCCCGGAAGCGATGGCTTACGTGCTGCTGCGTCCGCTGCTCGACGATGTCCCGGAAGATGAGCTGTGCGGCGTCGCGCCGGGCAAGGTGCTGCCGATTTCGGAAAAATGGCACCCGCTGCTGATCAAAGCCTTAAGCTCTATTCCGGCGCTGAATGCGGGCGATTCGGTATGGTGGCACTGCGACGTGATCCACTCGGTCGCGCCGGTGGAAAATCAGCAGGGCTGGGGCAACGTGATGTATATTCCCGCCGCGCCAATGTGCGAGAAAAACCTCGCCTACGCGCAGAAGGTCAAAGCGGCGCTGGCGCGCGGCGCTTCGCCGGGAGATTTCCCCCGCGAGGATTATGAAAGCGACTGGGAAGGCCGCTTTACGCTGGATGACTTAAATATCCACGGTAAGCGCGCGTTGGGGATGGCGAATTAATCATCATATAGCCCCTTCGCTTCAACGGCGGTACGGCGGTTACCGGCGCGTATCCGCCGCACCGAATCGCGTACCGCCAGCGTCCCATGCAGGAGTAACGCGCCGTGCGGCGCATCGGGACGGATCAGTCTCTGCTGTAATAGATGTACCGCTTCGACCCCTAATTCATCGCGTGGGACGTGGACGGCGGTTAGCGGTACATCCTGGATCGCCGCCAGGTTAAAGCCGTCGATGCTCATGACGGAAACATCCTGCGGGACGCGCAAACCGCGTTTTTGTAATGCGGCGATCGTGCCTGCCGCCATAAAATCACCGCCCACCAGAAATGCCGTCGGCAGCGGGCCATCGCCGCGCTGATCCAGCCACTCCCCGACTTTTTCCTCGGTATCCCTGGCGCTGAAGTTGGCCACAGCGAGTAAATCCCTGCCGTCAACGAAACGGAGATTACGCGCCCGCCACGCCTGCTTAATGCCCAGCAGACGCAGCTCCATGGTATAGCGGCGCAGGCACATCACGTTCATGATCGCCTGATGCCCCATCTCAAACAGATACCGGGCGGCGAACTGGCCGATCAGCCGATGATCCGGCGCGACGGAGGGTAAACGCATTCCCGCGTCGTGGCAGTTAATCATCACGCAGGGCTTCGCCAGATCGGCCGCCAGATCGTGAATATGCGGATCGTCGATACCCAGTAAAATCGCGGCCTGGGTCGATGCTTCATGCATGCGCTGCAAAAACAAATTGGCATCGCTGTCGTTCTCTTCCAGCGCGCAATAGCGCAGGTGTACCTCATGCGGCATAAGGGCGCTATTGATGCTTTGAATCACCCGATAGTAGTAAATATCCGTGCGTTCATCGAAAGCGCGCTGAGGGGCAAAGACCACCAGATTATTGAGCAGCATTCGCCCGGCGGCGATACCCTCCATCACGCCCAGCTCGCGGGCGCAATCCAGTACCCTCTGGCGAGCCCTGGCGCTGGTATTTGCTTTCCCCGCCAGCACCCGCGATACCGTGCTCACCGACAGCCCGGTACGCGCCGCGATTTCGCTCACTTTCAGCTTTTTGTCCATTTTGTGATCGCGCTCTACTTTGCTCATGAAAAAATTTTCATATTGAGAATGTGAATATTTTTAAGCGATTTGGCGATGTCATACTGCGATCTGGATCGTCCCATGAAAATATTTGCAGAATTGTCGCTATTGCCCGCTCGCATTCTCCCTTAGCCTGAATTGGTCCAACACCTTTGAGATTAGTCAACCAATAGTGTCGAGACATCAACCTTAACAAACAACGAAATAGAAAATTTTAGCGACAACTCAGCAAGCGGGTTGGTCAATTTTCCCTACTACATGTCTCGTGGAGAGTTCTATGAGCCAAGGCCTCAATAATGATATGGCGGTCAGTAAATCGCGCCGCATAGTGAAGAACCTGCGCTGGTGGATGCTGGTGCTGTTTTTACTCGGCGTCACCGTTAACTACATCACGCGTAATTCGTTGGGGATTATCGCCCCGGAATTAAAAACCTCCCTGGGTATTACCACTGAACAGTACTCATGGATAGTCGGCGCTTTTCAGCTGGCGTACACCATTTTCCAGCCGCTCTGCGGCTGGCTTATCGACGTTATTGGCCTCAAGCTCGGCTTTATGATCTGCGCCACCCTGTGGGCCATCGCCTGCATCGCCCATGCCGGGGCGGGGAGCTGGCTGCACCTGGCGATTCTGCGCTTTTTCATGGGTGGCGCTGAGGCGGCGGCGACGCCAGCCAACGCCAAAACGCTGGGTGAGTGGTTTCCAAAATCCGAGCGGCCGATCGCGGCAGGCTGGGCGGGCGTCGGCTTCTCCGTGGGCGCCATGCTGGCGCCGCCGATTATCTACTTCGCACACGCTTCGTTCGGCTGGCAGGGGGCATTCATGTTCACCGGCGCGCTGGCGCTGCTGTGGGTCGTGCTGTGGTGGGCGTTCTATCATAACCCGGAAAAACACCCTAACCTCGGTAAAGCTGAGCTGGCGCTGATCCAGCAGGACAATGAAGCGCCGCCGGTCAAACTGCCCTTCTTTACCGCGCTGAAAACCTTATCGAAAAACAAGCGCTTCTACGGTATCGCCATTCCGGCCTTTATGGCTGAGCCCGCCTGGGCGGTGCTGAGCTTCTGGGTACCGCTCTACCTGGCGAAAGAGCACGGCATGGATTTAAAACAAATCGCCATGTTTGCCTGGCTGCCGTTTCTGGCGGCCGACCTCGGCAGCGTCGCCAGCGGCTATCTGACCAAACTGTATACCCGCTGGTTCGGCTGTTCGCGGGTGAACTCGGTGGTCGCCAGCTCCGTCACCGGCGCCTTCCTGATGATTTCGCTCGCCACCGTGGCGATCACCCGCGATCCCTATATCACCATCGTGCTGATTTCGATAGGCGGCTTCGGCCACCAGATCATCTCCTGCATGCTCAGCGCGCTGGTGGTGGAGTCGTTCGATAAAGGACAGATGGCGACCGTGAACGGGATGCGCGGCTCCGCCGCCTGGATCGCCAGCTTTCTGTTCTCGCTGCTGATTGGCGTCACCGCCGACAAAATCGGCTTCAACCCGCTATTTATCGCCATGGGGTTCTTTGACCTGATTGGCGCGGTATTCCTGGTGGCATTTATTGCTGAACGTCGCGCAAAACGCGCCTGAGAGTGGATGTAAAAAATGAAGACTTTGAAAAACTGGACTTTGCACCAACGGCTGGACCACCACGTTGAGCTGATCGTAGACGGCCAGCACACCCTGTGTCTGTACGTGCTGGAAGAGAATATGTTCCGCGTGCTGCTAAAGCGGCACGGGCAGCTGGCGCTGGATCGCACCTGGAGTATCGCTCCCCGGCAGGACGTGCCGTGGGAAGGACGCCCGCGCGAAGATTTGAGCGGCTTTAGCCTCCCCGCCTGGAAGCTCACGGAGCATAGCGATACCCTGAGCATCGCCACCGATCAGCTGCGCGTCACCGTCCACCAGCCGCTGTGGCTGGAATGGAGCTATCGCGATGAGGCCGGCGAGTGGCAGCCGCTGGTTAACGACCGCCCCACCAGCGCCTACCTGGCGAATGCGCACGGCGACGGCGTTGCCCACTACCTGAGCCGACGCAAAGACGAACGCTTCTACGGTCTGGGCGAAAAAGCCGGCGATCTGCAGCGAAACGGGAAGCGCTATGAGATGCGTAACCTCGACGCCATGGGCTATAACGCGGCGAGCACCGACCCGCTGTACAAACATATTCCGTTTACCATCGCGCAGCGTAGCGATGTCAGCTACGGTCTGTTTTACGACAACCTGAGCAGCTGCTGGCTGGATCTCGGCAACGAAATCGATAATTACCATACCGCCTATCGCCGCTGGCAGGCGGAAGCCGGCGACATCGATTACTATCTTTTTTCCGGCAAACGGGTACTGGATATCACCAAAGCATTCGTACGCCTGACCGGCAAAACGCTGTTCGGACCGAAATGGAGTCTCGGCTACAGCGGTTCGACGATGCACTACACCGACGCGCCGGATGCGCAAAACCAGCTGATGAACTTCATCCGCCTGTGTGATGAACACGCCATTCCGTGCGATTCGTTCCAGCTCTCTTCCGGCTATACCTCGATTGACGGCAAGCGCTACGTCTTTAACTGGAACAACGACAAGGTGCCGCAGCCGAAGGTGATGAGCCAGGCCTTCCATGATGCCGGACTGAAGCTCGCCGCCAATATTAAGCCCTGCCTGCTGCAGGACCATCCGCGCTATAACGAGGTCGCGGAGCGCGGGCTTTTTATCCGCGATTCACAGGCGGATGCTCCCGAGCGCTCCAGCTTCTGGGATGACGAAGGGTCGCACCTTGACTTTACCAACCCGCAGACCGTCGCCTGGTGGCAGGAAGGCGTGACAACCCAGCTGCTGGAGTTGGGTATCGACTCCACGTGGAACGATAATAACGAGTATGAAGTCTGGGACGGCGAAGCCCGCTGTTACGGGTTTGGCGAGGAGATTGCCATTAAACATATTCGCCCGGTCATGCCGCTGCTGATGATGCGCGCGTCGCTGGAGGCTCAGCAGCGCTTTGCGCCGCACAAACGACCGTACCTGATCTCTCGCTCCGGCTGCGCCGGGATGCAGCGCTACGTCCAGACCTGGAGCGGCGATAACCGTACCAACTGGGATACGCTGCGCTATAACACCCGCATGGGGCTGGGAATGAGCCTCTCCGGGCTGTTCAACGTCGGCCACGATGTTGGCGGCTTCTCTGGCGATAAACCGGACCCGGAGCTGTTCGTACGCTGGGTACAAAACGGCGTTATGCATCCGCGCTTTACCATTCACTCGTGGAATGACGACCAGACGGTCAACGAAGCCTGGATGTACCCGGAAGTCACGCCGGCTATCCGTTCAGCCATTGAGCTGCGCTATCGTCTGCTGCCGTACCTCTATACGCTGCTGTGGCAGGCTCACGCCGACGATGAACCGATGCTGCGTCCGACCTTCCTCGATCACGAACACGATCCGCAGACGTTTGCCGAATGCGACGACTTCCTGCTGGGTCGCGATCTGCTGGTCGCCAGCGTCGTCGAACCCGGCGCGCGTCAGCGCCGCGTCTGGCTGCCGGCCAATCAGGACGGCTGGTACGACTTTGATAGCCACCAGTGGTTCGCGGGAGGCCAGTGGATCGTC
This sequence comes from Klebsiella sp. Q11, assembly GCF_964241505.1. Taxonomy (NCBI): domain Bacteria; kingdom Pseudomonadati; phylum Pseudomonadota; class Gammaproteobacteria; order Enterobacterales; family Enterobacteriaceae; genus Klebsiella; species Klebsiella sp. Q11. The sequence goes on from NZ_CAXSXW010000017.1 coordinate 43,451, forward strand.
CTTGATGCGCCGCTGGAAAAACTGCCGCTGCTGGTTCGCGCCGGAGCAGGCCTGCCGTTGAGCGAGCGTATCCGCCACGTCGATGCGCAAAAAGACGATTGCCGCGAGCTGAAGCTGTTCCCGCTGAAGGGCGTGGGGACCCGTCGCGGCCTGCTGTTTGAAGATGATGGCGAAAGCTGGGGCTATCAGAATGGCCATGCGCTGTGGGTAGAATGGGAAATGGTTTGCGATAGCGCCAGCATCAACCTGAAGGTGAACGCGCGCGGCGATTATCGTCCGGCGTGGAAAGCGCTGAAGGTGTCGTTGCCGGCGGGGGAAAAACGCAGGCTGCTGGTGAACGGTGAAGAAAGGAGCGAGTGGCGAGTGTAGTGCGGATAAAGCGCAGAAGCGCCACCGGGGAATTCAGCCGCTCTGCGCGCTGCTCCCGGGGGCGGCGCTGACGCGCCTTGCCCGGGCTACAGGTTCACCGCCGTCTGTGGGCCGGTAGCCCGGACAGATGCGCAGCATCGCCTCCGGGAAATTCAGCCACGCTGCGCTCTGCTCCCGGGGGCGGCGCTGACGCGCCTTTCCCGGGCTACAGGTTCACCGCCGTCTGCGGGCCCGTAGCCCGGATAAGGCGCAGCAGCGCCGCAATCCGGGACAGACAACAGGAATATTATTCGATACCTTTGCTGCGCAGATAATCTTCGTAGTTACCGGTGAAGTCCACAACGCGCTCCGGCGTAATTTCAATCACTCGGGTCGCCAGCGAGCTCACAAACTCACGGTCGTGGGAAACAAAGATCAGGGTGCCCTGATACATCTCCAGCGCCATGTTCAGCGATTCGATCGATTCCATATCCAGGTGGTTGGTCGGTTCATCCATCACCAGGATATTCGGTTTTTGCATCATCAGCTTACCGAACAGCATGCGGCCTTTTTCGCCACCGGAGAGCACTTTCGCCGGCTTCTTGATATCGTCCTGGCTGAACAGCAGACGACCCAGGATGCTGCGCACCGCCTGCTCATCATCGTTTTCCTGTTTCCACTGGCTCATCCACTCGAATACCGTCAGATCGTTTTCAAACTCATATTCATGATCCTGCGCGTAGTAGCCAATCTGCGCGTTCTCAGACCATTTAACGGTACCGTTATCGGGCGTCAGATCGCCGACCAGGGTTTTCAGCATCGTGGATTTACCCACGCCGTTGGCGCCCAGAATGGCAAGCTTCTCCCCCACTTCCAGCAGCAGATTGACGTTTTTAAACAGCGGGCCGTTATCAAAGCCTTTCGCCAGCGCTTCCACTTCCAGGGCGTTACGGAACAGCTTCTTATCCTGCTCAAAGCGAATGAACGGGTTCTGACGGCTGGACGCTTTCACTTCGTCCAGCTTAATTTTGTCAATCTGACGGGCGCGCGAGGTCGCCTGGCGAGATTTAGAGGCGTTGGCGCTAAAGCGGCTGACGAAAGATTGCAGGTCGGCAATCTGCGCTTTTTTCTTGGCGTTGTCCGCCAGCAGACGTTCGCGCGCCTGGGTCGCCGCGGTCATGTACTCATCGTAGTTGCCCGGGTAAACGCGCAGCTCGCCGTAATCCAGATCCGCCATGTGGGTACAGACCATATTCAGGAAGTGACGGTCGTGCGAAATGATGATCATGGTGCTGTCGCGATCGTTGAGGGTCTGCTCCAGCCAGCGGATGGTGTCGATGTCCAGGTTGTTCGTCGGTTCATCAAGCAGCAGAATGTCCGGGTTAGAGAACAGCGCCTGCGCCAGCAGCACGCGCAGCTTCCAGCCGGGGGCGACTTCGCTCATCGGGCCGTAATGCTGTTCAACCGGGATGCCAACGCCGAGCAGCAGTTCGCCGGCGCGCGCTTCAGCGGAGTAGCCGTCCATCTCGCCGTACAACACTTCCAGGTCGGCCACTTTGTAGCCATCTTCTTCGCTCATCTCCGCCAGGGAGTAGATGCGATCGCGCTCCTGCTTCACTTCCCACAGCTCGCCGTGGCCAATAATGACCGTATCCAGCACGCTGAACTCTTCAAACGCAAACTGATCCTGACGCAGCTTACCGATACGCTCGTTCGGATCGAGGGAGACGTTGCCCAGCGTCGGCTCAAGATCGCCGCCGAGGATCTTCATAAAGGTGGATTTGCCGCTACCGTTGGCGCCAATCAGGCCGTAACGGTTGCCGCCGCCAAATTTGACGGAAATATTTTCGAACAGCGGCTTACTGCCGAACTGCATGGTGACGTTGCTGGATACTAGCACGGGGTTATCCTGAAAATAGAGAATGAGAAGTGTGATGAACCAGACATTATGCCAGCAAATGCTTCACTTTTCACGGGGCGTTATAAAATCATCAATGACGCCTGTGTTAGGGTCATGTCATATTGCGCGGTTACACTGCTTAATGCGTAATTTTTTACCTTAATCTGGAAGGAACCTATGACCACACACTCCCGCCATCCGGCTTTCTTATCGCTGCAGGGCGGTATCAACTTTCGTGACCTGGGCGGCCAGCGTACCGCCGACGGCCGTCGCGTGCGTACCGGGAAATTATTCCGCTCCGGCTCGCTGCATATGATGACGGCAGATGACCTCACCCATCTGGACGCGATCCCGCTTAGCCGGGTGATTGATTATCGCGACCCGGGCGAAGTGAATCGCAGCCCCGATAAGCTGAACGAAGCGGCTCACTACCTCAACGCCCCGGCGAATCCGCACGTTCGCGACGTCAACGCCAAAGTCACCGAGCTCAACGCCGCCACCCTGAACGCCCTTAACGGCGAGCAGTTTATGCTGGCGCTCTACCGCCAGCTGCCGTTCAATAACGCCGCTTATCGCCAGCTGTCCGGTTGGCTGATGGAGCCTTTCGACGGCGCGCTGCTGCAGCACTGCGCGGTGGGAAAAGACCGCACCGGCGTTGGCTGCGCGTTGACGCTGTTCGCTCTCGGCTGCGATCGTCATACGGTCATGGAGGAATATCTGCTCACCCAGGGCATGCTGACGCAGGTCGAAGATTTCATGCTCCAGTCCCTCGGCAATGCGCTGACCCCCCGCGGCCGGCAGAACCTGGCGGAAATGATGACGGTGCATGAGTCCTACCTTGCCGCCGCGCTTTCGCAAATCGACGAACGCTACGCCAGCGTCGATGCCTGGCTGGAGAAAGAGTATCAGCTCACGCCGCAGGCGCGAGAAGCGCTCCAGTCGCGGCTTCTGGAGGGGTAATCCCCTCCCGTTTTCAGGCTGCAGAGCCCACGTTGACGGGCTACACTCAGGGTCACAGGAAAAAAATGTGATTTCGTACACATCTCATTTACCTGTTTGCCGGAAAGCACATATAATGCGCTCCCATCGACTTCCTGTTTAAACTGACAAAGGCCTGTGCGGCATTAACATCGCCCACGACATAAAGATTATGAAATTATCAACACTCTTCGCGGCAGCCTTCGCCATCGTGGGCTTTTGCAACACAGCTTCTGCTGTAACCTACCCTCTGCCCACCGACGGCAGCCGTCTGATTGGCCAGAACCAGGTGATCACCATTCCGGAAGGCAACAAGCAGCCGCTGGAATATTTCGCCGCTGAATACCAGATGGGTTTATCCAACATGCTGGAAGCCAACCCGGGCGTGGACACCTTCCTGCCGAAAGGCGGCACCGTGCTGAATATCCCGCAGCAGCTGATCCTGCCGGACACCGTGCATGAAGGTATCGTCATCAACAGCGCGGAAATGCGCCTCTACTACTATCCGAAAGGCACCAACACCGTCATCGTGCTGCCGATCGGTATCGGCCAGTTAGGCAAAGACACGCCGATCAACTGGGTGACGAAAGTTGAGCGTAAAAAAGCCGGTCCGACCTGGACGCCTACCGCCAAAATGCACGCTGAATATGCCGCAGCCGGTGAACCGCTGCCGGCCGTTGTTCCTGCCGGCCCTGATAACCCGATGGGCCTGTACGCGCTGTATATCGGCCGCCTGTACGCTATTCACGGTACCAACGCTAACTTCGGCATCGGCCTGCGCGTCAGCCACGGCTGCGTGCGTCTGCGTAATGACGATATCAAATTCCTGTTTGAAAACGTGCCGGTCGGCACCCGCGTTGAGTTTATCGATGAGCCGGTAAAAGCCACTACCGAGCCTGACGGCAGCCGCTTCATTGAAGTTCACAACCCGCTGTCCACCACGGAAGAGCAGTTCCAGGGCGGCGAAATCGTGCCGATTAACCTGACCAAATCAGTACAGGCGATTACCAGCCAGACTGACGTAGACCAGAGCGTGGTCGATCAGGCGATCCAGAACCGTTCCGGTATGCCGGTGCGTCTGAACTAAAACGCATCGCGCAGAGTGGCGGGCCCGGTGCCCGCCATTTTTTTATCCGTTATTGACCAGAATAATTCCGCCGTGGTCGTAGCGATAGTGGCAATGGGCATACTCCAGCGGCGTACCGTCCTCCAGATAGATCACCTGCTCCACCTCCAGCACCGGGTCGCTCGCTTCGCAGTTGAGATGCTCCCTGTCCAGCGCCTGCGGTTTCATCGCCCGCACCACCCGATACGATCCCATCATCTTCAGCCCCAGCGTCTCCTGCACGTAGCGAAATACCGAGCTTTCGAGATGCGTTTTATTCAGTCCGGGCACCAGCGCAACGGGCATCACGGTGAGGTCCAGCGACACGGGTTCCTCGTTGAGCAGCCGCAGGCGGACAAAATCATAGACCGGGGCATCGGCGTCAATCAGCAACGAGCTTTGCTCTTTTTCCGACGGAAAACGCAGCTCGAAGCGAATCACCCGGCTGGTCACTTCCCCTACATGCTCCCAGGTTTTGGTGGCGCCAAAATAGTCGCTGCCGGGCAGCTCCCACTGCGAAAGCTGGAGGAAGTTTTTGCGCACGAAGGTTCCCTGCCCCTTACGGGTGTAGATAAGGCCTTCGACAATCAGCTGGCGCATCGCCTGCTGGATGGTCATCCTGCTGGTGCTGAACTCCGCCGCTAAGGCGAACTGGTCGGGTAACGGCGCGCTGGCGGGATACTGCCGGCTGATAATACGTTTTTTGATTTCCCGCGCGATACTCAGATATTTGGCCGTCATTCCCGGATCCTTTTACGTGTCTGATAGTGGCTGGCGGGCAGAATATACCATCTGCCCGCGCGAGGCGCCGCTACATCTCTTCGCCGTGACTGCGGATGGCCCGCTTCAGCCAGGCATAGCTTTTCTTCGGGACGCGCTTAAGGTCCTTAAGGTCGTGGTTTTCACGGTTCACGTAGACAACCCCGTAGCGCTTGCGCATATCGCCCTGCGAACTGAGAATGTCGATTAACCCCCAGCCCAGATAGCCAATCACCCGCGCGCCGTCCTCAAACATCGCCTCTTTCATGGCGTTGATATGGTCGCGATGATAGGCGATGCGGTAATCGTCAGCGACCGGATTTTCGCCGTCCCAGGACTCAATCACCCCGATGCCGTTTTCAATCGGGAATACCGGCAGACGCCAGTCGTTGTAGTAGCGGGTAATGATGGTGCGAAAGCCCAGCGGGTCAATCTGCCAGCCCCACTCGGTGGCCTGTAGAAAGTCATTCTTTTTATCGCCAAACTGCATGTAGTGGTTCACCGGCGTGCCCGGCGGGATCGGGTCGCTATCCAGCGCCTTGCTGGCGTAGTAGCTAAAGGCCAGATAGTCGATTTTAACCTGCGCCATCAGCGCCAGATCCTCTGCGCGGTAGATATCCGCAAAGCCTTCACGGGCGACAACGTGCATGACCTCCGGGCTGTAGCCCTCTCCGGCGAAGGCGCGCAGCAGGTTCTGGTTTAAAAACTCATCGAGCTGCTGGGCGCAAAGGATATCGCGCGGTTTGCAGGTCGCCGGATAGACCAGCGCGTGGGCCAGCATGCCGCCCATCAGGCACTGCGGCTTCGCCTGGTGCAGATACTGCGTCAGGTGCACGTGGGCCATCATCACGTGGTGCTGGATCTGATACAGCTCGCGCAGGGTCTTCTCGCCGCGCATATAGCCTGAAATCAGAAACGCGTCCGGCATGTGGTAGAGATTCTGTTCATTAAAGGTCAGCCACCACTTCACCTTGTCGCCAAAGCAGTCGATCATCTTCTGCCCGTAACGAATAAAGGCTTCCATCACCCGACGGTCGGTAAAACCGTTGTAGCGTTCAGCCAGCGACAGCGGCATATCGAAGTGATAGAGGCAGATCATCGGCTCAATGCCGCGGGCAAGCAGTTCATCGATAAACTGGTTATAAAAGGCGATACCTTCTTCATTGAACTCACCGTCGCCTTCCGGGCAAACGCGGCTCCAGGCAATCTGGAAGCGGTAGCAGTTCATGCCCAAATCCTGCATCAGGTCGAAGTCTTCCCGGTAGCGGTGGTACGAGTCGGTTGCCACCTTCCAGTCGGACGCAAATTCCGCCGGCTGGCGGATATCGTAAACCGACATCCCTTTCCCGCCCTCATTCCACGCCCCTTCGGTTTGCATACTGGAAACCGAGTTACCCCATAAAAAATCTGCCGGTAGTGTTCTGTTCATCGCTCGCACCTATGACTAGTCATATTAATTTTATGACTAGTCATATAAACGAAATTCTCCCGTCAGGCAAAGTCCAGGATCGCGTTTTGTGAGCGCAACGGATAAAAAAACCGGATCGCGAAACAGACGATCCGGCTGCAAGAGAGGAAGTTACTGCTGGGCGAGCTGGTCGCGGCGGTATTCGCCCTGGCGCTCGAGCATCCAGCCCGGATACTCTCGCGGCAGCGCGCTGACCGCGTCAAGCCGCGCCAGTTCATCATCATTCAGGGCAATGCTGGTCGCCGCAAGGTTATCGGCGAGCTGCTCAGCGCGCTTTGCGCCAATAATCACGCTGCTTACCGCCGGCTGATGCAGCAGCCAGGCCAGCGCGATTTGCGCCACCGAAACGCCCTTCGCATCGGCAATCTCGCGCATCACATCAATGCAGTCAAAAGCCCGCGCTTTGTTCACCGGCGGGAAATCAAACTCCTGACGGCGGCCGCCGCTCGCCGAGTGCCCATCGCGATCGTACTTACCGCTGAGCAGCCCTCCCGCCAGCGGGCTCCAGACCATCAGGCCCAGGCCTTCGCTCTGCATCATCGGCACCAGCTCGCGCTCCAGATCCCGTCCGGCAAGGGTGTAGTAAGCCTGCAACGAGGCAAAACGCGCCAGCCCCAGACGTTCGGAAATGCCCAGCGCTTTGACTATCTGCCATGCCGCCCAGTTCGACACGCCGATATAGCGGACGTGCCCGTGCTGCACCAGGTTATCCAGCGCATACAGCGTCTCTTCGATCGGGGTCGCCGGATCGAAGCCATGGAGTTGATAGAGATCGATATGATCGAGCTGCAGGCGACGCAGGCTCTCCTTCACGCTGCCGATGATGTGATAGCGCGAACTGCCGCGCGAGTTCACGCCTGCGGTGCCGGTTTCGCCAAACACTTTGGTCGCCACGACGACGTTTTCACGCGGCACTTTCAGATTCTTCAGCGCCTGGCCGGTAATCTCTTCCGAGCGCCCTTCTGAATAGACGTCAGCGGTGTCGATGAAGTTGATGCCCGCATCCAGCGCGCTGCCCACCAGCTGCTCTGCCTCCGCCTGGCGCAGCTGCCCCACTTTCCCCCACAGGCCGCCTTCGCCGCCGAAGGTCATGGTGCCGAGGCACAGCTCAGAGACAAAAAGGCCGGTATGGCCCAGTTTTTGATAACGCATAGGACTCTCCTTCAATCAGGGTGATTCACCATCGTGAATAAAGTTATACCCCGGAAAAGGAGAGCGCGAATGTGGCGTTTCTGTCCGTTTCTTGCCCAATTCTCTGAAAATCAGAGCTGCAGCAATCCGTACCCCACCAGCGCGGCCCACAGCAGCATGGGCAGAGAGTAGATATGGAAACGCCACCAGATACGGCGATCGCCAGCCATGCGCAGCGCAATCAGGTTTGCCAGAGAGCCCGGCAGCAGGCCGAACCCGCCGACGTTTACCGCCCAGGCCAGCAGCACCGATGGTGGAACGTAATTGAGCAGCAAAATGGTCGCCGGGACGTTGCTGATAAACTGCGACAGGCCAATCGACGTCAGCCACAATCCGCCTGCCGAGAGCTGGCCGACGCCGTTAAGCGCATGCTGGAGAGCCGGTAGCTGGGTCAACAGGTGAACGTCAATAAACATCGCCATGAAGACCAGCAGCAGCGTCCAGTCGACGTGGATAATGACCGCCCGCGCCAGCAGCAAAAAACCCAGCGCGATCAGCGCCAGTCCCCACAGCTCCTGCTTCAGCTCTAAGGCGGTCAAAAAGACCCCATAGAACGCCAGGCAGCTCCAGACCAGCTTTGGCCGCCAGGAGGGCGCCCTGTCGCTACTCTGATAGTCGAGACGCTTCGCGGGGAAACAGAACCAGCACAGCGCCAGCAGGGTGAGCATCATCGCTGCCGCCAGCGGCAGCATCTGGCCGATAAAGGCCGGAAAGGAGAGGCCCGAGCGCCCCCAGAGAAGAATGTTTTGCGGGTTACCGATGGGCGTTAACAACGACCCGGCGTTCACCGCCAGCGCTTCAAAAATGATGAGACGGCTTGTCGGGATGGCGCACCATTTTTTCAGAGTCAGCGTGAGCGGCACGACGATGAACAGCGCCACGTCGTTGGTTAAGAAGGTGGATAGCAGCGCGGCCGCCAGCACCATAAAGATGGCCAGCTGGCGCTCGGTCACAAAGCGGCGCGCCATTTTGCGACCTATTACGTCAAAATAGCCGCTCAGTTCAATACCTTTGGTCAGTAGCATCAGCCCGCTAAGGGTGATAATCGTATGCCAGTCAATGGCGTGTAGCCAGCCTGCAGGGGCAAACGGAACAAAAAAGCTTAAAACAACGCCGACGATCAGCAGCAGATGCAAAAAACGGTCGCGGATTAGCGACTGAACAAAGACGAGGTTCATTCTCCCGGTGACCCCTGCTTGAGGGTAAACTGTTTAAACATCGCCAGCGTCTCTTCGCTGACGTGGTGCTCCATGCCTTCGGCGTCGCGACGCGCAATTTCCGGGCTAACGCCGATCACCAGTAAAAAGTTTTCGACGATCTGGTGGCGTTCGCGGCTTTCATGCGCCAGCTTCTCACCTTCCGGGGTTAAAAAGATCCCCCGCCATGGGATCTGTTCGATCAGCCCGACGCTGGCCAGTCGTTTTAACATTTTCGCAACCGTTGGCTGCGACACCCCAAGACGCGCGGCCATGTCCACCTGACGGGCTTCCCCCACTTCCATAATCAGATCGGAGATCAGCTCCACGTAGTCATCAATCAGCTCCCGACGATGCGCCTCGCGCACCTGACGAAACCCCTCAACGTGTTCTTCGACATTCACTAGCTGCGTCACTTTTTTTGTTATTGGCTTACCTGCGCGACGGTTCATTGTGCTTCCTCATTCCTGTGACGCATCAAGCATCATATAAAAGGATCCCTATTGTAATGGATCGCGCACAGAGAACAAAAAATTAACGTTTTAGCCATAGCTATAAAATATAGCCTGTGCTATATCTGTATGTAATACACACATCCTTCAAGGAGTGAAGGACGAAGTTACAGGAGGTCGAGATGAATGAATTCAAGAGGTGTTTAAACGTGTTTACCCATTCTCCTTTTAAAGTACGGTTAATGCTTGTCGGTATGCTGTGCGATCTGATCAACGGCAAGCCCCAGCAGGATAAACCCAACAACTAATGCGGCGTCGCGGTACGCCGCTTCATTTTTTTGTCATATTTCCCTGCCACACTGGCTGATTACTCAGCGCTTCAGCAACTTTTTTCAAGTTTTGTAAGCTTTCTCCCAAAACAATCCGTTATGGATAGTTGACCTTAACATTTGCAAGCCCTATCTTTTGTCAGCCCTGCCACTACTGCGGCTCGCAGAGACCCTCTTCACGCACTGTCCAGCAGGTTTTACCCCTTGATGCCAGGGGACGCACATGGCTCTTTTTTGATTGTTTACTATGAATGTCACGCTGAAAGAAACGCTGGTCGCCCGCGGACTGGTACTGAACCCATGGACAGGATTCTACTTTTTACAATCGCTGTTTATTAACCTGGCGCTGGGCTACGACTTTAGCCTGCTCTATACCGTTGCTTTTACCTGCGTGCTGCATCTGCTGTGGCGCAGCTTTCCGCGCGCGCAAAAAGTGGCGATCGGCGCCTATTCGCTGCTGGCGGCCATGTACTATCCTTTCGGCCAGGCCTACGGCGCGCCCAATTTCAACACGCTGCTGGCGCTGCATGCCACAAACATCGAAGAGTCCACCGAGATCCTGACCATTTTCCCGTGGTACAACTATCTGCTGGCCGTGTTTATCTTTGCGCTCGGCGTGATTGCCGTACGGCGCAAGCCGGACGCGTCGGCGCGATGGGGGAAAATGGAGACGCTGGGGCTGCTGTTCTGCACCGCTATTTTCTTTCTCCAGCCGGTGCAAAACCTCGCCTGGGGCGGCGTCTTTAAGGTTATCGACACCGGCTACCCCGCCGTACGCTTCGTTAAAGACGTGGTGGTGAATAATAATGAAGTGCTGGATGAGCAGGCGCGAATGGCGCAGCTGGCGAATATGAAAGACAGCTGGCACGTGCTGGCGGTAAAGCCCAAATATCATCTGTATGTGGTGGTGATCGGCGAGAGCGCGCGTCGCGATGCGCTCGGCGCCTTTGGCGGCCACTGGGACAACACCCCGTTCGCCAGCTCGGTAAAAGGCTATCTGTTCAATGACTACGTTGCCGCCAGCGGTTCAACGCAGAAATCGCTCGGTTTAACCCTCAACCGGGTGGTCGATGATAAACCGCAGTTTCAGGATAACTTTGTCACCCTCGCCAACCGCGCCGGTTTTCAGACCTGGTGGTTCTCGAATCAGGGGCAAATTGGCGAATACGATACGGCAATTGCCAGCATCGCCAAACGCGCGGACGAAGTTCAGTTCCTCAAGAACGGCGATTTCGAGGCCAATAAAAACACTCAGGATGAGCAGCTATTAAAGTTGACCGCGCAGGTGCTTGCCACCCGTCGCACCCAGCCGCAGCTGATTGTCCTGCATTTGATGGGTTCGCATCCGCAGGCCTGCGACCGCACCAAAGGGAAATACGCGGTTTTTGTTCAGTCGAAAGAGACCTCCTGCTATCTCTACACCATGACGCAAACCGATACGCTGCTGAGCGATCTTTATACTCAGCTACAAAACTCGGGCGAAACCTTCTCGATGACCTATTTTTCCGATCACGGTCTGGCTTTTAAAGAGCGCGGGAAAGAGGTGCAGTATCTGGCGCACGACGATAAGTACCAGCAGAATTTCCAGGTCCCCTTTATGGTGATCTCCAGCGATGATAAAGCGCATAAGGTCATTAAAGCGCGGCGGTCCGCCAACGACTTCCTCAGCTTCTTTTCACAGTGGACCGGCATCAGCGCTCAGGAGATTGTCCCGCGCTATCGTTTTATCTCGGAACAGAAGGCCGGCCCCATCTACATCACTAACTTCCAGCTAAAGAAAGTGGACTATACCCATCTGGGTACCGACGCGTTTACCGTCAATTAACAGAGTCGCGTGAACCGCAGGCAAAAAAAATCCGCCCCTTGAGGCGGATTTTTTATATCACCGGAGTGATTAGAAGCGGTAACCTACGCCAGCAATCCAGGTGCCAACGTCAACGTTACGAATGCGAGACTGCTCGTAGGAGAAGTCCAGAGCAACGTTTTCGATCGGGTTGAACTGCAGACCAGCACCGTAAGAGAAACCGTAGTCGCTCATGTCAGATTTGTTCGGGTAGCTGTTGTCCTGGAATTTACCGTAACCAACACCCACTACGCCGTAGATGCTCGCCCAGTCATTCAGACGGTAAGCCGGACCTGCGGTGATGCCGTAGTACTGACCTTTTTTGTAAACGCCAGACTCAGAACGATCTTTTTCGGTGTAGGTGAAAGAACCGATAACACCCAGCGGGTTGTTGTCTTGCTCGTAGCGGTACTTCAGGTTGAAACCGCCTGCTTTGTTCGCTTCACCCTGCATGTCGCTCTGCGCGTAGCCACCGGTAACGGTAGAAGTCGCAGCGAAAGCAGTGGTACCTACGGATGCAGCCAGAACAACGGCCAGTGCTGAAAAACGTGCAATTTTATTCATAACCACCTCAAATGTGTTTCTAATAAGTCCTAAGCATTAAATATAACAAAAACTTTTGGGAAACTCTTTTCACTTTACATTGTCTAACGTACTTTTTCATGTAACTAAAGGTTTCTACGTTTCTATAACAAACTGGAAAACAAACCTTTTTTACAAATATACTCCTATTAAGGCTCATAAAGCGCCAGACGTGTATCCAGATTATTCCTAATCTTCTGGTGAAATTATCTTCAACCCAGCGCTATTGTACTGCTTTTACACCCCTTTTTTTCAACATTAGCTCAACCGGCGCGGGGTAATTCATTTACACTGGAACCTTTACCGCATTTGACAAAATTGACAGGAGAAAGGATGCCCGGCTCGTCCCGCAAAGTACCGGCATGGTTGCCGATACTGGTTATTTTAATTGCCATGATTTCGATCCAGAGTGGCGCCTCGCTGGCCAAGTCACTCTTCCCGCTGGTGGGTGCGCCAGGCGTTACCGCCCTGCGCCTCGCGCTCGGCACCTTCATCCTGGTGGTTATCTTCAAACCCTGGCGCCTGCGCTTTGCCCCGGAGCAGCGCCTGCCGCTGCTCTTCTACGGCCTGTCGCTCGGTGCGATGAACTACCTGTTCTATTTATCGATTCAACGCATTCCGCTAGGCGTCGCCGTCGCGCTGGAATTTACCGGCCCCCTGGCGGTGGCGCTCTTTGGCTCCCGTCGCCCTCTCGATTTCGTCTGGGTGGCGCTGGCGGTGCTCGGGCTCTGGTTTCTGCTGCCGCTGGGGCAAAGCGTGGCGCAGATCGATCCCATTGGCGCGCTGCTGGCCCTCGGCGCTGGCGCCTGCTGGGCGGTCTACATTCTGACCGGCCAGCGCGCCGGCGAAGAGCATGGCCCCGCAACGGTCGCTATGGGGTCGCTGATCGCTGCGGTGGTCTTCGTCCCGATGGGGATGATCCAGGCCAGCGATACGCTCTTTCAGTGGGGGCTGCTGCTGCCGGGACTGGGGATCGCCATTTTATCGACCGCGCTGCCCTACTCTCTGGAAATGGTTGCCTTGACCCGCATGCCCAGCAAGACCTTTGGCACCCTGATGAGCATGGAGCCGGCTCTCGCCGCGCTTTCCGGAATGGTGTTTCTTGGCGAAACGCTAACCGCGACCCAAACGCTGGCGCTGGGGGCGATTATTCTTGCCTCGATGGGATCCACGCTGACGATGCGTCGGGAAACGAAGATACAAAAGGTCGACATCAGCTAGCGAAAAGGAGCTGATTGACGAGAAAATCAATCATCTCCTTAATTTATAGACTATTTTTCCTGACTAACAGCCCTGCGCTATCAGACCGATAGAGACTACCGCCGCTGCAAAGCTCAAATCCGTTGCTATACTTAATTCCGCAAGTTATTGGGATGAGACGCTCCGAATAATTCGAATTTGAAGTATGACGAGTACAAATATCAAGAGGATATGACACTATGAGTACCGCAAAACTGGTTAAAACTAAAGCAACGAATCTGCTCTATACCCGTAACGACGTCGCTGATAGCGCGAAGAAAGCGACCGTTGAGCTGCTGAATCGCCAGGTGATCCAGTTCATTGACCTGTCTTTGATTACCAAACAGGCTCACTGGAATATGCGCGGTGCAAACTTTATTGCCGTTCATGAGATGCTGGACGGCTTCCGCACTGCGCTCGTCGACCACCTTGATACGATGGCAGAACGTGCCGTACAGCTTGGTGGCGTAGCGCTGGGTACGACTCAGGTCATCAACAGCAAAAGCCCGCTGAAAAGCTACCCGCTGGATATCCATAGCGTCCAGGACCATCTGAAAGAGCTGGCCGACCGCTATGCGATCGTCGCCAACGATGTGCGTAAAGCCATCGATGAAGCCAAAGATGAAGATACCGCTGATATCTTTACCGCCGCTTCCCGCGACCTGGATAAATTCCTGTGGTTCATCGAAGCCAATATCGAGTAAGGCCAACTGCCGTCAGCCACGCTGGCGGCTTTTTTCTTTCCACTTCCCCGCAGCGCACCACTACAGTGCATGAGAATGTACAAAATACGCGCAAAAGTAAATCAATTGTAATAATCACCTCACACAATCGTTACGCCGAGATTGTTTTAACATCAGGGTTTGCGTTAAAAATGCTCTTGTTATGCGATGCCTTTATGACGCACCAAAACGGCGCCCCATATCGGTGCATTTAACGTTATCCGTTATCAAAATTGTGCAACAGGCGCCTTCCTGCTTGTTATAAAACAACAGGTTGTAAAAGTGGCATGATTTTTTCATAAGGCAACTCGTTCTCGCAGGGGATCGTCCCGTGGATATAAAAGGAAATGCTATGAAGTCTGTATTTAAAGTTTCACTGGCTGCACTGACCCTGGCTTTTGCGGTTTCTTCTCACGCCGCTGATAAAACACTGGTTGTCGCGACCGACACGGCGTTTGTACCGTTCGAATTTAAACAGGGCGATAAGTATGTCGGTTTCGACGTTGACCTGTGGGCTGCCATTGCGAAAGAGCTGAAGCTTGACTACACCCTGAAGCCAATGGACTTCAGCGGTATCATTCCGGCGCTGCAGACCAAAAACATCGATCTCGCGCTGGCGGGGATCACCATCACCGACGAACGTAAAAAAGCGATCGACTTCTCTGACGGCTACTACAAAAGCGGCCTGCTGGTCATGGTTAACGCGAATAATAACGATATTAAAGATGTCAAAGATCTGAACGGTAAAGTGGTTGCCGTGAAGGGCGGCACCGGCTCCGTTGATTACGCGAAAGCCAATATCAAAACCAAAGATCTGCGCCAGTTCCCGAACATCGATAACGCCTATATGGAACTGGGTACCGGTCGCGCTGATGCGGTTCTGCACGATACGCCAAACATCCTTTACTTCATCAAAACTGCGGGTAACGGCAAGTTCAAAGCGGTAGGCGACTCGCTGGAAGCGCAAAACTACGGTATCGCCTTCCCGAAAGGCAGCGACGAGCTGCGTGAAAAAGTGAACGGCGCGCTGAAAACGCTGCGTGAGAACGGCACTTACAACGAAATTTATAAAAAATGGTTCGGTACTGAACCCAAATAATAATTAGCGATACTCTCTTCCAGGCCTGCTGTGGTCTGGTAGACCTGGAGCTCTCCGGGCTACCCGTCAGCAGGCCTGAATAGTTTTCTCAGGGGGTTTTCCTCTGTTTTCGACACGGTAACAGGAACACATTATGCAGTTTGACTGGAGTGCCATCTGGCCCGCCATCCCAATTTTACTGGAAGGCGCCAAAATGACGCTGTGGATTTCGGTCCTCGGCCTGGTCGGCGGTCTGATAATCGGTCTGGTGGCCGGTTTCGCCCGCTGTTTCGGCGGCTGGATTGCCAACCACATCGCGCTGGTCTTTATCGAAATCATCCGCGGCACCCCAATTGTGGTGCAGGTCATGTTCATCTACTTCGCCCTGCCGATGGCGTTTAGCGATTTACGCATCGACCCGTTCTCGGCGGCGGTGGTGACTATTATGATCAACTCCGGCGCCTATATTGCGGAAATCACCCGCGGCGCGGTGCTGTCGATCCATAAAGGCTTCCGGGAAGCCGGCCTCGCGCTGGGCCTTTCTCGTCGCGAAACTATCCGCTACGTGATCCTGCCGCTGGCGCTGCGCCGTATGCTGCCGCCGCTGGGCAACCAGTGGATTATCAGCATCAAAGATACCTCGCTGTTTATCGTCATCGGCGTGGCCGAACTGACCCGTCAGGGTCAGGAAATTATTGCCGGTAACTTCCGCGCGCTGGAGATCTGGAGCGCCGTTGCGGTTATCTACCTGATCATCACCCTGGTGCTGAGCTTTGTTCTGCGTCGTCTTGAAAGAAGGATGAAAATCCTGTGATTGAATTTAAAAACGTTTCCAAGCATTTTGGCCCAACCAAGGTGCTGCATGATATCGATCTGAAGATCAACCAGGGCGAAGTCGTGGTGATTATCGGGCCGTCCGGTTCCGGTAAATCGACCCTGCTGCGCTGTATTAACAAACTTGAAGAGATTACCAGCGGCGATCTGATCGTCGACGGTCTGAAGGTCAACGACCCGAAGGTTGACGAGCGGCTGATTCGTCAGGAAGCCGGGATGGTGTTCCAGCAGTTTTATCTGTTCCCGCACCTGACGGCCCTGGAAAACGTGATGTTCGGCCCGCTGCGCGTTCGCGGTACCAATAAAGCGGCGGCGGAAAAACTGGCGAAAGACCTGCTGGAGAAAGTGGGCCTCGCGGAACGTGCGCACCACTATCCTTCTGAGCTTTCAGGCGGACAGCAGCAGCGCGTGGCCATTGCCCGGGCGCTGGCGGTTAAACCCAAAATGATGCTGTTTGATGAGCCGACTTCCGCGCTTGACCCTGAACTGCGTCATGAAGTACTGAAAGTTATGCAGGATCTGGCCGAAGAAGGCATGACCATGGTTATCGTTACCCACGAAATCGGCTTCGCCGAAAAAGTGGCGTCGCGCCTGATCTTTATCGATAAAGGGCGCATTGCGGAAGATGGCGATCCGCAGATGCTGGTGAATAACCCGCCCAGCCCGCGCCTGCGCGAGTTTTTGCAGCACGTAGCCTGATGCCCCCCGGCTCTCCCTTCGCGGGAGAGCCGCTTTCCAGAATCACTGCGTTGAGAAAGTCTCCTCTCCTGTTAAGAAAGATAAACGTGCAAGGGATCAATTGATATTATTCTTATTAAACATAATAACCCGGAGTTATTAAACTCATCCACATCAAGAGTCATTGAATAGCTATTATTTACACCGTGGATATATGAAGTCTGCTCTTCGCCAATAATTATCCCTTTATAAACTTTTCACTCCTGCATTCTCCACCGACTCCCCCCTCTTCAGTTCAGCATGACGTAAAAGCATTCATATTCTTTTTGTGATGAGCATCAAAAACAAAATCATTTCACAATAAAAAGTAAAAATATCATGCTTCTATAGCTAAACAGCTTTTCTTAGCCGCACCGTTTATTAGGGAATGATGAACTATGAACCGAAGCTTTAATATCGTCTGGAGCGCTACACGTAATATGTTTGTCGTCGCGCCGGAATTTGCCAGCAGTAATGGACGCCTTCTCAGCCATACCCGAATCAACGTTCTGGCGGCATCATTTTTATGCGTGTCTGGCGTCGCCCTGGCGGAAGACCGCACTTTTACAACTTATAATTCTGGTGAATATAAATTAAGCGGAACCTATCTTTCCAGCAACCACGACCCCAATAGCAGAGGAACAACTGCAATCTCAGCATGGGGTTGGGGTAATGAGGAAATTGTTATCAGTGACGAGGGTGTAGTCACGATCAGGACCTCAGGTTCGCAAACTAATGGCATATACATTGACGGAGCCAATAGTAGCCTAACGCTTGATAATCAGGGTTGGTCAATACTCACCGCGGGCAATAGCTCATCGGCGGTGACCGCAGTTTCAGGAGCCCAGATATCCCTCAGCGGCGGTTCAATCGCTACCCAAGGTGAAAATTCGTTTGCAGTATCTACTTCTGATGTTAACAGCATAGCCACCCTCAATGATGTCACGATTACGACAGCAGGGGACCGGGCTGGCGGTCTGATTGCCTATGATGGTGGAAAAATTGCGCTGACGGACGGCAGTATCATCACTGAAGGATATTCAGCAACCAGCGTCCTTGCATCTTCATCAGAAAGCATCATTGACCTCGATAACGTATCTGTTTCATCGGCAGGTGACTGGAGTACTGCGCTATCAGCCAACAAAGGCGCTCATGTTACAATGACAGGCGGTAGCGTAGCCACTGCAGGAATATATTCACATGGAGTGACATCCTATAACAACAGCGTAGTTACGCTGAAAGACGTGACGATTTTAACCTCGGGTAACAATTCTGACGGCTTGTCAGCAAGCTTCAATGGCTCTATCAATACTACAGGTGGCAGTATTACAACAACAGGTGATTATGCTAATGGTATCTATTCTGGGTATGTGGATAGCCAAATCAACCTGAACAGCGTCACAATATCTACCTCGGGTGAGTGGTCTTATGGATTATTCTCACGTGGAAATATCAGCATGAGTGATAGCAGCATACAGACTAGCGGAAACTACTCTGATGGAGTCAGAAACAGCAGCAATATTCTTTTGCAACTCAGCAATGTCAATATATCAACTAAAGGTGATAACGCTTTGGGACTGTTTACCAACAGTGGTGATATTCACTTAGTAAACAGTAAAGTGACCACGTCTGGCGATCGTGGCTATGGAATTGCGTTGGATAACGCGAATGTCCATCTGGATAATATTAACGTACTGACTCACGGTGAATTTGCTTATGGATTAGAAGCTGACAATACAAGCCAAACCACCCTAAATAATTCTCACCTGGAAACCTCAGGTAACGAGGCTCATGCAACCTATGCATATTTTGCCAAAATATTACTTAATGATGTCGACATATTAACCTCAGGTTCTATTGCTGCCGGAATATACTCCCGGGAAGGCAGTCATATTACGGTAACGGGCGGAAGCATTAAAACCATTGGAAATAATGCTAACGGAATCGATGTTTACCATTCAGATGTTGAATTGAAGCAGATATCGATAGAAACTCAGGGAAAATATGCCCATGGACTCAGAATCAGTGACAAAGGAACACTTTCGGGTGATGATCTAAATGTGTTCAGTAATAGAGCATCTGGTGTATTACTGGACAAAAGCTGGAATTCGGCATCGGCATCATTAACCAATAGCCAGATAACTGGCGATAGCGCGGCCTATTATCTGGATTCGTCATATGCTTATTACGACGATGAGGTCAATTCGCTAAATATCACCGGCGGCAGCGTTACCGCCACAGCAAAGGACGGGAGTGCATTTTATGTCAATGCAGGTGCCGCAGATATTACCGTTGATAATCTGCAAAACGTCAGTGCTGCAAATCTGCTGACGGTTAATGATAACAACTGGAATAACGTTATATTCCGTGCCGAAAATGACAGTACCCTGAGCGGTGCCGTTCAGGCCGGAAACAGCAATGTCACGGTCGACCTGGACAAAACCAGCCTCTGGAATGTTCGCGGTGATTCCGCTATCGGCAATCTTACCAACGCTGGCATCATTAATCTCAATACTGCTTCAGGTTCTCTTTATGCAGCGAAATTAATGCTCACCGACAGCAGCGTACTCAACATACAATTGGATCGCAGCGTTGGTGAACCGGTTATTGTCACAAGCTACAGCAGCCTTAATGGGGCGTTGAATATTAGTGGCATCGGTAATATTAATAATTCATTAATAACCACGCCGTACACATTTACGCTTATTAGCGCAGAAAATGAAATCAACGGAGACTTCAATAATTTCACCGTTGCCGGAATAGATGCGAAAGAAACCGACTTTTTAACCATAGATGGACGAATTAATCCTGATAACAAAGCGCAATATGAGTTAGTCACTGCACTTTCCTGGTATGCAGATAAACACAATGCCGCAACCGATGCGCACGGAACCTTTACGCTAAGTGCAGCGAACGGCGAATTTACAGTAAATAATCATCTCGATGATGTCACAAATACGCTGGCTTCAACCAATAGCAGCGGCTGGGATGGGAAATCACTGACTAAACTGGGCGACGGTACGTTGATTCTCTCCGCGGCCAATACCTACAGCGGTGATACTCACGTTAAAGAGGGCACCTTATGGCTGGAAAACAGTGGAATAATTGGCTCCGCTGGAAGTAAGCAAAAAATTAACATCGCATCAGCAGCTCGTTTCGGCGGTAGCGGCATTGTTAATGGTAACGTCTTTAATAGCGGCAATCTTGCCATGAGCAAAAGCGGAGAGGTTGGCAACAACCTGATCATCAATGGCGACTATACCGGTAATAACGGCAACCTCTTTTTCAACACCCGGTTAGGTGGCGATAACTCGTTAACCGATAAACTGACGATCTCCGGTGATTCAAACGGTAATTCTACCGTGTATATCACTAACGTGGATGGCAAGGGTGAATTGACGAATAAAGGCATTGAATTAATTGATATTTCAGGAAATTCAAACGGTGTCTTCACCCAGGGAAATCAGGTCCAAATTGGCTTGTATGAATACCGTTTGTACAAGGATACCGGAGACTGGTATCTACGCTCGCAATCAAACACACCTGTAGATCCTAAACCTGATGACGGCAACAACGGCAACGTCGACCCGGTTAAGCCTGATGACGGCAATAACGGCAACGTCGACCCGGTTAAGCCTGATGAAGGCAACAACGGCAGCGTCGACCCGGTTAAGCCTGATGACGGCAACAACGGCAATATCGACCCGGTGAAACCCGATGAGGGTAACCATAGCGATACCACCCCATCAGGTTCGCATCAATATCGCGCTGATATAGGGGCATATCTTGGTAATCAGTGGATGGTGCGCAATTTGCAAATGCAAACGCTTTACGATCGCGAAGGCAGTCAGCTTCGTACCGCTAATGGCAATATGTGGATGCGGTTTAAAGCTGGACGTGCCGATTCCCAGGCCGTTAGCGGCAACGTTGATATTAACAACAACTACTCTCAAATCCAGATAGGCGGGGACATACTCGCCTGGGATAACGGTGAACAAAGCCTGGTCACAGGCATTATGGGCAGCTATATCAATGCCGATACTGACAGTACCGGTAATCGAGGTATGGATGGCAGTCAACTGTCAGCCAGCGGCAACGTTTCCGGGTACAACGTAGGCATTTACTCGACCTGGTTTGCCGATTCCCAAACGCACCGAGGGCTATACATTGACAGCTGGTACCAGTACGGGATGTATAGTAACACAGTGAAAAACGGGGATATTGGCTCAACGGACTATGATTCCCACACCCATACGGCCTCGCTGGAAGCGGGATATCGATACGACATCCCTCTGAAAGAGGGACATCAGATTAGCCTGACGCCACAGGCGCAAATCATCTGGCAGAATTATTCTGCTGATACCGTTATCGACAAAGGAAGAACGCGAATTGATGGGCAAAGCAGCAGCAGCTGGGCCTCCCGCCTCGGTCTGCGCGTGGATGGCAAGCTATATAAAAATCGCACCTCTGTCATTCAACCCTTTGCTGAAGTCAACTGGTTGCATACCAATGATGATATCTCCGTTGCATTTAATCATGCTGACGTTCAGATGGATTTACCGGCAAATCGCGCCGAACTCAAAGCGGGAATTGAGGTGAATCTCAATAATCAGTGGAGCGTAACAGGAATGGTGACGGGTCAGAAAGGCAGCAATCATTACGACGACCTTAACGGCAGCCTCAACGTCCGATACAGCTGGTAAAATACATCCCCCGGCTCTCCCTTCGCGGGAGAGCCGCTTTCCAGAATCATCCCAACCTCGCTCTGCGGATCTCATCTTCTATACTTATTGGTTTGAGATGCAATGGAGGTGCCTGTGCCGCGGATTTTGTTACTGCTTGCCCTACTCTTCACCGCTCCGCTATGGGCCGCGACGCTGCCAGGCGTTCCGGCAACCACAGCGGACCCGTCCAGCAGTAGTGAACCCGATCTGGCGCAGAAGAAAGCGGCCTACGGCGCGCTGGCCGACGTGCTTGAAAACGCCGACGCCCGTCAGGAGCTTATCGAGCAGCTGCGGAAAGCCGCCGCCACGCCGCCGCCGGACAGTACGCCGAAGCTGACGCCGCCGGAAATAAAAGACGAGACCACGGTGCTGGAGAACGTAACCCACATCAGCCGCGAATACGGAGAGCAGCTCTCTTCGCGCTTCTCCCAGCTGTGGCGCAACATCACCGGCTCTCCGCACAAAGCGTTTAATTCTCAGACTTTCACCAACGCCGCCTGGCATTTCCTGCTGCTGGCGGGCCTGGTCTTTGCGTTCTGGTGGCTGGTACGCCTGGCGGCCCTGCCGCTGTATCGCAAAATGGGCCACTGGGGACGGCATAAAAACCGCGACCGCAGCAACTGGCTTCAGCTACCTGCAACGATCGCCGGCGCGTTTATTTTTGACCTGCTTCTGCTGGCGCTCACGCTCTTCGTGGGCCAGCTTTTAAGCGACCGCCTGAACGGTAACAATCCCACCATCGCCTTTCAACAAAGCCTGTTTCTCAACGCCTTCGCGCTGATTGAATTTTTCAAGGCCATTCTGCGGCTTATTTTTTGCCCCCGCATCCCGGAGCTACGCCCGTTCAACCTCAGCGATGAAGCGGCGAAATACTGGAACCTGCGTCTCAGCGCGCTGAGCAGCCTGATTGGCTACGGGCTCATCGTCGCGGTGCCGATTATCTCCAACCAGGTCAACGTACAGTTCGGAGCGCTGGCCAACGTGGTGATTATGCTGTGCATTACGCTGTGGGCGCTGTACCTGATATTTCACAATAAGAAATTGATTACCCAAGGGCTTATCCATCTCGCCGACCGCTCGCTGGCCTTCTTTAGCCTGTTTATCCGCGCCTTTGCGCTGATCTGGCACTGGCTGGCCTGCGCCTATTTTATCGTGCTGTTTTTCTTCTCCCTGTTCGACCCCGGCAACAGCCTGAAATTTATGATGGGCGCGACGCTGCGCAGCCTGGCCATCATCGGCGCTGCCGCGCTGGTCTCCGGTATTCTGTCGCGCTGGATTGCGAAAACCATCACCCTGTCGCCGGAAACCCAGCGCAACTACCCCGAACTGCAAAAACGGCTGAACGGCTGGATCTCCGCGTCGCTGAAAGCCGCGCGTATCCTGACGGTCTGCGTGGCGATCATGCTGCTGCTCAGCGCGTGGGGGCTGTTCGATTTTTGGCAGTGGATGCATAACGGCAGCGGGCAAAAAGCGGTCGATGTGCTGATTCGTATCGCGCTGATCCTCTTCTTCTCGGCAATTGGCTGGACGCTGCTCGCCAGCCTGATTGAGAACCGGCTGGCATCGGATATTCACGGCCGCCCGCTGCCCAGCGCCCGCGCCCGAACGCTGCTGACGCTGTTTCGCAACGCGCTGGCAGTGGTCATTAGCACCATTACTATCATGATCCTGCTTTCGGAAGTGGGCGTGAACATTGCCCCGCTGCTGGCCGGCGCCGGCGCGCTGGGCCTTGCGATTTCGTTCGGCGCGCAAACCCTGGTTAAAGATATTATTACCGGGATTTTCATCCAGTTTGAGAACGGCATGAATACCGGCGATCTGGTGACCATCGGGCCGTTAACCGGGACGGTAGAACGCATGTCGATTCGCTCCGTCGGCGTACGCCAGGATACTGGCGCTTATCACATTATTCCGTGGTCTTCGATAACCACCTTCGCCAACTTCGTGCGCGGGATCGGCTCGGTGGTGGCCAACTATGACGTTGATCGACAGGAGGATCTGGATAAGGCCAACCAGGCGCTGAAAGACGCGGTCGCGGAAGTGATGGCGCAGGAAGAGATTCGCGGGCTGATCATTGGCGAGCCCTCTTTCGCAGGATTGGTGGGCTTAAGCAATACTGCCTTCACCCTGCGCGTCACCTTTACCACCCTGCCGTTGAAGCAGTGGACGGTAAGGTTCGCCCTCGACACTCAGGTGAAAAGGCATTTTGACCTCGCGGGCGTGCGGGCGCCGGTACAAACTTACCAGGTTCTGCCGATGCCGGCACCGGCGGGACCGCCGGCACCCGCCGAGCCCACGTTATAAAGCGCGGCGACGTTTGGCTTCGTCCATAAAGGTCCAGGCGATAAAGCGGCTCTGCTTATTTCCCTGGGCCATCTCTTTTTTCACTACTTTCACCGCGCCGACGTCGGTCAGCGCACGGTAGAGCGGCGGCAAATTGTCGCCGCGAGAAACCAGGGAGGTAAACCACTTCACCTGACGGCCAAACTGCTGGCTCTCCGCAATCATCTGCGTAATAAACGCAACCTCGCCCCCTTCGCACCACAGCTCCTGCTGCTGGCCGCCAAAGTTCAGCACGCTCTCCTCGCCCAGTCCCAGGTTGCGACGTTTACGCTCACCGCCCGCCTGCGCGCTGGCGGCGGAATCATGGAACGGCGGGTTGCACAGGGTCGCGTCGTAGGTCTCATTTTTATGAATAATGCCGGTCAGAATCGCTTTGGCGTCTTTTTGACGACGCAGGCGGATCTGGCGAGTAAGGCCGGGATTGCCGTTGACGATAGCCTGGGCGCTGGCGAACGCGTCGGCGTTCACTTCGCTGCCGGTAAAACGCCAGCCGTACTCGTGCACGCCAATGAGCGGATAGATGCAGTTTGCGCCAACGCCAATATCGAGAATGCTGGCGTTGGCCGGGATCGTCCCGCTATCCAGCGCCAGCAGATCGGCGAGATGATGGATGTAGTCCGCCCTGCCCGGCACCGGCGGGCAGAGAAAGCCGTCGGGAATATCCCAGTGTTTCACCGCGTAGAAGTGCGCCAGCAGCGCTTTATTCAGCGCCTTCACCGCCAGCGGATTGGCAAAGTCGATGGTCTGCTCACCCACCGGGTTAAGGGTGATAAAGCCCTGGAGCTTAGGGTGGGCCTGGCACAGCGCGGGCAGGTCGTAGCGTTGTTGGTGACGGTTACGCGGGTGTAACCCCGGTTTCTGGGCTTTCATGGCAATCTCCTTTGAACAGCCGCGTAAGATACCCGTTGACGGCGGCGCGGTAAATAAGTGAGTCTGGTTATCTCTTTTTTTGTCACGGGTGTCGTATGTATTTCTACCAACCTTCGCACGGACACGGTCTGCCGCACGACCCGCTTAACGCCATTATCGGGCCGCGCCCCATCGGCTGGATAGCCTCCCTTGATAACAGCGGCCAGCGTAACCTCGCGCCGTACAGTTTTTTCAACTGCTTTAACTATCGGCCGCCGATTATTGGTTTTGCCAGCAGCGGCTGGAAAGATAGCGTACAGAATATCGCTGAGACTAAAGAGTTCGTCTGGAATCTGGCCACCCGGCCTCTGGCGGTCGCGATGAACGAAACCTCCGCCACCCTTCCCCATAATGAAGATGAATTCATCCGCGCCGGGCTGACTGCCGCTCCCAGCCGCATCGTCAGCGCGCCGCGGGTCGCCGAAAGCCCGGTAAACTTCGAGTGTCGCCTTTCACAATGCATCCAGTTAACAACCGCAGAAGGACGAGCGGTTGACACCTGGCTGGTGCTGGGCGAAGTGGTGGCGGTGCATATCGATGAATCGCTGCTGGAAGACGGAATTTACCAGACCGCCAAAGCCCAGCCGATTCTGCGCGCCGGAGGCCCCAGCGCCTATTATGGCATTGATGAAAGCCTGCGCTTTGACCTCGTTCGTCCGGACGCCCGCTAACCCTCCCACCCGGCCTGTACTAGCGCCGTTTTCCAGGCCGGGTAGCTGAATGCCATTTTCGCGCAACAACCTCGCCTGCCCGGCGCGCCTTTATGTAGAAAAAATGCAGCCAATGTAAATAAATGTATTTATTTTTTTATAAATGAGTGATAGAAATTCGCCTGTTGTTTGATAATGATTATCACAATCATTATCAAACTCATTGCTTTTGTAAAAAATCACCTGCAGTGGTCGGGGCGAAGCAACGCTTCGTCTGCGGTCGTTATGGCCTAATTAAAATTATAAGTCACTTATTGATATGGAAAAAAATAACAATTTGCCGTTCAGCAGTTTTCACTCGCTCACTCTCTTCACCGGCTTATGCCTGAGTCTTTCCCCGACCGGCCAGCTGCTTGCCGCGGATAGCACTGAAAAAAATAGCGGCGAAACGCTGGTGGTCGAAGCGCAGACGCCATCGCTGTACGCGCCGACCCGCTCCGCCGATCCTAAATTTTCACGCCCGATCGCCGACACGACGCGGACGGTTAGCGTGGTCTCTGAGCAGGTGATGAAGGACCAGGGCGTCACTAACCTCACCGACGCGCTGAAAAACGTTCCCGGCGTCGGCGCTTTCTTTGCCGGCGAAAACGGCAACTCGACGACCGGCGACGCGATTTACATGCGCGGGGCGGACACTTCCAACAGCATTTACGTCGACGGCATCCGCGATATCGGCAGCGTCAGCCGCGATACTTTTAATACCGAGCAGATCGAAGTCATCAAGGGACCTTCAGGCTCCGACTACGGACGCAGCGCGCCGACCGGTTCAATCAATATGATCAGCAAACAGCCGCGCCTCGATTCCGGCATCGACGCCTCCGCCAGCGCGGGCAGCGCCTGGTTCCGACGCGGCACCCTGGATATTAACGAGGCCATTGGCGAAACCAGCGCGGTGCGTCTGAATCTGATGGGCGAGAAAACCCACGATGCGGGCCGGGACAAGGTGAAAAACGAGCGTTACGGCGTCGCGCCATCGGCCGCATTTGGCCTCGGCACCGACAACCGCCTGTATCTTAACTATCTGCACGTAACCCAGCACAACACGCCCGACGGCGGCATTCCCACCATCGGTCTGCCGGGCTATTCCGCCCCTGGAGCCAGCACCTCGGCGCTGAATCACTCCGGCAAGGTCGCCACCAGCAACTTCTACGGCACCGACTCCGACTACGATGATTCCACAACCGATACCGTGACGATGCGCTTCGAGCACGACCTGAGCGACACGACGACGATTCGCAACACCACCCGCTGGTCTCGCGTGAAGCAGGATTACCTGATGACTGCGGTGATGGGCGGCGCGTCAAACATCACTCAGCCAAACCCCAACGATGTCGGCACCTGGACCTGGTCGCGCCTGGCGAATACCAAAGACATTAGCAACAAGATCCTGACCAACCAGACTAACCTGACGTCGACGTTCTATACCGGGGCCATCGGTCATGACGTCAGCACCGGTGTGGAATTTACCCGCGAAACCCAGACCAACTACGGAGTATATCCGCTCACGCCTCCGGCGGTGAATATTTATCATCCGAACAGCGATATCTCCATCGGCGGCCTGAACCGCAGCGGCGCCAACGCTAACGGACAGACGGATACCGTCGGCGTCTATGCTTTCGATACGCTGCAGATAACCCAGGACGTCGAACTTAACGGCGGGATCCGTCTGGATAACTACCAGACCAAATACGATAGCGCCAGCCTGTGCGGCGGTACCGGACGCGGCGCCATCGCCTGCCCGACCGGAGTTGCGAAAAATACCCCCGTCACCACCGTCGATACCTCAACCAGCGGTAACCTGGTTAACTGGAAGGCCGGCGCGCTGTACCACCTGACCGATAACGGCAACCTCTACGTCAACTACGCTGTCTCCCAGCAGCCGCCGGGAGGGAGCAACTTCACCCTCGCGCAAAGCGGCACCGGCAGCAGCGCCAACCGAACCGACTTTAAACCGCAGAAGGCCAAAACCAGCGAAGTCGGCACCAAGTGGGAGCTGATGGATAAGCGCCTGCTGCTGACCGCCGCCCTCTTCCGCACCGATATTGAAAACGAAGTCGAGCAGAACGACGACGGCAGCTATTCGCAGTACGGTAAGAAGCGCGTTGAAGGCTATGAGATCTCTCTGGCCGGTAATATCACGCCCGACTGGCAGGTTATTGGCGGCTATACCCAACAGCACGCCAGCGTTCGTGAAGGCGCGAATACCGCCCAGGATGGCACCAGCGCGCTGCCGTATACGCCAGAGCACGCGTTCACCCTCTGGAGCCAGTATCAGGCCACCGATGCGATCGCCGTCGGCGCCGGCGCGCGATACGTCGGCAGCATGCATCGCGGCAGCGACGGTGCGGTCGGCACGCCTTCCTATACCGAAGGCTACTGGGTGGCCGATGCCAAAGTCGGCTATCGCATTAACCGTAATCTCGACCTGCAGCTGAACGTCTACAACCTGTTTGATACCGACTATGTCGCCTCGATTAACAAGAGCGGCTACCGTTATCACCCGGGCGAACCGCGAACCTTCGTGCTCACCGCCAATATGCACTTCTGATCCACCCCGGGGCGGCTACGCCCCGTTTTCTCCGGAGATAAAACGATGATGTATCATATTCCCGCCGTTCTCAGCTCTCAGGAAGTGGACGATTTTATCGCTCAGCTGCAGCAGGCGGAATGGGTCGACGGGCGCGTGACGACCGGCGATCTGGGCGCCCAGGTCAAAAATAACCAGCAGGTTGATACCCACAGCAATCTTTACGGCGAACTTCAGGGCAACGTACTGGCGGCGCTGAATCGCAGCTCGCTGTTTTTTGCCGCCGCACTGCCGAAAGCGATTTCCAGCCCGCTGTTTAATCGTTATCAGCAGAGCGAAACTTATGGTTTCCACGTCGACGGCGCGGTACGCAGCCAGGCGCAGGGAGGCTGGATGCGCACCGATCTTTCCGCCACGCTCTTTTTAAGCCCCCCGGAGAGCTACGAAGGCGGTGAGCTGGTCGTGAACGATACCTACGGACAGCATTCGGTTAAGCTCCCTGCCGGGGACCTGGTGCTCTATCCTTCAAGCAGCCTGCACTGCGTCACTCCGGTGACCTCAGGCGTTCGCGTCTCCTCGTTCTTGTGGGTTCAGTCAATGATCCGCGACGATAAACGCCGCAGTATGCTGTTTGAACTGGATGGCAATATTCAGAAATTAAAAAGCCGCCACGGCGAAAGTGACGAAGTCCTGTCTCTGCTTAATCTGTACCATAACCTGCTGCGCGAATGGTCAGAGATCTGAGCCTTGTCTGGTCATTTTTTATCCCCATATTCTCTATACTAAAGAGAGGCGAGATAGCGAGGTGAACTATGGCATCAGGCTGGGCGAATGATGACGCGGTGCAGGAACAGATCGACAGCACCATCAACGACGCGATAGCTCGGGCGCGAAACGAACTGTCATCGGGGGAAAGCAACAAATTTTGTGAAGAATGCGGGGAGCCGATTCCTGAGGCGCGCCGACGGGCGGTGGCGGGGGTGAAATACTGCGTAAAATGCCAACAGGAGAAAGATTTACATAACAATACATTTTCAGGATATAATCGCAGAGGCTCCAAGGATAGCCAGCTTCGCTGACCAATATTTACCGTTCATTACGCACATCGCGTTATCTTTTCGCGCACGTTTTTTGGCAAACGGCGTGGCAAAATGTGCCCTTCCAGCCCCCCGTTCGCCGCCCCGACCTGTTTCGCCGCCGCCGGCTAAAATAATTTATTAATATTCAATAAATTAATAGTCGTTCAAAAAATTAGATGAAGACTGTTAATTTCCTTCGATTTTATCTCCCACTAAAAACCGTGATACTTATCACATCGACGGAACATCGTCCCCTATACAGAACAACCTGCGAGAGATTAACTATGAAAAACATCAAATATGCTGCCGCCGCTATCGCCCTTTCCGCTCTGTCTTTCGGCGCGTTCGCCGCTCAGCCGGTGACATCGGCTCAGGCAGAGAGCATGAACAAAATTGGTGTGGTTTCCGCTGAAGGCGCGACGACGCTGGATGGACTGGAAGCTAAACTGGCTGAAAAAGCCGAGGCCGCTGGTGCAACCGGCTATAGCATTACCTCCGCTAACAGCAACAACAAACTGAGCGGTACTGCGGTTATCTATAAATAATCGTCAGTTATCCCTGTAGCAACAGCAACACCCTGTAATGCCACTGTTTTAACCCTGTAAGATCCTTTAATACCCTTGCCTTGCCCGTCCATGCCACTGGACGGGCTTTTTTTTGCCTGCGATCCGGCGATAGGGTTACCAGCTCTCAGCCACCTTCGCCAGCCCCTGCTCCAGAGACAAGACCACGCCGGTGGCCAAAAGACAGCAGGCCAGCTGAATTTTCAACGATGACGGCAGCGGTTCGCTCCCGACCATACAGCGCTCGATCCAGCGCGCGGTCACTTCGGGATCTTTTGACTCCGGCAGGGCGACTGCCTGCGCAGCGGCGCCATCCTGACGCTCGTTAACCACCCGCGTACCGGTCTCATCAATCAGGCTAATCTGCGGGCAGCGCTGCGGGTTAGCGTAAACCTCGCCTTCGGTACCGTGCATCAGCAGCGCCCGGCCGCCGATCCCGGCAAAAAATTTCGCGACCCGACCGACGTACTCAGGGTGAGAAACGCTCGACAGGCGCAGCGCCGCATCTTCGGCAAACGGCGTCGCCAGCTTGGCCAGGGTGTGTGCGCTGTTACGCACGCCCATGCGCCAGCGCATCGCCAGCTGTTTTTCCAGCGGCGGACAAAATACGCCGACCGGAACGTAAACCGGCTGGTGACTATCTAACCGCGCCTGTGCCTGGCCCGCGTGAAGCGTTGCCGGGATCCCCATCAGGTCAAAAATGGTTTCCGTCAGCACGCGGGTGGGATCGTGGCTCACGCCGTGAACGATAACCGGGAAGCCGAGCTTATGCAGCAGGACGGCCAGCAGCGGCGTCAGGTTAGCCTGTTTACGCGCGCCGTTATAGCTGGGGATCACAATCGGCATCGGCTTGCCGACCGGCGGCGTCAGCTTAATGGTGTGCTCCTGCATCGCTTCATAGAAGCCCTTCATCTCCGCTTCACCTTCGCCCTTGATGCGCAGGGCAATAAGAATGCCGCCGAGCTCAAGGTCAGGCACCTCGCCGTTAAGCATCCGCGAGTAGAGCGCGCGGGCCGTTTCCACGTCCAGGTCGCGAGCGTGGTTTTTTCCGCGCCCGACTTCTTTAACGATCTTGCTGTAGTCCATTGCAGGCTCCTCTGAGCGTCTCACCGCGTCGACATTGCACCGCTAACGCCGTTTGCGACGCGTCTGTTTTGTTTTAGTTTTTACTATAACCTCAGGGACGGCTGGCTGCTCTATCGGAAATATGGGTAATGCATTCAATAAACGCTTACCGTAGTTTTTGGTCAACAGGCGTTTATCATAAATTACCACCTCTCCCCAGCAGCTATGGCTACGGATCAGGCGGCCAACCTGTTGAATCAGGTTGAATGACGCGCTGGGCAGGCTCTGAACTTCGAACGGATAGCGGTTGAGGCTTTTGAGCCATTCGCCTTCGGTGATCACCACCGGGCTGTCAATCGGCGGGAAAGCGATCTTGTGGATATGCACCTGGCTTAACAGTTCGCCTTTTAAATCCAGGCCTTCCGCGAAGGATTGCAGCCCAACCAGTACGCTGCGCTCGCCGCCTTCAACGCGTTTACGATGCAGCTCGACCAGCCGGTAGCGAGGCTTATCCCCCTGAACCAGCAGCAGCAGGCGCAGATCGGTAACCTGTTCGAGAAACCGCTGCATCGCTCTTCCGCTGGCGAAGAGTACCAGCATGCCGAGATGCTTTTTGCTCTCAACCTGTTCCCGGAAATAGGCGGCCATCTCGGCAATATGCTGCTCTTCGTTATCGATAAGAGGTTCATAATGCATCTGCGGAATGACGATTTTACCCTGTTCGACGTGATTAAAGGGCGAATCCAGCGCCACAAAGCGGTCTCCCGCTTTCTCTTTCAGCCCGCTCATCTCCTGCAGACGCGAAAAGCTATTAAGCGAGCGTAGCGTCGCAGAGGTAACGACGATATGCGGGACGCTGCGCCACAGCAGCCTCTCCAGCTGATCGCTGACGCGGATCCCCACGCAGTGGAACCAGATATGCATCTGGCCATCCCGCAGGTCGCGGGTGACCCATTTGGTCACCGGCGCGCCGGAGGACTGCGCCAGCGATGCCAGCCGCCACAGTTTACTTTGGCTTTCAAACATCCCCAGCGCTCGGTTCATCTGCAGCAGAACCCGGTGCAAACGCACCACGTCGTGACTGCCGGTTTTTTCGCCCAGATCGTTAAGGAACAGCTCCGCCAGACCGCGCAGCGTTTCGGTGAGCTTCGCCAGCCGCTGGCAAATCTCCATCACTTCCTGCGGCAGCTCCCCCATCGGGAAGCGGTGCTCCGCCTCCTGCCCGGCCGGCATGTACAGATTGAGGATATTATTCAGGGAGGAGATAAGCTCATAGAGCTCCTCGCAATGCCCATTCAGACGCTCGGGATTCGCCAGCGGCGGCGTGGTTTTAGGGCGAAACTGCTCCATGCAGGTCGCGACCAGCTTCGTAAAAAGATCCAGCTGCAGGCGGTACCAGGGGGCGGTGATTTCCGCGCTCATTTCCAGCGCATCGCGGGCCACCTCCGGAAGATGGTGGCCTTCATCCAGCACCAGCAGCAGATGCTTCGGTTCCGGCAGCACCGCTTCGCTTTCCATCGCCGCCATCACCAGCGCATGGTTCGCCACCACCACTTCTGCTTCCTGGATTTCCCGGCGGGCGACAAAAAACGGACATTCGCGATAATAGTGGCAGTTGCGGTTCAGGCAGCTGGCTTTATCGGTGCTCAGGCGGCTCCATAATGAATCATCCACATTTTTATCGGTATGATCGCGCAGGCCGTCCCATTTGTAGCTATCAAGGTCCGCTTTCAGCGTCGCGCACAGCTTCTGTTCCGCCTGGTTGTTAGGCGTGAGTTCGTCATCAAGAAAGGCCAGTAAATCCTGCTGCGTTGGCTCGGTGCTGGCAAGCGCGGCCAGGTTACGCGGGCAGACGTAGCGCCCGCGGCCAAAGGCGGCGGTAAATCGCAGGTCGGGAATGATTTTGCGCAGCAGCGGCAGGTCTTTACTGTAGATTTGGTCCTGCAGAGCAACGTTGGCGGTACTGACCACCAGCGTTTTTTGTTCTTCACGGGCAATGGCGATGCCGGGAATCAGGTATGACAAGGTTTTGCCGACGCCGGTCGGGGCTTCTATCGCCAGATGTCGCCCCTCTTCCCCGGCGAGCGTCTTCGCCACATCGGCAATCATCTGCCGCTGCGGAGGACGGGGAATAAAGTCAGGGATTTGTTCCTGAAGCGCCTTATACCAGGCGGCGATTTGCGCTTTCAGCGCTGCGGTCAAAGCCATGAGAAAACCTGAATACTGTATAAACAGCCACTATTGTGCCATTTTTTAGCCGTCGGAAGGAACGTCTTTCTGAGCAAACTGGAATCACGCTCGAGGTTATGCTGAGCGAAGCGCGTCCGGGTAAGGAGTCTTACCCGGACAACCCATCAGTGGCTTAGCCGCGCGATTGCGACACTCGCCACAGGAGTGACGGGATAGTGTTACTCCGCCGCGGCGGGTTTACGCGGGCGACGACGGCGAGGAGGCTTACCGTCCTGAGTTCGCGCTTTCGACGCTTCGCCATCGGTACGACGCGGAGCGGACTGCTGACCGCGACCTTGCCCCTGGCCACCGCGGCCCTGACTCTGGCCACCGCGACCGCCGCCGCGCTGCTGCTGACGACCGTTCTGAATCGGCTCGGCTTTAATCGATGGATCCGGCTCGTAGCCCGCCAGGGCAATACGCGGGATCTCTTTTTTCAGCAAGCGTTCGATATCATGCAGCAGTTTATGTTCATCAACGCAAACCAGCGACAGCGCTTCACCCGTTGCCGCGGCGCGCCCGGTACGACCGATACGGTGCACATAGTCTTCCGGTACGTTTGGCAGCTCGTAGTTCACCACGTGCGGCAGCTCTTCAATATCCAGACCGCGCGCGGCGATATCGGTGGCCACCAGTACGCGAATGCCGCCGGATTTAAAGTCAGCCAATGCGCGGGTACGCGCGCCCTGGCTCTTGTTGCCGTGAATAGCGGCGCTGCGGATGCCGTCTTTATTGAGCTGTTCCGCCAGATGGTTTGCGCCGTGCTTGGTGCGGGTAAAGACCAGCACCTGCTGCCAGTTACCTTCACCGATCATCTGCGACAGCAGCTCGCGTTTGCGCTTTTTATCGACAAAATGCACCAGCTGGCTCACCTGCTCAGAGGCGGTGTTGCGGCGGGCGACTTCGATCTCCAGCGGGTTATGCAGCAGCTTTTCCGCCAGCGATTTAATGTCATCGGAGAAGGTTGCGGAGAACAGCAGGTTCTGACGTCTGGCCGGCAGCTTCGCCAGCACCCGGCGAATATCGTGAATAAAGCCCATATCCAGCATACGGTCGGCTTCGTCCAGCACCAGCACTTCGACTTTGTCGAGGCTCACGGCGTTCTGATGTTCAAGATCCAGCAGACGACCCGGCGTTGCCACCAGGATATCGACGCCGCTGCGCAGCTTCATCATCTGCGGATTAATGCTCACGCCGCCGAACACCACCAGCGAGCGAACGTTGAGGTATTTGCTGTAATCACGGACGTTCTCGCCAATTTGCGCCGCCAGCTCGCGCGTTGGGGTCAGGATCAGCGCACGCACCGGGCGACGCCCTTTAGCATGCGGCTCCTTTTGGATCAGATGCTGAAGCAGCGGCAGCGTAAATCCCGCCGTTTTGCCGGTACCGGTCTGAGCGCTGGCCATCAGATCGCGACCCTGTAATACTGCCGGGATAGCCTGCTGCTGAATTGGGGTTGGCTCAACGTAGCCCTGCTCAGCGACGGCGCGCAGGATTTCAGGATTCAGGCCAAGGGAATCAAAAGACATAACAACTCCGAACCGCCCCGGCCCGTCACAGGCGTAGTTTTCAGGGAGATTATTGCGAAAGAGATGGCAAAAACCACAATGCCATGAAGCTGCGCAGTCTAGCAGATTTTGTGACGAACCGCATAAAATCTGCCGAAAAGAATCCTCCGGCTAACAAACCACTGTTCCCCGTCCTGTCGATGAGAAGCGGCGATGGCGCTTCGCGCCAGGCGTCCCCGAAATAGCCCGTTTAATGCCTCGACGGGGAAACCGCGAACAAAAGCAGAGAAACGCCGCCGCAGAACGCGGCGGCGAAGGCGATTAACGCAGGCGATACTTAATTTTTTCGACCATCTTCGCGGTGGAGATGCCGTAGCGGTCGTGCAGCGTCGGAAGCGCGCCGGCCAGCAGGAATTCGTCAGGCAAACCGACGGTATCCAGCTCGCAGCGTACGCCTTTACGCATCAGCAGCGCGGCAACCGCCTCCCCCAGCCCGCCGACCGACGTGTGGTTTTCCGCGGTCACCACCAGACGGCCGGGCTTCGAAGCCTGCGCAACGATCGTTTTTTCATCAAGCGGTTTGATGGTGGGGACATGCAGCACCGCCGCGCTGATATTATCGGCCCGCAGTTTTTCAACCGCCTCGAGGGCGCGCATGGTCATCAGCCCGGAAGAGATAATCAGTACATCGTTACCGTCCTCCAGCAGCTTCGCCTTGCCCAGCTCAAACTGATAATCATATTTATCGAGCACCAGCGGCACCTTACCGCGCAATAGACGCATATATACCGGACCGTCGTGGTCGGCAATCGCCGGTACCGCCTGCTCTATCTCCAGCGCATCGCAGGGATCGACGATGACCATGCCGGGAATGCCGCGCATAATCGCCAGATCTTCCGTTGCCTGATGGCTCGGCCCGTAGCCGGTGGTCAGGCCCGGCAGCGCCGCGCAGATCTTCACGTTCAGATGCTTTTCGGCAATCACCTGATGGATAAAATCATAGGCGCGACGGGTGGCAAAAGCGGCATAGGTGGTGGCGAAGGGAATAAATCCCTCCTTCGCCATTCCCCCGGCGGCCCCCATCAGCAGCTGCTCCGCCATTCCCATCTGGAAGAAGCGATCCGGAAAGGCCTGGGCGAAAATATGTAGATCGGTATACTTTGACAGGTCCGCGGTCATACCGACGATTTCCGGGCGCTGGGCCGCCAGCTTCGAGAGCGCGACGCCAAACGGCGCGGAAACGGTCGCCTGACCTTCATCAGCAATGGAGGCGATCATCGCCGACGTTTTTAAGCGTGGTTTACTCTGGCTCATTACAGCACTCCTTCCGGTTTGTTGGCGTCCAGCACCGCAATCGCTTTTTGCCATTCGTCGGCATCGACGCGGATAAAATGGTTCTTATCGCGGGTTTCAAGGAACGGCACCCCTTTGCCCATCAGCGTGTCGCATAAAATGACCCGCGGCTGGTTGCCCGCATGATTTTTCGCGTTATCAAAGGCGGCCACCACCGCCGCCAGATCGTTACCGTCCACGCGCTGCACGTACCAGCCGAAGGCGGCCCATTTTTCATGCAGCGGCTCAAAGCCGAGAATTTTGCGCGAATCGCCGTCCGCCTGCTGTTTGTTCACGTCAACGAGGTTAATCAGATTAGTCAGGCCGTAGTGGGCCGCCGACATCGCCGCTTCCCAGGTTGAACCTTCGTCCAGCTCCCCATCCGACATAGAGTTAAAAACCCAGGATGCGCTGCCCTTCTTCTTCAGACCGAGCGCCATCCCGACGGCGATGGAGAGCCCCTGCCCCAGCGAGCCACCGGACATCTCCATTCCAGGCGTATAGGTCGCCATGCCCGACATCGGCAGGCGGCTGTCGTCGGAACCGTAGGTCTCCAGCTCCTCTTCCGGGATAATTCCCGATTCCAGCAGCGCCGCATAATAGGCGATGGCGTAATGACCGTGAGAGAGCAGAAAACGGTCACGCCCTTCCCACTGTGGATCTGCCGGACGGTAGCGCATCGCGTGGCTGAAGGCGGTGGCCAGCACATCCGCATAGCCTAATGCCTGGCCGATATAGCCCTGCCCCTGGACTTCGCCCATTTGCAGGGCATAGCGACGGATACGCCACGCCGCCGCGGCAACTTGTTGTGTTTCTGTCATCTTCATCTGATTGCCTCGCTTAGTGGATTAACATGCCGCCGTTCACGTCCAGGGTGATACCGGTCGAGTAGGAAGAGAGATCGCTGCCGAGGAACAGGGCGGCGCGCGCGATATCCACCGCATCGCCCAGACGGTTCATCGGGATCCCGGCGAGGATATTGGCCGTCATGTCGTCGGTCAGCTTGCCGGCGGTAATATCGGTCTGAATCAGCCCCGGCGTGATGCAGTTTACGCGGACGTTATCCGGGCCAAGCTCGCGCGCCATCGCCCGCGCCAGGCCGAGCACACCGGCTTTTGCCGCGCTGTAGTGCGGGCCGCCGAAGATACCGCCGCCGCGCTGGGCGGAAACCGATGAGATACAGACAATGCTGCCCGATTTTTGCGCCCGCATCGCCGGAATAACCGCCTGCGACATCAGCAGCGTGCCGCGCAGGCTGACGTCCAGCACCGCGTCATAATTGGCGCGCTTAATTTCCATCAGCTTCAGCGGCTGGGTAATGCCGGCGTTATTCACCAGCACATCGACTCGGCCATATTTCGCCAGAATCTGTTCGATTGCCGCCTGCACCTGAACTTCATCGGCGACGTTCGCTGCCAGACCAAGGTGTCCTTCGCCCAGAGCCGCCGCAGCGGCTTTGCTGGCTTCGCCATTGAGGTCGATAATGACCACGCTGGCGCCGTTCTCGGCAAATAGTTTGGCGGTGGCAAAACCCAAACCGCGTGCGGAGGCCGCGCCAGTAATAATGGCGACTTTATCTTTTAATAACATATTTTCACTCCATGACATGACGTCATATTAATTAACAGAAATATTGCCGTTATTGTGGCTCATCGAGGAAAAGAATCACCACCAGACCTATTGCGGCGCAGATACCAAAATAGGTAAATACAGAATTAAAGCTGCCGGTCTGATCAAGTAAAAAACCGGCGGCCATCGGGGCGACAAAGCCGCCAAGGTTGCCGCCGCTATTAATAATAGAAGAGGCAATCGGATAGGTTTTACTGTCCGAAACGGCCATTCCGTAGGCGGTAAAAGCCGGCCAGCCAATATTCAAACAAAAACCGACAAAGAATAATCCAATACATACCGCCAAGGTGCTTGCTGGAATGTTCAGCATAATGAGCATCATGACCACGGTTGAAATCGCGGTGAACATCATGGTGGGTTTACGCCGGCGGCCTAACACTTTATCCGAGATCCAGCCTCCACCAATCGCGCCAATAAAGCCGCCGATGCACGGCATACTCGCCACGAAGCCCATACTCATCACGTCAAAACCGCGCTCTTTCACTAAATACAGCGGGATCCACGTTAATAACCCGTACAGCACGCTGACCATCATAAAATAGGCCAGACAGTCACCAAGAATATTTTTCGAGGTAAATAATCCTTTCGCCGTATCGATAGGCGCCATCTTTTTCACCCGAATAATTTTATCCAGCCAGGTGAAGCGGTCGGCAATTAATATATTTTCGCGGACGGCGTTTTTATCGGTTTCACGCCCGGCATTAATCTCTTCCAGTTCGCGTTGCGAAACAAATCCGCTTTCCGCGGGCGTTGACTTAACCAACAGGTACCACGCGACCGCCGCCACAATCCCCGGTATCGCAAAGGAGAAAAAGACCCATCGCCAGCCCCAGGTAACCGCGATCCACACCGCCAGCGGCGGTACGATTATCGGCGCAAACATGGTGGCGGCGATGTAGACGCCCGTTGCCGTGGCCTTCTCTTTCGGCGGGAACCAGTTATTAATGGTTGAAGCCAGCCCCACCGGGCACGGCCCTTCGCTAAGCCCCAGCCCCAGTCGCACCATCTTCAGGCCAAATACCGAGCTCACGGTGCCCATCAGCCAGGTAAAAGCGGAAAAGCCGAAAATAGACAGCGAGACCAGTCCCCGGGTACCGCGTCTGGCAATAAAAAAACCGGCCGGGATCTGACTTACCGCATAGCCGAGGAAAAACATGCTGGCGATGGCCCCGGCCTCAAAGTTGTTGATATGAAACTCGTCAATAATGAACGGCAGTACCGCACCGATATTCGTTCTGTCGGCGTAATTTATGGCATACACCAGGAAAATCATCGTCAAAACCACGAAACGATATTTTGTTTTTCTGGCGTCAGTACAGACAACAGTATCTATACGTGACATAGGGTATCCTCTTTATTTTTTTATGTTTTTTGTCGCGACCCTTACCGCATCGCGCCCTGTTATCAGGCCTGTAGTTGCAATATAACAATCCCAAAAAGAAAGAGTATTCAAAAAAGCTCAATTGCGCGTGAGAAAAATTTGCTTCGTGACTGCACTCAAATTCCTGTCAATTATTTTTTTCGAGAGTTTTGCATTTAAAACTGTTAACTTCATCACGGATTGCGCCATCACTTATTTTCCGGCTGTGCTATGCTGACCATCATTTTCTGGGATAACGGCTGGACGTCCTTCTTTTTGAGTAAAAAAACCGCCTTGCGTTATTCCCCCCGCCGGAGGAAATCATGAACCAGCCGCTGCAGAATAAAAGCTTGCCGATGCCATCCTTACGTAATATTCAGGCCTTTATTGAAGTGGCTGATACCGGCAGCCTGAACCTGGCGGCAGAGAATCTTAATATTACGGCCTCCGCGGTAAGTCATCAGATAGCCAGCCTGGAACAGTATCTGGGAAAAAAAATATTTTCCCGTAGCAGTAAAGGGATGGTATTAACCACAATTGGCGAAAAATACCTTAAAGAGGTTTCCGGGGCGTTAAATATTATTGGTCAGGCCACTAACCAGGTGATTAATGATATCCACCAGGATTATTTACGGATTCATTCCGCGCCGAGCTTTGGATTATTGTGGCTGATGCCCCGTCTGAATAAATTTCGCCAGGCCTGGCCGGAGCTTAAAATTAGCCTGACCTGCTCTTATGAAAGCATCCAGTTCTCCCGCGATAATATTGATATCGATATTCGCCACGGGCTCTCACAGTGGCCAACCCTGGTGGTCAAGACCATAAAAAATGAACGCGTGCTCCCCTTTAGCTCATCGACTTATTTAGCCGGCCGCGACGTTCAGTCCATTGAAGACCTGCTGGCCTGCGACCTTATTCATTCCGATAGCACGCTGATCGGCTGGAGCAACTGGCTGTCGTGGCATAAGGTTCGCGGCTGGAATAAAAACTTTATTTTTAATTTTGACCGCTCCTATATGAGTATTGAGGCTGCCCGGATGGGAATGGGGATTATTCTTGAGAGTAATTTGCTGGCCGGGCAGAGCGTGAGCCAACGCCACCTGGAACCCGTCTTTACCCGCGACGTCAGCATGCCGGTTAACGCGCATCACTTCGTTTTACCGCACCCGAATGAACAAAAAGAGAAAGTGAAGATCTTCTTTGCCTGGGTTGCCGAAGAGCTGAGTCGCGAAGGATTTCATATCTAGCAGCAAACGGTGGACAAACCGCCAACCTGCGCCTAGAGTTAATCAATCGATTGATTAACTTTTCTCGCGCGATGACAACCAATCCCACGACCAGTAAGGGCGAGCAGGCGAAAAGCCAGCTTATCGCCGCCGCAATCGCACAGTTTGGCGAATACGGCCTGCACGCCACAACCCGCGATATTGCCGCCCAGGCCGGGCAGAATATCGCCGCCATTACCTACTATTTTGGTTCCAAGGACGATCTCTATCTCGCCTGCGCCCAGTGGATTGCCGATTTTATCGAGCACAATTTCCGCCCCCACGCGCAGGCGGCGGAAGCGCTGTGCGCTGAGCCTGTTCCGGATAAAGCCGCCATGCGCACCCTGATACTGGGCGCCTGCCAGAATATGATTTTGCTGCTGACCCAGGACGACACCGTCAATTTGAGCAAATTTATCTCCCGCGAGCAGCTGTCACCAACGCCGGCCTACCGGCTCATCCACGATCAGGTGATTGCTCCGCTACACTGCTACCTGACCCGCTTAATCGCCGCCTATACCGGCCTTAACCCTGACAGCACGGAAATGGTCCTCCACACCCACGCGCTGCTGGGCGAAGTTCTCGCTTTTCGCCTTGGTAGGGAAACGGTGCTGCGCCGCGCGGGCTGGGCTGAGTTCGATCGGGACAAAACCGCGCAAATTATTGAGGTTATCACCTGCCATATTGATTTCGTTCTGGAAGGATTATCGCAAAGGAGTCTGGAGTCATGAAAAAACCGCTCATCGTCGTTGTGCTGCTTCTCCTGCTGGCCGCTGTCATTGGCGGAGGCTGGTGGTGGTACCAGAGCAGCCAGCAGAAAGCGCTCACGCTGTATGGCAACGTGGATATTCGTACCGTCAACCTCAGCTTCCGCGTGGGCGGGCGGCTGGCGTCGCTCAGCGTCGACGAGGGCGATGCGATTAAAGCCGGGCAGACCCTGGGCGAGCTGGACCGCGCGCCCTACGAGAATGCCCTGCAGCAGGCTCAGGCCAACGTTTCCACCGCCCAGGCGCAGTACGACCTGATGATGGCGGGGTATCGCTCGGAAGAGATCGCCCAGGCCGCCGCCGCGGTCAACCAGGCGCAGGCCGCTTACGACTATGCGCAGAATTTTTACCAGCGCCAGCTGGGGCTGCGCAAAAGCAGCGCCATCTCCGCTAACGACCTGGAAAACGCCCGCTCATCGCGCGATCAGGCCCAGGCGACGCTGAAGTCCGCGCAGGATAAGCTGCGCCAGTACCGCGCCGGTAATCGTCCGCAGGAAATCGCCCAGGCCAAAGCCAGCCTTGAACAGGCGCAGGCCGCGCTGGCGCAGGCGAAGTTGGATCTGTACGATACCACGCTGACCTCACCGTCCGACGGGACGCTGATGACCCGCGCCGTCGAGCCGGGCAGCATGCTCAGCGCTGGCGGCACGGTGATGACGTTATCGTTAACCCATCCGGTGTGGGTGCGCGCCTATATCGATGAAAAAAACCTCGGTCAGGCCCAGCCGGGTCGCGAAGTGCTGCTTTACACCGATAGTCGCCCGGATAAACCCTACCGCGGCAAAATCGGCTTCGTCTCCCCTACCGCTGAATTCACGCCGAAAACCGTGGAAACGCCGGACCTGCGCACCGATCTGGTTTATCGCCTGCGTATTGTGGTCACTGATGCCGACGACGCGCTGCGCCAGGGGATGCCGGTCACCGTCACCTTCAGTCACGGAAACGGCCAATGAGCGAGGACGTGATTACGCTGAGCGGCCTGACCCGGCGCTTTGCCGGCATGGATCGCCCGGCCGTCGCGCCGCTGGACTGCACCATTCACTCCGGCTATGTGACCGGTCTGGTGGGCCCGGATGGCGCCGGAAAAACCACCCTGATGCGCATGCTCGCCGGGCTGCTGAAGCCCGACGCAGGCAGCGCAAAAGTGATCGGCTTCGACCCGATTGCCGACGATAGCGCCCTGCATGCGGTGCTCGGCTATATGCCGCAGAAATTCGGCCTGTATGAAGATCTGACGGTGATGGAAAACCTGACGCTCTACGCCGATCTGCGCAGCGTGACCGGCGAGGCGCGGGAAAAAACCTTCGCCAGGCTGCTGGAGTTTACCTCCCTCGGCCCCTTTACCGGCCGGCTGGCGGGCAAGCTTTCCGGCGGCATGAAGCAGAAACTTGGCCTGGCCTGCACCCTCGTCGGCGAACCGAGAGTCCTGCTGCTGGACGAACCCGGCGTCGGCGTCGACCCTATCTCCCGCCGCGAACTGTGGCAGATGGTGCACGAACTGGCGGGCGACGGAATGCTGATCCTCTGGAGCACCTCTTATCTTGATGAGGCCGAGCAGTGCCGGGACGTTCTGTTGATGAACGAGGGCCAGCTGCTCTACCAGGGGGCGCCAAAAGAGCTGACGCAGACCATGGCCGGACGCAGCTTTTTGGTTTCCAGCGCCCGGGAGAATAACCGCCGCCTCCTCCAGCGTACGCTGAAGCTGCCGCAGGTCAGCGATGGCGTGATTCAGGGTAAATCGGTACGCCTGATCCTTAAAAAAGAGGCCAGCATCAGCGATGTACAGAAGGCTGGCGATATGCCGCCGCTGGAGGTCGCCGAAACCGCGCCGCGCTTCGAGGATGCCTTTATCGACCTGCTGGGCGGCGCCGGTACTGCCGAATCGCCGCTGGGCAACATTATCCACACCGTGGAAGGCTCCCATGAGGACACGGTGATTGAAGCGCAGACCCTGACCAAGAAATTCGGCGATTTTGCCGCCACCGACCACGTTGATTTTCAGGTCAAACGCGGGGAGATTTTCGGCCTCCTCGGGCCTAACGGCGCGGGAAAGTCCACGACGTTTAAGATGATGTGCGGCCTGCTGGTCCCCACCTCCGGGAAAGCGCTGGTGCTGGGCATGGACCTGAAAGTCAGCTCCGGCAAGGCGCGTCAGCATCTGGGCTATATGGCGCAGAAGTTCTCGCTCTACGGCAACCTTTCCGTTGAGCAGAACCTGCGCTTCTTCTCCGGCGTCTACGGCCTGCGCGGACGGGCGCAGAACGACAAAATCGCCAGCATGAGCGAGGCGTTTGGCCTGAAAAGCATCGCCCGGCAGGCCGCCGACAATCTGCCGCTCGGCTATAAGCAGCGCCTGGCGCTGGCCTGCTCGTTGATGCACGAGCCGGATATCCTGTTTCTTGATGAACCCACTTCCGGGGTCGACCCCCTCACCCGCCGCGAATTCTGGCTGCATATCAACAGCATGGTGGATAAAGGCGTGACGGTGATGGTCACCACCCACTTTATGGATGAAGCGGAGTATTGCGATCGTATCGGCCTGGTCTATCGCGGCAAACTGATCGCCAGCGGCACGCCGGACGATCTGAAGGCGCTGGCGGCGGATGATGAACAGCCTGACCCGACGATGGAGCAGGCGTTTATCACCCTCATTC
Source organism: Klebsiella sp. Q11 (assembly GCF_964241505.1). Lineage (NCBI taxonomy): Bacteria > Pseudomonadati > Pseudomonadota > Gammaproteobacteria > Enterobacterales > Enterobacteriaceae > Klebsiella > Klebsiella sp. Q11. Next base: position 86,856 of record NZ_CAXSXW010000017.1, read on the forward strand.
ACGACTGGGATAAGGAGAACGCCGGTGAGCGCTAAACTGCTATCGTGGCGGCGCGTACGCGCCCTGTGCGTGAAAGAGACGCGGCAGATTGTCCGCGACCCCAGCAGCTGGCTGATTGCGGTGGTCATCCCCCTGCTGCTGCTGTTTATCTTTGGCTACGGGATTAACCTCGACTCCAGCAAGCTGCGGGTGGGCGTGCTGCTGGAGCAGCAGAGCGAAGAGGCGCTGGATTTTGTCCATACCATGACCGGCTCCCCTTATATCGACGCCACCATCAGCGATAACCGCCAGGAACTGGTGCAGATGATGCAGGCGGGACGCATTCGCGCCCTGGTAACCCTGCCGGTGGACTTCGACCAGAAGATGGCCCGCCCCGGCGACGATGCGCCGATCCAGCTCATCACCGACGGCAGCGAACCGAATACCGCTAACTTCGCCCAGGGCTACGTCGAAGGCATCTGGCAAATCTGGCAGCAGCAGCGGGCGGAAGATCGCGGCGAAACCTTCGAGCCGCTAATCGACGTGCAGACGCGCTACTGGTTTAACCCGGCCGCGATCAGCCAGCATTTTATTATCCCCGGCGCGATTACCATCATTATGACGGTAGTCGGCGCGATCCTGACCTCGCTGGTGGTGGCCCGCGAGTGGGAGCGCGGCACCATGGAGGCGCTGCTGTCGACCGAGATTACCCGCGCCGAGCTGCTGCTGTGCAAGCTGATCCCCTACTATTTCCTCGGCATGCTGGCGATGCTGCTGTGTATGCTGGTGGCGGTGTTTATTCTCGGCGTGCCCTTTCGCGGTTCGCTGGTGATTCTGTTTTTTATCACCAGCCTGTTTTTGCTGAGCACCCTGGGAATGGGGCTGCTGATTTCCACCATTACCCGCAACCAGTTTAACGCCGCGCAGGTGGCGCTGAATGCCGCATTCCTGCCTTCAATTATGCTGTCCGGGTTTATTTTTCAGATAGACAGCATGCCGGCGATAATCCGCGCGGTGACCTACGTGATCCCGGCGCGCTATTTTGTCAGCACCCTGCAAAGCCTGTTTCTGGCGGGCAACATCCCGGTGGTGCTGCTGGTGAACGTGATGTTTTTAATCGCCTCGGCGGTGATGTTTATCGGCCTGACGTGGCTGAAAACCAAACGGCGTCTGGATTAATTTGCCTGCGTGCCCCCCGGTACAAGGGCTGGCAAACGGGTAGCCCGGATAAGCGCAGCGCAATCCGGGGCTCACAAAGAGAGAATATAAGATGTTTCATCGCTTATGGACGTTAATCCGCAAAGAGCTACAGTCGCTGTTGCGTGAACCGCAGACGCGGGCGATTTTGATTATGCCGGTGCTCATTCAGGTGCTGCTGTTCCCCTTTGCCGCCACGCTGGAGGTAACAAACGCCACCATCGCTATCTATAACGAAGACAACGGCAAGCACGCCGTGGAGCTGACCCAGCGCTTTGCCCGCGCCAAAGCCTTCACCCACGTGCTGTTACTGAAAAGCCCTCAGGAAATAAGACCGACCATCGATGAACAAAAAGCGCTATTGGTCGTGCGTTTCCCGGCGGATTTTTCGCGCAACCTCGACACCAACCAGACCGCCCCGCTCCAGCTGCTGCTGGACGGGCGCAACTCCAACAGCGCGCAAATTGCCGCCAACTACCTCCAGCAGATCGTCAAAAGCTATCAGCAGGACCTGCTGGAAGGCAAAGCCAAACCGAACAATAGCGAGCTGGTGGTACGCAACTGGTATAACCCGAATCTCGATTACAAATGGTTCGTGGTGCCGTCGCTGATCGCCATGATCACCACCATCGGCGTAATGATCGTCACCTCGCTCTCCGTTGCCCGCGAGCGCGAACAGGGGACGCTCGACCAGCTGCTGGTCTCGCCGCTGGCAACCTGGCAGATCTTTATCGGTAAAGCGGTCCCGGCGCTGATTGTCGCCACCCTGCAGGCGACCATCGTGCTGGGGATCGGTATCTGGGCCTATCAGATTCCCTTCGCTGGCTCACTGCTGCTGTTTTACTTCACGATGATCGTTTACGGTCTGTCGCTGGTAGGATTCGGACTGCTGATTTCGTCGCTGTGCTCCACGCAGCAGCAGGCGTTTATCGGCGTATTCGTCTTTATGATGCCGGCGATTTTACTCTCCGGCTACGTTTCGCCGGTGGAAAATATGCCGGTATGGCTACAAAACCTGACGTGGGTGAACCCGATTCGTCATTTCACCGATATCACCAAGCAGATCTATTTGAAGGATGCGAGTCTGGAAATCGTGTGGGGAAGTTTGTGGCCGCTACTGGTCATAGCGGCCACCACCGGCTCGGCGGCGTATGCGATGTTCCGAAGAAAGATCGCGTAATACTCGTCATCGTTCAAGCCACAACTGTGCTGGCTCGCCTTGCTCCCCCCAGTCACATAGTTATCTATGCTTCTGGGGATTCGCTGCGTTGCCGCCTTGTTGTAGCCCGAACGATTTAGCGTATCTGTTTTTATCTTTTGCCAGCAGTGAAACCACCGCCGGACCGGCCAGTATTGCCAGCCCGGCGAGGGCCAGCAGCAGGTTATTGTGCAGCACGCGCGACAGCAGCCACAGCACGATCACCGCGGTACCGAAGTACCAGGTGGTGGTGAGTTCCTCAAGGAAATCACCGACGTCGCGCCAGCGCTCATCGTGATGGCGCTGCAAAAACAGCATCGACACTAACGTGACGCCGTACAGCACGCACAAACCTAATCCGACGCGCACCAGCGCGCCGCTCATCCAACCCATCACCAGTACTGCCACGACCAGTAGATGCAACATAATCTGCCAGCAACTAAGACCCGTTGCGACGCGTACACGTTGTTGCCACTTCATGGCTTCTCTCCTGAAGGATTTTTCTCTGCTACTCAGAGTACCGCACTTTACGGAAAATTCCGTATCACCGCATCTTTTTGTGACCTCTACTACACTATTTCCTACAGGAAAGTGACATTGCCCAGAGAAATAAGGACAAACAAATGCCGCGATTTTCGTTAAACGTGCTGACAATTAACACTCATAAAGGGTTTACTGCGTTCAATCGCCGCTTTATTTTGCCCGAATTACGCGAAGCGGTGCGCAGCGTCAGCGCCGACATTGTTTGCCTGCAGGAGGTGATGGGGGCGCACGAAATTCATCCGCTGCATATCGAAAACTGGCCGGATACCACCCACTATGAGTTTCTGGCCGATACCATGTGGAGCGATTATGCCTACGGTCGTAACGCCGTTTACCCGGAAGGGCATCACGGCAACGCGGTCCTCTCCCGCTTCCCCATCGAACATTATCAAAATCTCGATGTTTCGGTCGGCAACAGCGAAAAGCGCGGCCTGCTCTACTGCCGCATCGTCCCGCCGGAAAGCGGCATCGCTATCCATTTATTCTGCGTGCACCTGGGACTGCGCGCTCATCAACGCCAGGCCCAGCTGACGATGCTGGCGGACTGGGTGAACGGTTTACCCGCGGGCGAACCGGTGGTGGTAGCCGGTGATTTTAACGACTGGCGGCAGCAGGCGAACCGCCAGCTTAAAGCCCAGGCCGGGCTGGAGGAGATTTTTACCCGCGCCAGAGGGCGCCCGGCGCGCACTTTCCCGGTCAGCTTTCCGCTGCTGCGACTTGACCGCATCTACGTAAAAAACGCCCACGCCAGCCAGCCCAGAGCGCTGGCGTTAAAACAGTGGCGTCATCTGTCCGATCATGCACCGCTTAGCGTGGAGATACATCTGTGAAATGCAGCTGGCAGGAAGGAAACCGCATTCGGCTATTAGAAAATGGCGATAACTATTATCCGGCCCTGTTTGCCGCCATCGGCCGCGCGCAGCAGCGGGTGATCCTTGAGTCTTTTATCTGGTTTGAAGATGACGTCGGCAAACAGCTCCATGCCGTTCTGTTAAAAGCGGCCCAGCGCGGCGTGCGCGTCGAGGTCTTACTGGACGGCTACGGCTCGCCGGATTTAAGCGAAAGCTTTGTGGGCGAGCTGACGTCGGCTGGCGTGATTTTTCGCTATTACGATCCGCGCCCGCGCCTGCTCGGCATGCGCACCAATTTATTTCGCCGTATGCATCGCAAAATCGTGGTGATTGACGACGTTACCGCCTTTGTCGGCGGCATTAACTACTCCGCCGAGCACATGACCGATTACGGTCCGGAGGCCAAACAGGATTACGCCGTACAGGTCGAAGGGCCGGTAGTGCTCGATATTCTGCAATTTGAACTCGAAAACCTCCCCACCAGCGAAGCGACCCGACGCTGGTGGCAGCGGCGTCGGCATAAGCCTGAAATCAACCGCAACCCCGGCGAAGCGCAGGCGCTGTTTATCTGGCGGGATAATCAGGATCATCGCGATGATATTGAGCGTCACTATCTGAAGATGCTGACCAGCGCCCGCCGGGAAGTGATTATCGCTAACGCCTACTTTTTCCCCGGCTATCGGCTGCTGCACGCTATGCGCAACGCTGCCCGCCGCGGCGTGCGCGTTAAGCTCATCGTTCAGGGTGAGCCGGATATTCCGATTGTCAAATTCGGCGCGCGCCTGCTCTACCACTATCTGGTAAAAGGCGGCGTGCAGATTTTCGAATATCGCCGCCGTCCGCTACACGGCAAAGTGGCGCTGGCGGACGATCACTGGGCCACTGTGGGCTCCAGCAACCTCGACCCCCTGAGCCTGTCGCTGAATCTGGAAGCCAACCTGGTGATTCACGACCGCGAGTTTAACCAGACGCTGCGCGATAATCTCAATGGCTTAATCCTTAACGACTGCCGCGAGGTCGATAAGCGCATTTTGTCGAAACGAACCTGGTGGCGGCTCGGCATTAGCGTGCTGGCGTTCCACTTCCTGCGCCACTTCCCTGCCTGGGTCGGATGGCTACCGGCCCATACGCCGCTGCTGTCGCGGGTTCAGCCCCCGGTACAGCCAGAAATAGAAACCCAGGACCGCGTGGACCCGGAAAACCAGGAGGTGAAATCCTGATGGCGAAATCTCACCCTCGCTGGCGGATGGCGAAAAAAATCCTGACGGTGCTCTTTTTTATCGCCGTCGTCGTTCTGCTGGTGGTCTACGCGCAAAAAATCGACTGGCAGGACGTGTGGAAGGTCATTCGCGATTACAACCGTACGGCGCTGCTCAGCGCCATCGGGTTGGTTATCGCCAGCTACCTGATCTATGGCTGCTACGACCTGCTGGGGCGCGCTTACTGCGGCCACAAGCTGGCTAAACGCCAGGTGATGCTGGTGTCGTTTATCTGCTACGCCTTTAACCTGACGCTCAGCACCTGGGTGGGTGGGATTGGTATGCGCTATCGGCTCTACTCGCGCCTCGGCCTGAGCGGCGCAACCATTACCCGTATCTTCTCCCTGAGCATTACCACCAACTGGCTGGGCTATATTCTGCTCGGCGGCATTATTTTTAGCTCCGGCATGGTGAAGGTGCCCGAGCGCTGGTATATCAGCCAGTCGTCGCTGCAAATTCTGGGCGTCGTTTTACTGCTGATTTCCGCGTTTTACCTGTGGGCCTGCGCCTTTGCTAAAAAGCGCCATCTGACGATAAAAGGCCAGCGGCTGGTTCTGCCGTCCTGGCGCTTCGCGTTATTGCAGATGGCGGTTTCCAGCCTGAACTGGATGGCGATGGGGGCGATTATCTGGCTGCTGCTGGGCCCGCAGGTGGACTATTTTCTCGTGCTCGGCGTGCTGCTGGTCAGCAGCATTGCGGGGGTTATCGTGCATATTCCGGCAGGCATTGGCGTGCTTGAGGCGGTATTTATCGCCATGCTTTCCGGGGAAGAGATTTCGCGCGGCGCGATTATTGCCGCCCTGCTTGCCTATCGCGCCCTGTACTACTTCCTGCCGCTGCTGCTGGCGACCATCGGCTACCTGATTCTGGAGAGCCGGGCGAAGCATCTGCGGGAGAAAAACCAGCGCAAGCTGGCGGGCGAGTAGTCAAAAAAGCCCCGGTCGCGGATGCTGACCGGGGCTACAGGTTCATCGTTTTCTGCGGTCTGGTAGCCCGGATAAGGCGCATCGCGCCGCCATCCGGGAACGAGTTAACGACGGTTGCCGAAAATGCGCAGCAGCATCAGGAACAGGTTGATAAAGTCCAGATACAGCGTCAGCGCCCCAAGAATCGAGTATTTGCGCAGCGTCGACGCATCGCGAACGTCAATCTGCTCGCCGATGTTTTTCAGCTTCTGGGTGTCATAGGCGGTCAGGCCGACGAAGACGATCACCCCGATGTAGGTCACCGCCCACATCAGCGCTTCGCTCTTCAGCCAGAAGTTAACCAGCGACGCCAGCAGGATACCGATAAGCGCCATAAACAGCATATTGCCGAAGCCGCTCAGGTCGCGTTTAGTGGTATAGCCGTAAAGGCTCATCACGCCAAACATCCCGCCTGCCACCACGAAGGTACTGGCGATCGATGAGTAGGTATAGACGAGGAATATACTGGATAAGGTGAGCCCGGTTAGCGCCGAATAGAGCATAAACAGGGTAGTCGCCATTCCCGCGCTCAGCCGCTGCACCATGCCGGAGAGCACGAATACCAGCCCCAGCTGGGCGATGATCAGGCCGAAAAAGGTTATTTTGCTGGAAAAGACAAACATCATCACCGCAGGGGTGTTGGCCGCAAACCACGCGATAAACGCCGTGAGCAGCAGCCCGACCGTCATCCAGCCGTACACCTGCGCCATATAAGTTTGAAGTCCGCTGCGACCCTGTACGATCGCCCCGGAACGAGGATATCTATCCATGACTGTCTCCTGATTAACGAAATTTATCTTCTAAGCGTACCACACTACCAGCGTTCTGCCGCTTCACGGTCGCTATCTCGCGCATCGACCCAGCGCTCGCCTTCCGGCGTCGCCTCCCGCTTCCAGAACGGCGCGCGGGTCTTCAGGTAATCCATAATAAACTCCCCCGCCGCAAACGCGCTACCGCGGTGGGCGCTGGTGACGCCGACAAAGACAATCTCCTCCCCGGGCCACATCTCGCCGATACGGTGAATCACCGTCACCCGGCCCAGCGGCCAGCGCTCGCGCGCCTGTTCCACAATCTCCGCCAGCGACTTTTCCGTCATCCCCGGATAGTGTTCGAGGGTCAGCGCTTTGACGCTGTCGCCAAGGTTGTGGTTGCGGACCTTGCCGGTAAACGTCACTACCGCGCCGTCTTCATCGCGCTCGGCCAGCCAGGGGTATTCGTCGCCGACCTTAAAGCGGTCATGGCTGACGATAATACGCGTCTGCATCATGTTATCCCCCGGTAACCGGCGGGAAAAACGCCACTTCATCACCGGCCGCCAGCGGGTGATCAAACGTCGTCAGCGTCTGGTTTACCGCCGCCAGCAGCTTGCCCTCCTCCAGCGCCAGCGCCCAGCGGTCGCCGCGGGCGATCAGCTGCTGGCGAACGGCTTCAACCGTGGTCAGGCCTTGCGGATCGAGCGTCAGGGAGTCGGTGCCGAGCAGTTCGCGCACCTGGGCAAAAAAAAGAACCTTAATCATGGCTATCTTCCACTCTGAAATCACCGGACTTGCCGCCGCTTTTCGCCAGCAGGCGCACCGGACCTATCACCATATCTTTCTGCACCGCTTTGCACATATCGTAAATCGTCAGCGCGGCGACGGAAGCGGCTGTCAGGGCTTCCATCTCAACGCCGGTTTTCCCGGTCAGACGGCACAGGGATTCGATACGCACCCGGTTATGCTCGGGCTGCGCCTGCAGATTGACTTCGACTTTGCTCAGCATCAGCGGATGGCAAAGCGGAATCAGCTCCCAGGTACGTTTTGCCGCCTGGATCCCGGCAATGCGCGCGGTGGCAAAGACATCGCCTTTGTGATGGCTACCGTCGATAATCATCGCCAGCGTCGTGGCCTGCATTTCAACATAGGCCTCGGCGCGCGCTTCGCGAACCGTCTCCACTTTCCCTGAGACATCGACCATGTGCGCTTCGCCGGCGGCGTTAATATGGGTCAGCTGCGTCATAAATTACTTCTTAAGATGAGAGATAAAGTTGCACGGGCGCGTGCGCGCATCGAGCTGCGGCGCAATAATATTGTCCCATGCGGTACGACAGGCTTTGGTTGAGCCGGGCATCGCAAAAATCAGCGTGCGGTTCGCCACCCCGGCAACGGCGCGGGACTGCAGGGTCGAGGTGCCGATCTCTTCGAAGGAGAGCATGCGGAACACCTCGCCGAAACCTTCCACTTCGCGGTCAAACAGCGGCAGCAGCGCTTCCGGCGCCTGGTCGCCGTCGGTAAAACCGGTGCCGCCGGTAATCAGCACCACCTGCACCTCATCGCCGGCAATCCACGCCGACACCTGGGCGCGAATGGCGTAGCGGTTCTCTTTCACAATCGCCTTATCGACGATGACGTGCCCCGCCTCCTCAGCCGCGTCGCGCAGCCAGTGTCCGGAGGTGTCGTCCTCTTCGCCACGTCGGCTGGAGACGGTGAGAATAGCAATACGGGTCGGGATAAACTCAGCGCTGGCCTGGCTCATCTGATCGCTCCTTAAAATGAATTATCCGCCAATATAGGACAGGTTCTGGGTAATACCGGTGTTGCCCTGATGCAGGAAGTGGGTCTGTTTTTTGTGCGTTAACGCCTCGGATATGCGCGCCTCCAGCGCCGGCTGCTGCTCATCATCGGCGAGCAGATCGCGCAGATCGACGCCGCCTTCGCCGAACAGGCACAGGTGCAATTTACCCACGGAAGAGACGCGCAGACGGTTACAGGTAGCGCAGAAGTCTTTTTCATAAGGCATAATCAGACCGATTTCCCCGGCATAATCCGGATGGCAAAACACCTGCGCCGGGCCGTCGCTACGCTGGCGGATCTGATGGATCCAGCCGCGACGCAGCAGCTCATCGCGCAGCACCATGCCCGAGATATGATGGCGGCGGAACAGATCGCTGCCTTCGCCGGTTTCCATCAATTCAATAAAACGCAGCTGAATGCGGCGCGGCTGGATCCACGCCAGAAAAGTGTCGAGCTGGTGATGGTTAACGTCGCGCATCAGCACGGTATTGACCTTCACTTTTTCGAAGCCAGCGGCAAATGCGGCATCGATGCCGTCCATCACCTGATGAAACTTGTCCTGGCCGGTGATGGCGTGAAACTGACGCGCATCGAGGCTATCCACGCTGACGTTAATCGCCGTCAGCCCGGCATCGCGCCAGCTTTCAACGTCGCGCGCCAGCCGGTAGCCGTTGGTGGTGACCGCAATCTGGCGAATAGAAGGGTTTTCCCGCACCGCGGCGATGATGTCGGTAAAATCGCGACGCAGCGAGGGTTCGCCGCCGGTCAGGCGCACCTTTTCCGTCCCCAGGGTGGAGAACGCGCGCGTCACGCGGCGAACTTCATCAACGCTGAGAAAGCCTTTATTGGTGACGGCGCCGGGCTTATAGCCATCGGGAAGACAGTAGGTACAACGAAAGTTGCATACGTCGGTAATTGATAAACGCAGATAGTAAAACTTCCGCGCAAATGCATCGGTAAGCTGTGAAGCCATAGACACCTTTCCAAATACGGGAGACGCGGTCATTTCTTTTCGCGCCCTGGTGGCAACCAAAGTTGTCACGGCCAAAGCACCATATCTTTCGACACAGGCACAGAGGCTAGAGTGTTAGTGGGTTACGCCGAATAGTAGCGCTTTAATAACGGTTATGCCATTTCCAGTTTCGTTATATAATCATGTACATATCGATACGATCGCGTATTTTCGCTACAGAATAGCTAAAAACCACGCTTTTGCATTGATGTCGGTCAGTTTGTCAGATTCAGCCCATCGTCTTTTAGGGGTAGATCGGTTACTGTGAGCCCGATAAATGGTTATAAGGGATTTTTATGCGCAATCGCACTTTCGCCGATCTGGATCGCGTGGTGGCACTCGGCGGCGGGCACGGGCTGGGCCGGGTAATGTCATCCCTCTCTTCGCTCGGTTCACGCCTCACCGGCATCGTCACCACGACCGATAACGGCGGCTCTACGGGGCGCATTCGTCGCGCGGAAGGCGGCATCGCCTGGGGCGATATGCGCAACTGTATTAATCAGCTCATCGCCGAACCCAGCGTGGCCTCGGCGATGTTTGAGTACCGTTTTAGCGGCAACGGCGAGCTTTCCGGGCATAACCTCGGCAATTTGATGCTTAAGGCACTGGATCACCTGAGCGTGCGCCCGCTTGAAGCGATCAATTTGATCAGGAATCTTCTTAAGGTCGACGCGTTTCTGATCCCGATGTCGGAACAACCGGTCGATCTTATGGCCATCGACCATGAAGGGCACGAAGTTTACGGTGAAGTGAATATCGATCAGCTTGCCAGCGTGCCGCGCGAGCTTATGCTCTCCCCGCCGGTGCCCACCACCCGTGAAGCGATAGAAGCCATCGCCGAAGCCGATTTAATCCTGATTGGCCCCGGCAGCTTCTATACCAGCCTGATGCCGATTCTGCTGCTTGATGAGATGGCGAAGGCGCTGCGCCGCACGCCCGCGCCAATGGTGTTTATCGATAACCTCGGCAAAGAGCATAGCCCGGCAGCCAGCCTGACGCTGGCGGACAGGGTCGCCATTATGGAGCAGCAGATTGGTAAACGGGTGATTGACGCGCTGGTTGTCGGCCCGAAAGCCGATATCGCAGGGATTAAGGATCGGGTCGTCATTCAGACGCCGCTGGACGCCAGCGATGTGCCCTATCGTCACGATCGCCAGCTGTTGCGCCGCGCGCTGGATAAAGCGATTCAGGCCTTAGGCTAATCCTCAACGCGGCCTTATCCTCGCGACAAAAACAGGCAGGCTTAAAATCTTAAGGTTGTCTTAAAAAAAAACGGGCAGCATAGCGAACATCTCTTTATGTGGACTTCGCTATGTCGTTATTTTCTTTACGTCGGCCAATGCTTAACCGTACGGTCTATTTGATTCTGTTCGCCTGCTATATTGGCCTGGCGCTGAACATCGCTTTCTATCGCCAGGCGTTTACCCTGCTGCCGGTCAACGGCCTGCATAACTGGCTGGTGTTCCTCAGTATGCCGATAGTGGCTATCAGCGTGATGAATATCATCACCACGCTAGCGTCATTTCTTAAGCTTGACCGCCTCGTTATCAGCCTGTTTATTCTGCTTAGCGCCTCGGCCCAGTATTTTATCTGGACCTTTGGCGTGGTTATCGATCGGGCGATGATCACCAATATTCTCGATACCACTCCCGCCGAAAGCTTTGCGCTACTCTCCGGAAAAATGGTCCTGATCCTGGGACTCTCCGGCATTCTGGCGGTGGTCGTGGCCTGGTGGGTTAAAATCCGCAAACCGGCAACCCTGTGGCGCAGCGTGGCGGTAAGGCTGTTGAGCATCGTGGTTTCAGCGCTGCTGATTATTCTGGTCGCGGCATTTTTCTATAAAGATTACGCCTCGCTGTTTCGCAATAACAAAGAGCTGGTTAAGTCCCTGAGCCCGTCAAACAGCATTGTGGCCGTGAACTCCTGGTATGCGCATAACAGGATGGATAATCTTCCTCTGGTCAAAATTGGCGAAGACGCGATTCAGAAGCCGGAGATGCGCAGCGGACCGCGGAAAAACCTGACTATCGTGGTGTTAGGCGAAACCTCAAGGGCGGCAAACTTTTCCCTGAACGGCTACGCCCGCGAGACCAACCCGCGCCTGAAACAGGATAATGTTATCTATTTCCCCGACACCACGTCCTGCGGCACTGCGACCGCGGTTTCTGTACCGTGCATGTTCTCTAATATGCCGCGCGCCCACTATGATGAAGAGCTGGCGCACCATCAGGAAGGCGTGCTGGATATCCTGCAGCGCGCGGGAATTCAGGTTCAGTGGAATGATAACGACGGCGGCTGTAAAGGAGCCTGCGACCGGGTACCGCACCAGAACGTCACCGATCTCAAGCTTAGCGGCCAGTGCATCGACGGCGAGTGCTACGATGAGGTGCTGTTCCATAACCTGGAGAACTATATCGATAATCTGCAGCAGGACGGGATTATCGTTCTGCACACTATCGGCAGCCACGGCCCAACCTACTACAATCGTTATCCGGCGCAGTTTAAACAGTTTACGCCCACCTGCGACACCAACGAGATTCAGAGTTGCACCCAGCAGCAGCTCACCAATACCTACGATAATACGATTTTGTATGTCGATTATGTGGTCGACAAAGCGATAAAATTACTGCAGTCAAAGCAGGATAAATTTACCACCAGCCTGGTGTATCTCTCGGATCACGGCGAGTCGCTTGGCGAGGATGGGGTGTATTTACACGGGCTACCGTGGTCCATCGCCCCGGAGACGCAAAAACACGTCCCGATGCTGCTGTGGCTGTCAGCGGATTATCAACAGCGCTATGGCGTGTCCAGCCAGTGTTTGCAGCAAAAAGCGAAAACGCAAGCGTATTCGCAGGATAATCTTTTCTCCACCCTGCTCGGTCTGCTCGGGGTCAGCACCCGCGAGTACCAGGCAACAGACGATATTTTAACGCCATGTAGAGAGGCAGGCCGATGAAAATTTTAGTCATTGAAGACGATGCGCTCCTGTTACAAGGGTTAATTCTGGCGATGCAAAGCGAGGGCTACGTTTGCGACGGCGTATCAACCGCCCACGAAGCCGCCCTCTCTCTGGCCAGCAACCACTACAGCCTGGTGGTTCTCGACCTCGGCCTGCCGGATGAAGACGGTCTGCACTTCCTGGCGCGCATGCGACGGGAGAAGTTCAGCCAGCCGGTGCTGATCCTCACCGCCCGCGATACCGTGGATGACCGCATCAGCGGCCTGGATACCGGCGCGGATGACTACCTGGTTAAGCCGTTTGCGCTGGAAGAGCTGAACGCGCGCATTCGCGCCCTGCTGCGTCGTCACAATAATCAGGGCGATAACGAACTGTCCGTCGGCAATCTGCGCCTGAACGTCACCCGGCGGCTGGTCTGGCTCGGCGAGCAGTCCCTGGATTTAACGCCCAAAGAGTACGCTCTGCTTTCACGCCTGATGATGAAAGCGGGCAGCCCGGTGCATCGCGAAATTCTCTACAACGACATTTACAGCTGGGACAACGAACCGGCCACCAATACGCTGGAGGTGCATATCCATAATCTGCGCGATAAAGTCGGCAAATCACGCATCCGCACCGTCCGTGGCTTTGGCTATATGCTGGTTGATAACGCGGAGACCGAATAACGCTATGGCTTTTTTTGTCAGTGAAAACTGGACTATGCGTCATCGGCTGCTGCTGACAATTGGCGCTATTCTGGCCGTTTGTCAGCTCATCAGCGTGTTCTGGCTGTGGCATGAAAGTCAGGAGCAGATTCAGCTGCTGGTCGCCAGCGCCATTGAAGGGCATAACAATCAGAAGCATATTGAGCATGAGGTTCGCGAAGCGGTAGCCAGCCTGCTGATCCCAAGCCTGCTGATTATCGGCCTGGCGCTGTATATCTCCCTGCTGGCGGTGAAAAAAATCACAAAGCCGCTTTCCAGACTGCAGCTCGAGCTGGAAAGCCGCACCCCGGACAACCTGCAGCCTATCACGCTGAAGGAATCGGTTCCTGAAGTCACCGCGGTGACCACCGCGATTAATCAGCTGGTGTCCCGCCTGAATTTAACCCTCGATCGCGAGCGTCTGTTTACCGCCGACGTCGCCCATGAGCTGCGCACGCCGCTGGCCGGGCTGCGTCTGCACCTGGAGCTTCTGGCGAAAGTGCATGGCGTTAGCGTGGACCCGCTAATTCAGCGTCTCGATCAAATGACCAATAGCATTACCCAGCTGCTTCAGCTGGCGCGCGTTGGCCAGTCATTCTCCGCCGGAAGCTATCAGCAGGTTGCGCTGAAAGAGGATGTGATTGAACCGCTGCAGAGCGAACTTGAGACAATGCTGCAGCAGCGCCAGCAGACGCTGGCGATCAACGTCAAGGATGGAGAGGCAATCGTGTCGGGCGACGCCACGCTGGTGCAGGTTATTTTACGTAACCTGGTCGAAAACGCGCATCGTTATAGCCCGACGGGGTCGACGATTAAAGTGTCGATAGCGCCTGGCCCAACGCCCATTCTGGCCGTTGAGGATGAAGGACCGGGAATTGATGAGGCTAAAAGCGGTGAGCTAAGCAAAGCGTTCGTCCGCATGGACAGCCGCTATGGCGGTATTGGTCTCGGGTTAAGCATCGTCACTCGCATCGCCCAGCTGCACGACGCGCAGTTCTTTTTACATAACCGACAGCCCGGTCCCGGCGTTCGCGCCTGGGTACTCTTCCCTAAAGCTTCGCGTCAGAACGTCAGCACCCACTGATGGAAAAAGGCAACGACGATAACAAACGCGCAGGTGACTGCCAGGTATTCGCGGAAGGTTAATTTTTGCATGGCGCTATCCTCAGTAAAGTGAGGATAGTTTCGCCAAACAAGATTAAGCCAACATTAAGCATCACGGAAAATCGCGACAGAGGGGCAACAAATAACCAAAGCGTTTCGGCTCATGTGCCCGCTTTTCTGTCAGGTGGCGGCTGGCGCCTTACCCGACCCACGAAAAACACATTCCGTCCATCGCCCCGAAGACCCGGTAAGGCCCGGGCGATATTTATCTGGCAACGCCGCTACGAAGCGGCGATAAACAGCTCGCGCAGCTGGTGAAGCTGGTCGCGAATTTGCGCCGCCTCTTCGAACTCCAGGTTCTGCGCGTGCTGCATCATCTGCCCTTCCAGTTCGTGAATCTTCTGCTGGAGCGCCTTCGGCGTTAGCGCGACGGCATCCGCCTCAACCGGTGAGCGAGACTTGCCGCGCCCCTTGGTTTTGGTTTTCGCGATATTCTGACCGAGGGCCAGAATGTCGACCACTTTCTTATTCAGACCCTGCGGAACGATACCGTGCTCTTCGTTGTACGCCTGCTGCTTCTCGCGGCGGCGCTCGGTTTCTCCGATCGCTTTCGCCATCGACGGGGTGATTTTATCGCCGTAGAGAATCGCTTTGCCGTTGATATTTCGCGCCGCGCGGCCAATGGTCTGAATCAGCGAGCGTTCAGAGCGCAGGAAGCCTTCTTTATCGGCATCCAGGATCGCCACCAGCGAAACTTCCGGCATATCCAAACCTTCACGCAGCAGGTTGATCCCCACCAGCACGTCAAACTCGCCGAGGCGCAGGTCGCGGATAATCTCCATGCGCTCCACGGTGTCGATGTCCGAGTGCAGGTAGCGCACCCGCTCGCCGTGCTCTTCCAGATATTCGGTTAAATCTTCCGCCATGCGTTTGGTCAGCGTCGTGACCAGCACGCGCTCGTTGATCGCGGTGCGGATGCGAATTTCCGAGAGCAGATCGTCGACCTGGGTGCCTACCGGACGCACTTCGATGACCGGATCCAGCAGCCCCGTAGGACGGACGACCTGGTCCACCACCTCGTCGCCGGATTTATCCAGCTCATAGGCTCCCGGCGTCGCCGAAACATAGATGGTTTGCGGCGCCAGGGCCTCAAACTCTTCAAACTTGAGCGGACGGTTATCGAGCGCCGACGGCAGGCG
The DNA here is from genome assembly GCF_964241505.1 of Klebsiella sp. Q11. NCBI lineage: Bacteria > Pseudomonadati > Pseudomonadota > Gammaproteobacteria > Enterobacterales > Enterobacteriaceae > Klebsiella > Klebsiella sp. Q11. The sequence continues at coordinate 102,357 of NZ_CAXSXW010000017.1, forward strand.
GAAACCGTACTCCACCAGCGTCTCTTTGCGCGCCCGATCCCCGCGGTACATACCGCCAATCTGCGGGATCGTGACGTGGGACTCATCGATGACCAATAGACCATCGGCCGGCAGGTAGTCAAACAGCGTCGGCGGCGGTTCGCCCGGCCCGCGGCCCGACAGATAGCGCGAGTAGTTTTCAATCCCCGAGCAGTAGCCCAGCTCGTTCATCATTTCGAGGTCGAACTGCGTACGCTGGCTCAGACGCTGCTCTTCCAGCAGCTTGTTGTTCTCCAGCAATCGCTTACGCCGCTCCGACAGTTCAACTTTAATCTCTTCCATCGCCTGGACGATACGCTCGCGCGGGGTGACGTAGTGGGTTTTGGGATAAACGGTGAAGCGCGGGATCGTCGACTCAATATGACCGGTCAGCGGATCGAACAGCGACAGACGCTCAACTTCCTCATCGAACAGCTCAACGCGCAGCGCGATGTCATCAGACTCCGCCGGGAAGATATCAATCACCTCGCCGCGCACGCGGAAGGTACCGCGCTGGAAGGCCTGATCGTTGCGGGTATACTGCAGCTCGGCCAGGCGGCGCAAAATAGCGCGCTGGTCGATAATCATGCCGACCGTCAGATGCAGCATCATTTTCAGATACAGATCCGGATCGCCCAGACCGTAGATAGCGGAGACCGAGGCCACCACCACCACGTCGCGACGCTCCAGCAGCGCTTTGGTCGCCGACAGACGCATCTGTTCAATATGTTCGTTCACCGACGCATCTTTCTCGATGAAGGTGTCCGAGCTTGGCACGTAGGCTTCCGGCTGGTAGTAGTCGTAGTACGAGACGAAATACTCCACCGCGTTCTCCGGGAAGAACTCTTTCATTTCGCCGTATAGCTGCGCCGCCAGGGTTTTGTTTGGCGCCAGCACCATCGTCGGACGCTGCAGGTCAGCAATGACGTTGGCGATGGTAAACGTTTTACCTGAGCCGGTGACCCCGAGCAGGGTTTGATGCGCCAGGCCATCTTCCAGCCCCTCTTCCAGGCGACGAATGGCTTCCGGCTGATCGCCGGAGGGACGGAAAGCAGAATGCAGCTTGAACGGTTTACTCATCAATCAGAACCTGAAGAAGGGTTGAACGGCAGGTGTTTAATTCTACTCGCCGGCTCAGCTTTTGCCAATAAAAAATACTGGATATAAAAACAGTGTCGTATTATCGTAGTCGGACTAATTAGCGCTTTTTACCGTCAACATGGACGAATAAAAACCGCTTTACGGGATAATCGACCACGCTTCAGGGTTATCCCCAAAAAGTATGGCCATTTAACATTTGTCAAGCGAGGGGATGAATGTTTTATGGCAGTCGGTGACACTTTTCTTACAGGCATTGATTTTATTTAAATAATTGATATTTAATAGAATTTAATAAAAGACGGGTTTCGCGCCAATTCGGCCGCAGGCCGCGTACTCTCTAGCTTACCGCAAGTTTTCTAACTCTAATACACAAGGTTATCCACAGGAATAGTGGATAACTGTCTGCAGCCCATGACCCGAGCCACCCGAACAAAACCCGTCGCCCCGGCCAAACCCGCCGCGAAAAAAATTAATTGAATTTTTTTTGCTGTTTATTGGCGAAGAGTGGCTAGATTTTTTGTTATTTTTTGCACCACATTTCAGCGCGCGGGCACCGGGAAAGTGCAAGGTCGGTCCGCTTGTGCCCGGTCGCACCTGTATTGACCAGCAAATACCGAGAGTTCTTTTTCCTGGCAAGAGATTTGCAGAATCTTCTCGTCGCCTGCTATCCCAGGAAAGGAGAAAACGTCTATGTTGAGTCTACGCGCCGTGAACCACTATTACGGAAGCCAGCACACGCTGTGGAATGTTGACCTTGAGCTCAAACCCGGTAAATGCACTTGCGTCATGGGGCGCCAGGGAATGGGGAAAACCACGCTCGTCAACTGTATTACCGGTCATCTACCGGTGGCCAGCGGCACTATCACCTGGCAGGACGGAGGATCGGCGCCCTATGACCTGATGCCGCTCTCCGCGCAGTCGCGCAGCGCCATCGGCATTGGCTATGTACCGCAGGATAAACGGATTTTTTCGCAGCTGAGCGTGGAGGAAAATTTGCACATTGCCCTTGCGGCGGGCGGCGAACCGGCGTCAGCGGTCGCCGGAGAGATTTACGATCTGTTCCCCGAGCTGTACGCTCTGCGCCAAAGTAAAGGGATTACCCTGAGCGCCGACGATCAGTACCAGCTGGCGCTGGCCAGGGCGCTGATAACCCGTCCGCGCCTGCTGATCCTCGACGAACCTTCGCGCGGCGGCGGCCAGCGCTTCCTGCACAAGCTCGGGGATTTACTGATGCGCCTGAACCGCGATATTGGCCTGACGGTGCTGATCGCCGAACAGCACCTGCCGTTTATTCGTCGGGTGGCGGATCGTTTCTGTCTGCTGCACTGTGGACGCAGCGTAGCCCAGGGCGACGTTATCCAACTGGATGCCCCGCTGCTGGCGAAGTGGATGACGCCCGATCCAGCGCGCTGAGGTCGAGATACTGACCGAGATCCTCGCGCTGAGCCGCTTCCGCCAGCCACGGGATCTCGCCAAGAAACGGCGCGGGCAGCACGCGCTTCAGCGTTGCCAGATATTCAGGGTGGCGCCTGGCGGGCGGCTGGATATCGTTGGCTATCCAGCCCGCCAGCGGCAGCCCGGCCTGCAGCACCGCCTGAGCGGTGAGCATGGCATGGTTGATACACCCCAGCTTAACGCCGACCACTAAAATCACCGGCAGCCGCTCTTCCTCTACCCAATCGGCAAAGGTCAGCGTTTCTGACAGCGGCGTAAACCAGCCCCCCGCCCCTTCCACCAGTAGCCAGTCGGACAGCGCTTCCAGCTCGCGCAGGCCAGCAGAAATCGCGGCGGCGTCAATCGGCCTCCCTTCATCGGCGCTGATAATATGCGGTGACGTCGGTTCAGCAAAGGTGAACGGATTGACCTGCTCGTAGCGCAGCGCCACGCGGCTATTGCGCTGTAAAGCCAGCGCATCCTCATTACGTAATCCCTGGGCCGTATAGTCGCTGCCGGAAGCCACCGGTTTGTAGCCCGCGCTGTTAAATCCCTCGCGATTGGCCGCCTGCAGCAGCGCGCAGCTGGCGACGGTTTTCCCCACCTCGGTGTCGGTGCCGGTAACGAAGAAACGTTTAGTCACGTTCGATAACTCCTGTAAAAAGATGATACGTCAGCGGGCACTGGCCCTGCTGCTGCGGCCAGGCGAGCTGGAGCTGCCGCAGCTTGCCGCGGCTGAGCGGCGCAGGGCTGCGTCCGTGGTGCAAATGGGTCGCGCCAATGCCTTTAAGCGAGCGCATCGCGCCAAGCGCGTCGGGAAACGGCAGCGTGATGGCATGGACGTGGCCGCTGGCGCGGCGACCGGCCAGCGCCTGACGCACCGCCTGCTCGCTGAGAAAACGGTTGGCGTGCGGCCGCTCATCGATGGCTCGCCAGGCCTGATTAAGCTCAGGTAACGAACCTGACAGCAGCGTACTAAACGCCACGCGGCCGCCGGGCCGCACGACCCGGGACAGCTCATCAATGGCGGTCGCGAGATTGTCGCACCACTGAACCGCAAGGTTGCTCCACGCCAGATCAACGCAGCCGTCCGCCAGCGGCAGCGCTTCGATGTCGCCCTCGACGTAGCGGTGCGCGCAGTTTCCGCGGCGGGCCTCCGCCAGCATGTCGACGGAAAGATCCAGCGCCGTCACCCGGCTCCCTGCATCGCGCCAGAAGCGGCTTATGCTGCCGGGGCCGCAGCCCGCGTCCAGCACCTCAGGAAAGGTCCTGATATCGAGCTGTTCCAGCAGCAGAGAGGCGCTAAGACGCTGTAATTCATCGTGCTGAGCGTAATGTCCCGCCGCGCGGCCAAACGCCGCCGCGACGGCGCGCTTATTCACCGCCGTCATGCAGCACCTCCAGTAGGCGGGCGATATCGGCAGACTCGTGCGCGGCGGTCAGCGTCAGGCGCAGCCGCGCGCTGCCGACGGGGACCGTCGGCGGGCGAATGGCCGTCGCCCAGCAGCCTTCCTCACGCAGACGCGCCGCCAGCCGTAGCGCGCGGGCGTTGTCGCCGACGATCAGCGGTTGGATCGCGCTGCCGGAATCAGTGAGCTCACCGGGATAGTGGGACATTCCCCGGCGAAAGTCGGCGATATGGCCGGCCAGCGTTTCCCGCCGCTGTTGACCCTCGTCGCTGCGAACCACGGCCAGCGCGGCGCTCAGCGCCACCGCCTGCGCCGGCGGCATGGCGGTGCTGTAAATCAGATGGCGGGCAAACTGCAGCAGATAATCCGCCAGCGCCTCGCGGCACAGCACCGCCGCGCCGCTGACGCCAAACGCTTTACCGAAGGTGACGATAAGCAGATCCGGGCGTACCTGCTGCGCGTAGCAGCTGCCGCGCCCCTCTTCGCCGAGCGCGCCGATACCGTGCGCGTCGTCAACCAGCAGAAGCGCGCCGGCCGCCCGCGCCGCCTGAGAAACCTCAGCCAGCGGCGCGCTATCGCCGTCCATGCTAAAAATACCTTCGGTCACCACCAGCTGCTGGCCGGATAGCGGTTTCGCCAGCAAACCGTCAAGATGGCGGCTGTCGTTGTGCTGAAAACGCCGCAGCTGCGCCGGGCTAAGGCTGGCGGCTTCCAGCAGCGAAGCGTGGCTGAGACGGTCGGCGACAATCCGATCCTCTTTGCCCGCCAGCGCGGCAATCACCGCCTGATTCGCGGCAAAGCCGGAAATAAACAGCAGCGCGCGCGGAAAGCCCAGCCAGCCGGCCAGCTGCTCCTCCAGCGCGCGGTGCGCCTCGCTATAGCCGCTGACGTGGCCGGAGCCGCCGCTGCCGACGCCGTAGCGATCCGCGCCCTGCTGCCAGGCCTTGACGATAGCCGGATGCTGGCTGAGGCCAAGATAATCGTTGCTGGAAAAATTGAGCCAGCGCCGCCCTTCGCGGCTGAGCCAGCGTCCTGCGCCCAGCGTCACCGGCAGGCGACTGCGCAAGGCATCCGCCGCCTGCCGTTCCGCCAGCGCCAGCTCGATGCGGTGCTGCCAGCTCATAGCGCCGCCGCGTTGTAATATTCCTCGGTATCCGGGTTCATCAACGCCTGCTCCAGCCGCTGCTGCTGGGCGTTATCGCCTTCAAGTACCTCGGTCTGCTGCGGATTAATCCCCAGCTTGCGGAACAGCTGCAGGTCTTTGTCCTCTTCCGGGTTTGGCGTGGTCAGCAGCTTGCAGCCGTAGAAAATCGAGTTCGCCCCGGCCATAAAGCACATCGCCTGGGTCTGTTCGTTCATCTGTTCACGACCGGCGGAGAGGCGCACGTGCGAGGTCGGCATCATGATGCGCGCGATGGCGATAGTACGAATAAAATCAAAGGCGTCCACGTCGTCGTTATCCGCCAGCGGCGTGCCTTTGACCTTCACCAGCATGTTGATCGGCACGCTTTCCGGCGGCGTCGGCAGATTGGCCAGCTGTAGCAGCAGCCCGGCGCGGTCTTTGACCGTTTCCCCCAGCCCGACAATACCGCCGGAGCACACTTTAATTCCGGCATCGCGCACTTTATCGAGGGTATCGAGGCGCTCCTGGTAGGTGCGGGTGGTGATGATATTGCCGTAGAATTCCGGCGAGGTATCGAGATTGTGGTTGTAGTAATCCAGACCGGCGCCGGCCAGACGCTGGGCCTGGCTATCGTTGAGCGTGCCAAGGGTCATGCACGCTTCCAGCCCCAGCGCTTTCACCCCTTTCACCATCTGCTCAAGATACGGCATATCGCGATCGTTCGGATTCTTCCACGCCGCACCCATACAGAAGCGGGTTGAACCGGCTTGTTTCGCCTTTCGCGCCGACTCAAGCACCTGTTCAACCTCCATCAGGCGTTCGGATTCCAGACCGGTTTTATAGCGCGCGCTTTGCGGGCAGTATTTGCAGTCTTCCGGGCAGGCGCCGGTCTTAATCGACAGTAGCGTGCTGACCTGAACCTGGCGCGGGTCGAAGTGCTGGCGATGGATCTGTTGCGCTTCAAACAGCAGATCCAGAAATGGTTTATTAAATAACTCAGTGACTTGCGACAATGTCCAGCGGGGGTGGTGAGCCATTAGCCTCTCCAAAGGGTTTTGTTAATTGTTGGTTCGGTTTATACTCGTAAACCTAAATGTTTTCAAAATGGTTTACAAGTCGATTATGACAACGGACGATCTCGCTTTCGATCGGCGCCACATCTGGCACCCTTACACTTCAATGACTTCGCCGCTGCCGGTCTATCCGGTCGTGGCCGCCCACGGCTGTGAGCTGACCCTCGCCGACGGCGGGCAGCTGGTTGACGGCATGTCGTCCTGGTGGGCGGCCATTCATGGCTATAATCACCCGCGCCTGAACGCGGCGATGAAAGCGCAGATTGACCAGATGTCGCACGTCATGTTCGGTGGGATTACCCACCCTTCCGCGGTCGCCCTGTGCCGCCAGCTGGTGGCGATGACCCCGGAAAGCCTCGAATGCGTGTTCCTCGCCGATTCCGGCTCCGTCGCCGTCGAAGTGGCGATGAAAATGGCGCTGCAGTACTGGCAGGCGAAAGGCGACCCGCGCCAGCGCTTTCTCACCTTCCGCAACGGCTATCACGGCGATACCTTCGGCGCGATGTCGGTCTGCGATCCGACGAACTCAATGCACAGCCTGTGGCAGGGCTATCTGCCGGATAACCTCTTCGCCCCGGCGCCGCAGAGCCGCTTCGACGGCGACTGGGATGAGCGGGATATGGTGCCGTTCGCACGTCTGATGGCCGCCCACCGCCATGAAATCGCCGCGGTGATCCTCGAGCCGATTGTTCAGGGCGCGGGCGGAATGCGGATGTACCACCCCGAGTGGCTCAGGCGGATCCGCAGGATGTGCGATCGCGAGGGTATCCTGCTGATCGCCGATGAGATCGCCACCGGCTTTGGTCGAACCGGTAAGCTGTTCGCCTGCGAGCACGCGGGGATTGCGGCGGATATTCTGTGCCTCGGCAAAGCGCTGACCGGCGGCACCATGACCCTCTCCGCCACCCTCACCACCCGTCAGGTGGCAGAAACTATCAGCGACGGGGAAGCCGGCTGCTTTATGCACGGCCCGACCTTTATGGGCAACCCGCTGGCCTGCGCGGCGGCGACCGAGAGCCTGCGCCTGCTGGAAAGCGGCGAATGGCAGCAGCAGGTGGCAGCCATTGAAGCGCAGCTCAGCGCCGAGCTGGCGCCGGCGCGCGAATCCGCGCAGGTTGCCGATGTGCGGGTGCTGGGAGCGATTGGCGTGATCGAGACGCATCGGCCGGTGAATATGGCCGCCCTGCAGCGCTTTTTCGTCGAACAAGGCGTGTGGATCCGCCCGTTCGGTCGCCTGATTTACCTGATGCCGCCGTACATCATTACGCCGGAGCAGCTGAGCCGCCTGACGCGGGCGGTAAACGCCGCGGTTCAGGAAGAAACATTTTTTAGCGAATAAGCGACGGTAATGGCGCCTCTCTCGCGCTACACTTTCTGGCTAATCAGCGGATGACTACGAGGAGAGACGATGAAATTAATCAGTCATGATTTACAGGATGGTGAGAAGCTGCCCAATCGTCATGTCTTTAACGGCATGGGCTACGATGGCGATAATATCTCGCCGCATCTGGCGTGGGACGATGTGCCGGCCGGAACCAAAAGCTTTGTGGTGACCTGCTTCGATCCCGATGCGCCAACCGGCTCCGGCTGGTGGCACTGGCTGGTGGCCAATCTTCCGGCCGATACCCGCGTGTTACCGCAGGGAGCCGGCTCCGGACAGGCGGAACTGCCCGAAGAAGCGATTCAGACCCGTACCGATTTTGGCCAGGCCGGATACGGCGGCGCGGCGCCGCCAAAAGGCGAGACCCATCGCTATATCTTTACCGTCCACGCGCTGGACGTCGAAAAAATTGCGGTCGATGAGGGCGCGAGCGGCGCGATGGTCGGCTTTAACGTCCATTTCCACAGCCTCGGCAGCGCGTCGATTACCGCCCTGTTTAGCTAATCCCCGGATGGCGGCGTTAACGCCTTATCCGGGCTACAGGTGAGTGCGATTGGGTAGCCCGGGTAAGGCGTCAGCCGCAACCCGGGTAAACCAAAACAATCACGACTCCGTCACCGCCTGCACGGCGTTTTTGCGCACCCGCGCAAACCACACCGCCGTCAGCAGCCCGAGCCATACCAGACCGGCGATAAGCGCAATCCGCGTCTCCTCCACCATCCCCAGCACCGCGATGACCAGTCCCATAAACAGCAGCGTCAGCAGCGGCGCCACCGGCCAGAACGGCACCGGGAACGCGATATTGCCGCGCTCTTCAGCGGACAGGCCGCGACGCATCGCAAAGTGGGCCAGCAGGATCATCAGCCAGACCCACACCGTCGCGAAGGCCGCCAGCGAGGCAATCAGCACAAACACCTGCTCCGGCATCAGGTAGTTCAGCACCACCGCCGCCAGCAGCGCCACGCCCATCACCACCACCGTCATCCACGGCACCCCGTTGCTGGCGATGCGCTGGAAGCTCTTCGGCGCCAGCCCCTCTTTCGCCATGCCGTACATCATGCGCCCCGCGCCAAAAATATCGCTGTTAATCGCCGAAATACTGGCGCTGATCACGATGATATTCAGGATGGTGGCCGCCGCCGGAATCCCCAGACCATCAAAAATCAGCACGAACGGACTGCCCCGCTCGCCGAAGCTGTTCCACGGGAAAATCGCCATCAGAATCGCCAGGGTGCAGACATAGAACAGCACGATTCGCAGCGGGATAGTATTGATCGCCTGCGGGATTACCTTCTGCGGATTCTTCGCTTCCGCCGCGGTCACGCCGATAATCTCGACGCCGCCAAAGGCAAACATCACGATACCGAGCGAGGCTATAATCCCCTCCCAGCCGTTAGGGGCAAAGCCGCCGTGGCTCCACAAATTCTCCAGCCCGGTTGCCGGAAAGGCGTTACCGAATCCAAAGAAAATGATGCTGCCGCCCGCCACAATCATGGCAATAATCGCCACCACTTTGATCAGCGACAGCCAGAACTCCAGCTCGCCGAAAACGCGCACGCTGCACAGGTTCATGGCGCCGATAAAAAAGATAATGCTCAGCACCCAGATCCAGCGGGGAACATCGGGATACCACAGCCCCATATAGATGCCGAACGCGGTAACGTCCGCGAGGGCGACGATCACCATCTCAAAGGTGTAGGTCCAGCCGGTAATAAAACCCGCCAGCGGGCCAAGATACTGGCGCGCGTAGCTGCTGAAGGAGCCGGAAACGGGGTTGCGTACCGCCATTTCCCCCAGCGCCCGCATCACGATAAACACCGCCGCGCCGCCGATCAGATAGGCCAGCAGTACCGCCGGGCCCGCGGCCTTGATCGCCGATGCCGAGCCGTAGAACAGCCCGGTACCGATGGCGGAGCCGAGGGCGATAAAACGAATGTGCCGGGCATTCAGCCCGCGCAGCAGGTGTGGCTTGTTTTGTTGTTGCATATGCAAGTGTCCTGATAGTTTTTATACGACGACAAATATGCGTGTAGGATGGCCGGGAGGAAGAGATCCTCCCGGCGCAGGTACAGAGAACAGCGATGGTTTAGCGTTGGTCTCAGAGCACGGCAGGCAGCAGCCGCGTCAGATGACGCGCCGCCAGGAGCGCAATGGCGTTTTCGATGTCCGGGGCGAAGAAGCGGTCCTCGGTGTAATGGGTCACCCGTTCGCGCAGCAGGTGGCGTGCCTTTTCCAGCAGCGGGCTGCTGCTCAGGCCTTCGCGCATATCCAGACCCTGCACGGCGGCCAGCCACTCCACGGCCAGTACGCCGCGGGTATTTTCCGCCATCGCCCACAGGCGGCGGCCGGCGGCCGGGGCCATCGAGACGTGGTCTTCCTGGTTAGCGGAGGTCGGCAGACTGTCCACGCTGTGCGGGTGCGACAGCGCTTTGTTCTCGCTGGCCAGCGCCGCCGCCGTCACCTGGGCAATCATAAAGCCGGAGTTGACGCCGCCGTTTTTGACCAGGAAAGGGGGCAGCTGCGACATATGGCTGTCCATCATCAGCGCGATACGGCGCTCCGACAGCGATCCGATTTCGGCAATCGCCAGCGCGATATTATCCGCCGCCATCGCCACCGGTTCGGCGTGGAAGTTACCGCCGGAAATCACGTCGTTCTCGCTGGCGAACACCAGCGGGTTATCGGATACCGCGTTGGCTTCAACCAGCAGCACTTCCGCCGCCTGGCGAAGCTGGGTCAGGCAGGCACCCATCACCTGCGGCTGACAGCGCAGAGAGTACGGGTCCTGCACCTTGGTGCAGTTATGGTGCGACTGGGAAATCGCGCTGTCGTCGGTCAGCAGATGGCGATAGAGCGCCGCGGCGTCAATCTGCCCGCGCTGACCGCGCGCTTCGTGAATGCGCGGATCAAACGGACGACGCGAACCGAGCGCCGCTTCGGTGGTTAACGACCCGCAAACTACCGCGGAAGCGAACAGGTCTTCGGCTTCGAACAGGCCGCGCAGGGCAAACGCCGTCGACGCCTGCGTGCCGTTGAGCAGCGCCAGCCCCTCTTTCGCCGCCAGAGTAATCGGCTCAAGCCCCGCCTGACGCAGCGCTTCCGTCGCCGGCAGCCACTCCCCGCCGCGCACGCGCGCTTTCCCTTCGCCAAGCAGGGTTAAAGACATATGCGCCAGCGGCGCGAGGTCGCCGGAGGCGCCGACCGATCCCTTCGCCGGGATCCACGGCGTCACGCCCGCGTTGACCAGGCCAATCAGCGCCTGAATCACGCTCAGGCGAATGCCGGAAAAGCCGCGCGACAGGCTGTTAATTTTCAGCACCATAATCAGACGCGCGAGGTCATCATCCAGCGGTTCGCCAATCCCCGCCGCGTGCGACAGCACCAGCGATCGCTGAAGGTTTTCCAGATCTTCGGTTGAGATGCGCGTCTGCGCCAGCAGGCCAAAACCGGTGTTGATACCGTAGGCGGTGCGGCCTTCCGCCAGAATCGCGTTGACGCAGGCAACGCTGCCATCAATCGCCGCGAACGCGCTTTCGTCTAGCGTAATGTTCAGCGGCTGGCTGTAGACGTCGCGCAGCTGCGACAGGCTGAGTTGACCCGGAATCAGTGTTAAAGCGTTCATTTAGCGTGCCCCTGCGTTGCTGCCACCATCGGAAGATTCAAACCTTGTTCTGTCGCGCACTCAATCGCGATATCGTAGCCCGCGTCGGCATGACGCATCACGCCGGTCGCCGGGTCGTTGTGCAGGACGCGGGCAATGCGCGCCGCCGCTTCATCGGTACCGTCGCAGACGATAACCATGCCGGAGTGCTGCGAAAAGCCCATCCCGACGCCGCCGCCGTGATGCAGCGACACCCAGGTCGCCCCGCTGGCGGTATTCAGTAAGGCGTTGAGCAGCGGCCAGTCGGAGACGGCGTCGGAACCATCGCGCATCGCTTCCGTCTCGCGGTTCGGGCTGGCGACGGAGCCGGAGTCAAGATGGTCGCGGCCAATGACGATCGGCGCGGAGACTTCGCCGCTGCGGACCATTTCGTTAAACGCCAGCCCCAGCTTCTGCCGCCATTCGAGGCCTACCCAGCAGATACGCGCCGGTAGTCCCTGGAAACTGATACGCTCGCGGGCCATATCCAGCCAGTGATGCAGGTGCTTATCGTCTTTAACGATCTCTTTCACTTTCGCGTCGGTTTTATAGATGTCCTGCGGGTCGCCGGACAGGGCAACCCAGCGGAACGGGCCGATGCCGCGGCAGAATAGCGGGCGGATATAGGCGGGAACGAAGCCAGGGAAAGCAAACGCGTTGCCAACGCCCATCTCCTGGGCCATCTGGCGAATGTTGTTGCCGTAGTCAAACGTCGGCACGCCCATTTCGTGGAATGCCAACATCGCCTGCACGTGGTCGGCCATTGCGCGTTTCGCCGCCAGGATAGTGCCCTGCGGGTCCGACTCGGCTTTAGCCTGGTACTCTTCCCAGCTCCAGCCTTTCGGCAGATAGCCGTGCAGCGGGTCGTGGGCGCTGGTCTGATCGGTCACCATATCCGGGCGCACGCCGCGTTTGACCATTTCCGGCACGATCTCTGCCGCGTTGCCGCACAGGGCGATAGAGATCGCCCGGCCTTCGGCGGTATATTTTTTGATGCGCGCCAGCGCGTCATCCAGCGACGTCGCCTGTTCATCAACGTAGCGGGTACGCAGGCGGAAATCGATGCGGCTCTGCTGGCATTCGATATTCAACGAGCATGCGCCCGCTAAGGTCGCGGCCAGCGGCTGCGCGCCGCCCATGCCGCCCAGACCGGCGGTCAACACCCAGCGCCCCTTCAGGCTGCCCTGGTAGTGCTGGCGGCCTGCCTCAACGAAGGTTTCATAGGTGCCCTGCACGATGCCCTGGCTGCCAATGTAGATCCAGCTGCCGGCGGTCATCTGGCCGTACATCGCCAGCCCTTTGGCATCCAGCTCGTTAAAGTGTTCCCAGGTTGCCCAGTGCGGCACCAGGTTAGAGTTGGCGATCAGCACCCGCGGCGAGTTTTCATGGGTTTTGAATACGCCCACCGGCTTACCGGACTGCACCAGCAGCGTTTCGTCGCTCTCCAGGTTTTTCAGCGCCTTCACGATAGCGTCATAGCATTCCCAGTTGCGCGCCGCGCGTCCGATGCCGCCATACACCACCAGCTCATGCGGGTTTTCGGCGACATCCGTGTCGAGGTTATTCATGAGCATACGCAGCGGAGCTTCGGTCAGCCAGCTCTTCGCATTTAACGTTGTGCCACGCGGTGCACGTACGTCCTGCTGGCGGTATTTGCTTTGCGACATCGGGGGGTTCTCCTGACAATTAACGTTGTGTACGTAGATACATATACTTGTCTATACAAGCATACGCAAGCCAGGATTTAACACAAAAGATACATTTTTGTTATATTGCGTCAGCAATCACGTTTTGCCGACGCGCAGGAAGATCAGGAACCAAAATGGCCCTGCAGACGGTAGCGGCTGCCGGGGAAAAGCAGGCGCGCGTGGGAAACGATATGGGTGGTGGACCAGGTGCGGCGGCGGATCAGCAGACACGGGTCGTGCGCGTGAATACGCAGCAGCGCGCACTCCTCCGCCGTTGCCTGCACCGCTTCAACAATGTGCTCCCCTTCGGTCAGAGGGGCGATCAGCGACAGATAGTCGTGGGGCGTGGTCGCGGTATAGTCCTGATGCAGATAGTCCGGCACCACGGAGGCGTTGACGCAGCGGTCCTCAATCTGTACCGGGACCTCATTTTCAAAATGCACCATCAGCGAATGGAAAATCCGCGTACCGGCGGCCACGTTGAGCGCCGCGGCCTGAATCAGATCCGCCTGCGTTTCCTCCAGCAGCACCACCTCGCAGCGGTGCTGATGATGACGAGAGGTAATTTCCTCCGCGATGCTGCGCACTTCAAACAGCGCCGACTGCCCTTTCGGCTCCGCGACAAACGTCCCCACCCCCTGTAATCGCACCAGCCGGCCTTCATCGGTCAGCTCGCGCAGCGCCCGATTGATGGTCATCCGGCTAAAGCCAAACTGCGCCACCAGCTCCGCCTCCGAAGGAATGCGATCGTGCGAACGCCAGACGCCGCTGTGGATCTTTTCGCTAATAGCCTGTTTCACCTTTTCATAGAAAGGCGCAGGCGCGGAACGAGGTTGCGATGAGAACATGGCCGGGCTTCCTTGTGCGAATGGGCGGCGAAACGTCCAGAATATACTGAATCGCTACTGCCACCAATGGGCGATTTGCCGCGCCTCCGCGCTGTCGTCGCGTCCCTGCCAAATCCCGGCGGCCGTCGGTTGTCATAGCTTCACGCGATTTCTCCTCGCACCACGCGCTGCCAGAGCGGGCTGCGCCCCGGCTCGTAAACCATCTCAACCGGATGCTCCGCGTCCCAGATAGCAAAATCAGCAACGAAGCCCGGCGCCAGCTGACCGTGGCTCGCCTGGCGGCCCAGCGCCTGCGCCGCATGACGGGTTACGCCTGCCCACGCCTCCTCCGGCGTTAAGCCAAATTTCACGCAGGCCATATTCATCGCCAGATGCAGGCTGGCGAAGGGGCTGGTGCCGGGGTTGTAGTCCGTCGCCACCGCCATCGGAACCTGATATTCGCGCAGCAGTTCAACCGGCGGCCTGCGGGTTTCGTTAAGGAAATAGAACGCGCCGGGCAGGAGCACCGCCACGGTGCCGCTGCGGCTCATCGCCGCCACGCCCTCTGGGGTCAGGTATTCAATATGGTCGGCGGACAGGCCTTTATAGCGGCTCACTAATTCGGCGCCGCCCAGCGAAGAGAGCTGCTCAACGTGACCTTTTACCGGGATACCTAATGCCTGGGCCGTACTGTAAACCCGTTCAGTCTGCGCGGGGGTAAAGCCGACGTTTTCGCAGAAGGCATCGACGCTTTCAAATAGCCCCTCTTCCCACAGCGTGGGCAGAATGGTTTCGCATACCAGATTGATATAGCCGTCCGGGTCGCCTTTATATTCCGGCGGCGTGGCGTGGGCGGAGAGTAGCGTGGGGGAAATCTCAACGGTATGCGTTGCGGCAAGCTGTTGTATAACCCGCAGCATTTTACGTTCGTTTGCGAGATCCAGCCCGTAGCCGGACTTGATCTCCAGGGTGGTGACCCCTTCGCGCAGCAGACGTGCCAGCCGCTGCCGGGCCAGCGCCAGCAGCTCCGTTTCGCTGCTTTCCCGGGTGGCGCGCACGGTCGCGTTAATGCCGCCGCCGTTGGCGCTAATGGTCTGGTAGGAGACGCCGTTGAGGCGCTGCTCCCACTCCTGCGCCCGGCTGCCGCCGAAGACCAGGTGCGTGTGGCAATCAATCAGCCCCGGCGTGAGCAGCCTGCCGCCGAGGTCAATACTCTGCCCTGCGGGCGCCTCGCTTTCGGGCACAATGGCTTCAATGCGTCCATCGCGCACCAGCAGCGCATGATGCTCCACGAGTCCATACGGCTGAGAGAAACGCGGATCGAGCGTGGCCAGACGGACGTTTCGCCAGATTAGGCGTTCGGAAGGTGTGTGTGTCATAGCGGTCAACTTGTCATGGGTTGTATAGACATTTATTTTGATTCCGCGAGAAATGTCAACTCAGCCCCGGCAAATGTTATTTATTTGTGATCAAAAGCGGCTCGTTTCCGGCTCTTATTATGTAAAGAAGCAACTTTTTTGCGCTACGTCTTCCCGTTTCGCTTAAGTTGGTATAAAACAGCAGGCTTTAAAGGACCTATACCCTTAATTTATTCTTGCCCGGAGCAACATGAACACATATTCCGTTTCCCGCCTGGCGCTGGCGCTGGCCTTTGGCGTGACGTTGTCCGCCTGTAGTTCGACGCCCGCCGATCAACAGCCCTCAACGCAAACAGCGCCGGGCACGGCCTCTCGTCCAGTTTTAACCGCCGATGAGGCGAAAAACTTCTTACCGGCGAGCTATTTCCAGTCTCTCGATCCTAACGCCGCGGCGTGGAGCCCGTCCGCCATCAGCCTCCCGGCGCAGCCGGATTTTGTCGTGGGTCCTGCGGGTACCCAGGGGGTAACCCACACCACGATTCAGGCCGCGGTGGATGCAGCGATTACCCGCCACTCCAATCGTCGTCAGTTTATCGCCATCATGCCGGGCGAATACGCGGGCACCGTATACGTTCCGGCGGCGCCTGGCGCGCTGACCCTGTACGGCACCGGTGAGAAGCCGATTGATGTAAAAATCAGCGCAGCGATTGATTCAGGGATGGATCCGGTCTCCTGGCGTCACCAGGTTAATCCGGGCGGCAAATATATGCCGGGCAAACCGGCCTGGTATATGTACGACAGCTGCCAGAGCAGACGTGCCGCCACCGTTGGCGTGATGTGCTCAGCGGTATTCTGGTCGCAGAATAACGATCTCCAGCTACAGAACCTGACTATCGCCAACAACCTCGGCGACAGCGTAGACGCGGGCACCCATCAGGCCGTGGCGCTGCGTAGCGATGGCGATCGGGTGCAGATTAACAAGGTGAATATCCTCGGTCGCCAGAACACCTTTTTCGTGACCAACAGCGGCGTACAAAACCGCCTGCAGGATAACCGTCAGACCCGAACCCTGGTCAGCAACAGCTATATTGAAGGCGACGTCGATATCGTTTCCGGTCGTGGGGCAGTCGTGTTCGACAATACCGACTTCCGCGTGGTCAACTCGCGCACCCAGAAAGAGGGCTACGTCTTTGCGCCAGCGACCCTGAAGAGCGTGACCTACGGCTTCCTGGCGATTAACAGCCGCTTTACCGCTTCCGCCGATAACGTCGCGCAACTGGGCCGCTCTCTGGACGTTGACGGTAATACCAATGGCCAGGTCGTTATTCGCGATAGCGTCATTAATGAAGGCTTTAATATTGCCAAACCGTGGGCTGATGCCGTCGGTTCAAACCGTCCGTTTAGCGGCAACACCGGTACTGCGGATGCCAAAGGCAACCCGCAGCGTAACCTGAATGACGCTAACTTCAACCGCATGTGGGAATACAACAACCGCGGCGTGGGAAGCTTTGTCGTCGCTGAACCGAAGCAGTAACGCTTACGCCAAAAGGGGGAAGCTATTCCCCCTTTGTCTCTTTCTCTTCCCGCTGTGCCCTTCCCGCTTCTTCACCGCTATCCCCTCATCCTGTAGGTTATCCCTGTACAGACGCCGTTCTGTACAAGTTTTTCACATTATCTTTACAAAAAATAACCCTACAAAACAATATCTTATGAGTCAATGTTAAAAAAACCAACTAAATGTACAAAATTAATTCGGAAAAATTGTACATCCTGAAGATCGTGACTATAGTTATTACGTAAGTTTTAAATTCTGCATTACAGCATTCTTATGATTTAAAAAAATGCACACCATTTCCTTTGAAATGGTGAAGAACCGTAGAGCAAAGATGATTTTTATCCCGCATCTTTGTTTGTTGATTTATTGTCTAACATAACCCGAGATATACCATGCAGATTAAAAATACTATTCCTGCAGAGTTTATTTCTAACTCTGCTTTGCTGAAAAATATCGAACACATGGTGCAGACCCAGACGGAGAGCGAAGCCGTTAGCCATGAGCGTTTAATCGTTGAGGTTCAGCGGCGCCTGAATCTCGAGAAAAATGAAATACTCGCCGATTTATATATCCAAACGCTGCATGTGCTACGTGGTAAAAACCATCACTAAGCATGATATGTGATTTGTTAAATTAAGCCATTATTAACACTTCTACCTCGGAGGACAAATGAATAACGACAAGCAAGGTCACTTTTTTAATCATTACGATCTTTGGATTAACAATAACCTTCTTCGTCAAGGATTACAGCTTGTACTCGATTCATTATCACCAGGCTGTTTTCATGGAAAATATGTCTTTTTCACCAGCGATAACTATTATGCGGTGCTTAATCATCATTACGATCGCAAAAGAGTTCGTTTTGTCCTGCTCACCGACGGTAATGATTTGAACTTCCTGAGCGAAATACCAATGTACAGAATCCCGGCGCGCTCAACGCCCGCTGAGATAAAATCGTTTATTCTCCGCCCCACCTTGTTCGGTAAGAAGCCGGACCGGGAATCTGAAAGTATCGTTTTTACCAATCGCGAAAAAGAAGTGATTCGCCTGATGAACGATGGTGAAGCGATGGCAAATATAGGGAAGTCGCTGAATTTACATATTAAAACAATTTATCAAATTCGCCTGACCTTAATCAAAAAGCTCGGCTGCTCGGGTCGGACAGATTTTTTTAATATTAGCCGCAGCGAAACGTTTAAAGCCTGGACCCAGCTCAATTTCTGATAATTTACCTGCCAGCGCATGTTGCCATGCTTCAGGAAGACAAGCGGCGGAATAATATCTCTAAAAATGTTCCGCTGCTAACCCTCTAAGACGCTTACTCTCCGTGAAACTCAATGGTGAAGCCCTGGCTTTGCCAGTGGCTAAGTAATTCTGCCTGCAAGGGGGTCAGCGCGCGGCCGGTCCAGACAAAAATGTGCTGACCAGGAAACAGTTCCGGGCGAGGAGAATCCAGCGGCTCCGCCAGCACGTTGACGTGCCAGGCGCGCTGCGATAAACGCCACGCTTCCAGCCACAGACGGGTACGGTCTTCATTACCCCACCCCACCAACAGCGTCTCTTTCCCCACCTTTTTGCGCGATTCCGCAAGAATGGACGCTACGCAATCAATCAGGATACCGTCCAGCATACTGATAATCGCCATGGAGGTGTTCGGATCGAGATTGAGCTTACTGCGGACGGGGACAAAGAGCCGGTCAATCAGTTTATCTACGGGATATTCATGGCTGAGGGACATGATGCGGGTGCGTAATTTTGAGGGCTGGACACCTCGCAGAAGCGTCATCATCTCTTCCTGGAGCAGGATGGCAGCGTCTTGCGTTTCAGGCTGATGGCCTTCCAGAAGCGCCTTAACCTTGCCCACGGAGACCCCGCGATCGATCCAGCGTTTGATTTCCTCAATGCGCTGAACGTCCTCCTCGTCAAACTGGCGGTGTCCTCCCTCGCTTCTCTGCGGCTTTAGCAAACCATATCTTCGCTGCCATGCACGCAAAGTCACGGGGTTGATTCCGCAACGTTCGGCAACTTCACCGATGCTGTAATATGCCATTAGCGCCCTCTAACCTGATAATACTTTACCGACTAAATTAACGAATTTAGCCTGGTTGTACAATTAACTTTTCTTGTACAGCTAAAATAAACAGGTCGGGCGCCGATATACTGGGCAAAAAAACAGGGCTTATTTTACCGTTATGCACCGCTTTTTAACCGACACGCTGCGCTGAGCCGGGGTCAAAATTTAAAGAAGCTCACACGCTACTTTTTTCTCTGGCCATGCTACCGGCGGAATGCCTCCCAGACACGGACTGGCAAATAAATTTCCCTGGAAATGCGTAATCCCCGCTGACTCCAGCCACATCCACTCCTCCGCCTGCTCGATACCCACCGCTGAAATGGCGATTTCCAGGGAATGACAGCATTTAATAATCGCCTGAACGATTGCCTGTTTTGGGCCGTGCTTATGGATATCTTTGACCAGCTGGCGATTAATCTTGATGCGGTCCGGCTGAAACTGAGCCAGCAGCAATAGCCCGGCAAACCCGGCGCCAAAATGATCGATAGCCACGCGAATTCCCGCAGACTTGAGCTTACGCACGGAATCGGTGAATTCATCAAGACGGGAAATGGCTTCGCTTTCGGTAAATTCCACAATAATTTGCTCAGGGATCAAACCGCTGGCTTCAATTTCCGCTAACAGAAATTCGACAGCGTTGGGAACATTCACCAGCGTCATGGGCAGCAGATTAATCGACAACGTGCGTCCACGAAGTTGCAAAAGTCCCGCCATGGCGAAGGCAATGCGCTTGCTGTGGAGATCCGTCCAGTAGATTTCCTCTCGCGAAAGTCCGTCAAAATAGACCGCTGGCGAATCACCGGAAGTCGTGCGCAGCAGCGCTTCGTAGGAGACGACTTCTTTGGCAAACGGATCGATGACCGGCTGAAAAGCAAAGCTGCATTCGGCCTCTTGCAGCGGAGTTTCAGGGTAGCAGGCAGCGTCTTCTATCACAAACTCCCAGCTTTCAGCCGCAGGAATTTCGTAATAGTTTTCCTTTTCCGTGGCTTCGACGAAGGTACGGAAAAAATGGAGCGCTCTGTCGTCATAGGTGAGCTGATATTTTGTGGTCCCTTTATCCAGCACAGCCTGCAGCACTTCCTCGCGGTCAAACTCTCGTAAATCAAAGAGTTCCATGCCAATTTTACCAAAGCGCCGCATCGGTCCATGATCCCTGAGCAGCTCCACGAGGTTATGGTGCCGCGGGTCTGCGCAGATAAGGCGGTAAATTTCCTCTACCTTCTCTTCAGGTCCTTCTAATAGCTGAAAAAAGTGGGTGCCGTTAAAAAGCAGAATACCCGACACGTTTTCCTGACTATTTTTGACATTTGCTTCAGCAACCATGCTTTCGAGCGATTTAATTGACACGTTGTCGCAGATGTGGCTGCGATAAATAATGGTAGTGAGCATGAAGTTTCCGACAGAAGAGATGAAAGCTAATAAGATATTACAGTAGCAGGTCTACCCGCATAAGTCCTGTAAAAGCGCCCGAGTCATTAACAAATAAATCACATTAACACCCTCTTTTCGCTGGCGTTCTTGCCTTCCTGTATACCTGTACAATTCGTACATCTCCACTCGATGTTTACCTTAAGATTTGTACAATTTTAAAACCATATAAATCAATGCCTTATAAAAAACATTAAGAAAATTAACATATTTTTTCCATTTTCTATGTACAAGTTGATAAACATTGTATAACTTTAATCGCAACTTCACTGATAATTGAACTTACAGGAGCACATATGCAGCAGAACGGTTACATTCCTGACACGGCTAACGCTATTGCCCACTACTTCAATAAAGCGTCGTTACCTTCGCAGCAGGAGACGTTAGGGCAGATTGTAATGGATATCCTTAATGAAGGACGCAACCTGAATCGCAAATCCCTGTGTACGAAACTGCTGGGTCGCCTTGAAGTGGCTTCAGAACCTGAAGAAGAAAACCATTATCAAACGTTGATTGGTCTCTTGTTTGAGCATCAGTGATAAAAGTGGCTTCAGCTATCTGGTGATTTAAGTCGTTACTGAATGAGGAAATATAAGGGATGGGCCAGTATCTGACACGGATTACCGGCTTGCTACTAAATTCCCAGTCAAGGAGATGACAATGATCAGAGATACCGTTATGAATCGCAATGATTATGATCCACTAACCGATTTATTGATTGGAGAGGCTGTCCTCTCTCTACTCAAAAATAAGGGGCCTATTAGTAAACAAGCACTGATCGGGAAACTCCAGGCCATGCAGTCTGGGGAACAGGATAAAAAACGGCGGAATGCAATTGGGCGTATTATCGATGAAATCAGTAATATGGTAGCTCGCCGTGGAAAAAACAATACCGTGGGTACTTCAGGCGCTAAGCATAATTGGGATGAGCCGAATTCATTATTAGGCTCTCCTCAGCAGCCAGGTACGAATAAAATACACTGACCACTACTGGTCTAATGTTTAACTTACAAAGTAGAGAATATGATGAGACAGACTATGCATCAGCAACCGGATATTTACGCAGGCCTGAACGATACCGCACTCTCTGAATATTTCCGCAACGCAGGCGACAGACTGATCGATGAATCAGCGGTGATGTCGCTGGCTATCAGCAGCATCCTTGAGTCTGAGGGTCACCTCAGCAACAAGGCGATTATTTTATGGTTAATTACGGCGCTGGAAACCACCAGCGATGTCGTAACTGCAGACGTTATCCGCAAAACCCTGGAAATCGTCGTCAGCTACACCATGGATGATATCTGATTTATTAACCGGCTGTAATTAAACAGGGAAGTCACATATCGCTAAGCGAATGGTTATATTATTACAGAAGCCGTGGATATACTTTAAATCCAGGCGCGGTATCTCTCTTTTTAAAACGCTGCCCCTGTTGTCAGATGAATAATCAGGACGGGGCAGGTTTTCCAAAAAGATAATCATTGTCTGCAATATAATCCGGCAATGAATGCCATTAATCCCCTGCAAAATATTTCCCGTATTGCTGAGCTAAAACATCGCAGCCAGGCGGCGAATTCCCTCGGTCAACACCGCTGGGGTATGGTTTGCAAAACCGAATAAAACGCCCTCGCGCGACATCGGCCGCTGACAATAGCGCTCAAACGTCTGCACGCCGAAACCTTGCTGGCGCGCCTTAGCGACGACCTCTTCTGCCTTTAAACCCGCTGATAGCCAGCAGACTATGTGAATACCCGAATCCGTTGGATGTACGACCATGCGCCCGGCAAAGTAGCGTGCAATAGCCGCCTCCAGCGCACTTTTTCGCTCAAAACAGGCTTTGCGAATACGACGGACGTGGCTGGCATAGTGCCCCTCGCTGATGAAACGGGCCAGGACGGCCTGTTCGAGATATCCACTACAGAGATCGGTGTAATATTTCGTCATGGCAAACTGTTCACGCAAATGCTCGGGGACCACTAAAAAGCCCAGCCGGAACTCCGGATACATCATCTTAGAAAATGTGCCCGCGTAGATGACCCGCTGATGATTATCTAACCCCTGCAACGCCTGCAGAGAGCGGGCGGCATAGCGGAATTCGCTATTGTAATCGTCTTCAAATATCCACGCCCGATGGGCTTCCGCCCATTCCAGTAAGGCGAGCCTTCTGGGCAGGCTAAGCGTTCCACTGAGCGGGAACTGGTGCGACGGCGCGGTATAGACCAGCTTAGCTTGCGGGTAATGGCGAATGCCATCCTGAATATCCATGCCCTCCTCGTCAACCCGAACGGGCCGGACCACCGCCCCCCTGGCGGCGAATGCGCCGCGGGCGCCGTTGTATCCGGGATCGTCGAGCCAGACTTCATCGCCCTTTTCCAGTAAAGCCTGAGCGGTGATGGAAAGCGCTTGCTGAATACCGTTGACAATGATCACCCGATCTTCGTGGCAATTGACGCCGCGCGTCGCCTGAATATAGCGACTAATCGCCTGAATATAGCGACTAATCGCCTGGCGTAGAGGTTGATATCCATAGGGCGTGGCGTGCGCTCCCAGCTCACGACGCGATTGCCGCCAGACGCGCCCCAGCAGCCGCCCCCATAAAGCATGAGGGAAGAGATCGGTACAGCCGATACCGACGGCAAAAACCTGACGCATTTCGCCGCTGTCCTCTCTTTCTGACCATGATGAAACCAGTGCGGCGACATCAGGATTAAGCGGCCCTGCGGCGGCTATTGCCGTTTCGGGCGGCGTCGACGCGTCATACTCGCTAATGAGGTTATCCGGGATATGCTCGCAGACAAAGGTGCCCGCCCCCTTGCGCGTGACGAGGTACCCCTCATCCATCAGACGGTCAAAACCGGCAATAACCGAGTTTCGCGAGATCGCCATCATCTCAGCCAGCGCCCGGCTGGAGGGGATTTTTGAACCCGCCGACAATCGGCCATCCAGAATCGCCTGACGCAGGGCGTGGTAGACCTGATCTTTAATCACGCCGCGGGCTAATAACAGTTCCTGAAACAGAGGGGCAATGGGTTTTGGCATGAGCGGCAGCGGGCATCGACGGCATAAAAGTGGATCCTATAAATATACAGAAAGTGTCACTTTTTAGGAACCAGAACAGCACCTACCATAGCGCCAGGTCAAACCACCCGGTTGATAAAAGTAAGGAACAGCCATGAATAGCCACAAAACCGACGTTAACCTCGCGCAGGTAACCCTCCAACCCGCGGCTGAAAGCGACTTTGCCCAGTGGCTGCCGCTGTGGAAAAGCTACCAGACGTTCTATCGCGTCGACATCCCGGAAACCATCACGCAGCTCACCTGGAAGCGCTTTTTCCATCCCGCCGAGCCGATGTTTTGCGCAGTGGCAAAACAGGAAGGCAGGATAGTGGGTTTCGTGCATTATCTCTTCCACCGCTCCACCTGGGCCGAAAGCGACTACTGCTACCTGGAGGACCTCTTCGTTGACCCGGCCGTTCGCGGTCAGCATATCGGCAAACAGCTGATTGAGTATGTTCAGCTGCAGGCGCGCAAACGTCACGCAGCCAGCCTGTACTGGCACACGCATGAGACCAACCTTCGGGGCCAGCGTCTGTATAACTGGGTCGCGGAGAAAAGCGGCATGATTGAATATCGTATGCGGGTGAAGTAGCCCTGCGCAGGCGTAAAAAAACCTCGCCGCGGCGAGGTTTCGTCACTGACAGAGAACTTAGCGAGCGTTGACCACGACCCACATCGGGCCCTGGCCTACGGCATAGCGCCCTTTTTCCTGGAGCAGCCCCTGCTCACCTTTGATTTCATACACCGCGATATGATGCGATTTCTGACCGGCGGCAATCAGATATTTGCCGCTATGATCGAGGTTAAAGCCGCGCGGCTGGGTCTCGGTATTCTGATAGCCTTCGATGGACAGCACGCTGCCGTCTTCCGAGACGCTGAAGATAGTGATAATGCTGGCGGTACGATCGCAGGCGTAGAGATGACGGCCATCCGGGGTCAGATGGATATCCGCCGCCCAGCGCACGCCGGCAAAATCAGGCGGCATCATGTCCAGCGTCTGCACGCATTCGATTTTTCCGTACGGATCTTTCAGCTCCCAGACGTCTACGGAGCTGTTCAGTTCGTTGACGCAGTAGCCGTATTGCTGATTCGGATGGAACACCATGTGACGCGGGCCCGCGCCTTCAACGGTGGTCACTTCAGCCGGCTCCTGCTCTGCGAGGAAACCGTCGTCGCTCAGGGTAAACAGGCAGATACGATCCTGCTTCAGCGCCGGTACCCACAGGGTGCGATTATCCGGAGAGATATTTGCCGAGTGGCAGCCTTCCAGACCTTCAACCACCGCCACCGCTTCTCGCGGCAGGCCGTCCACCAGCGGCGTAACGCTCACGCAGCCCGCGTTATAGGAAGCGCTGAACACAAAGCGCCCCTGACGATCGGTAGAAATATGCGTTGGGCTACCCGGCAGCGCGGCTTCGCCAGCGAAAGTCAGGGCGCCATTATCGGGCGCAATGCGGTAGGCCAGTACGCGAAACTCCGGACGCACGCCGACGTAGAGAAACTCTTTGTTCGGGCTCACCACCATCGGCTGCACCTGGCCCGGGGCATCAACAACCTGCACCAGGGTCAGTTTCCCCTCAAGATCCAGATCCCAGACGTGAATCTGCTGGCTTTCCGGGCTGGCGGTATAAACGGTTTGTTTCATGAATACTCCTTCCTCACTGCACGTGGAAATTTCATTTTTCAGACTAACGACACCCTGAAAAACACAATATGCATACACAACGCTCTTCAGGTTGCCTCCTGGCAGCCTGAAAGATCAAGTGTATCGGCTCTTTAGCGGTAGATGCTGAAAAGTTTGCCGGAATGGCACAGCGGTGTACCATCATAGCCTGCTAACTTTTCATCATTAACCGGAAACAACCCATGACCTCACGCGTGATTGCCCTCGATTTAGACGGCACGCTCTTAACCGGCAAAAAGACCATCCTCCCCGCCTCGCTCGATGCGCTGGCTCGCGCCAAAGACGCGGGATATCAGATCATCGTCGTCACCGGCCGACATCACGTCGCTATCCATCCTTTTTATCAGGCGCTGGCGCTGGATACACCTGCAATTTGCTGCAATGGCACTTATTTGTATGATTATCATGCAAAAAAGGTGCTTGAATCCGACCCGATGCCGGTAGATAAAGCCCTGAGCCTGACGGAAATGCTGAACGAGCATGATATTCACGGCCTGATGTACGTCGATGACGCCATGCTGTACGAGCAGCCGACCGGGCACGTTATCCGCACCGCCAGCTGGGCGCAATCGCTCCCCGTCGAGCAGCGTCCGGTATTCACTCAGGTCGATTCTCTGGCGCAGGCGGCCCGGGAAGTTAACGCCGTGTGGAAATTCGCCCTGACCGATGAAGATACCGCCAAACTGCAGCGCTTTGCCCAACACGTTGGCCAGACGCTGGGTCTGGAGTGCGAATGGTCGTGGCACGATCAGGTGGACATTGCCCGGGAAGGCAACAGCAAAGGCAAACGCCTGGCGCAGTGGGTCGCGTCGCAGGGCCTGGCGATGCAGGATGTTATCGCCTTCGGCGACAACTATAACGACCTCAGCATGCTGGAAGCCGCCGGTACCGGCGTGGCGATGGGCAACGCGGTGGAAGAGGTCAAAGCGCGCGCCAACGTGGTGATCGGTGAAAACGAAACCACCAGCATCGCCGACTACATCTATCGCCACCTGCTGTAATCAGGCGGCTATCGACACGCTTTTTATCTGCGCATACAGCCGCTGGCCCGGGGTCACCCCCAGCTCATCGCGAGCCCAGGGGCTGATGCGCGCCCACAGGGTACGACCGCTTATCTCCAGCCTGACCTCAACCTGCCCATGACTTTCAATACACTGCATGACCTGCGCGGGTAAAATATTGCGGATACTGGTTTGCTGAGCGGGCTGCAGTACCAGAGAAACGTCCGAGGCCTGAATGCGGATCCGCGCGCTTTCGCCCTGCGGCCTGTCAAGACGGTTAACCCATATCTGCCGATCCCCCAGCGCCAGCGCGGTCATGGCATACTGCGGATGCTGAGCGGCAACGGTCACGTTCAGGATCGTGCTTTGCTGCTCCTGGGGAAGCCAGGGGTGCATCACGCTGCTGCTCCACACCTCTTCCAGACAGCCAAAGGCTTTCACTTTCCCCTCTTCCAGCACCAGCACGTTATCCGCCAGATGCTGGATTTCATCCAGAGAGTGGCTAACGTACAGCATCGGGATCTTGATTTCACGCGCCAGACGCTGCAGATAGGGCAACAGCTCGCGCTTGCGCGGAATATCCAGCGATGCCAGCGGCTCATCCAGCAGCAGCAGCTCCGGCGCGGTAAGCAGCGCCCGGCCAATCGCCACCCGCTGCTTCTCCCCACCGGAGAGGCCGCCCGGCAGGCGGTCAAGCAGCGGCGCAATGCCGAGCAGCGCCACCAGCTTGTCAAACTGCGCCGCCATAGACTTTGCCATGCCATATTGCAGATTGCCGCGCACTTTATAGTGCGGAAACAGGCGCGCGTCCTGAAAAACGTAGCCAATGCGGCGCTTTTCCGGCGCCAGGCAGATACCTTTATCAACGTCGTTCAGCACCCTGCCGTTGAGGACGATGCGCCCCTGCTGCGGGCGCGTCAGGCCGCTAATGGCGTTAATCAGCGAGGTTTTACCCGCGCCGGAGACGCCGAACACCGCCGTAATGCCGCTGGCGGGAAGCGTCTCGCGAATTTGCAGACAGTGGGTACCCAGCGTCTGGGTAAAATCGAGCTCAAGCATGTTTATTTCCCCATCCGCTGACGGCTGAGGCGGGCCAGCCATTCGGAAATCAGCAGCGATACCAGCGCCAGCGCAATCGAAATCAAGCATAAACGCGCGGCCGCGCCTTCTCCCCCGGGGGTCTGGATCAGAGTATACATGGCCGAAGGGATGGTGCGCGTTTCGCCGGGAATATTGGAAACAAACGTGATGGTGGCGCCGAACTCGCCCAGCGAGCGGGCGAAAGCCAGCACGGTGCCGACGATAATGCCGGGTAGCGTCAACGGTAACGTAATAGTGAAAAACACCCGCCAGCGGCCAGCGCCGAGGGTACGCGCCGCCTGCTCGAGCTTGATGTCCACCCCTTCCAGCGCGAGGCGAATAGCCCGCACCATCAGCGGAAAGGACATCACCGCCGCCGCCAGTACCGCGCCGCGCCAGCTAAACGCGAAGCTCAGACCAAACCAGTCATACAGCCAGCTGCCGATAAAACCGCGTCGCCCCATCGCGATCAGCAAGAGATACCCTACCACCACCGGTGGCAATACCAGCGGCAGGTGGAGAATGCTATCGAGCAGCGCCTTACCGGGAAAATCTCGTCGCACCAGCAGCCAGGAGAAAAAGATGCCAAAAGGCAAGCTCAGTACCACCGCCAGGGA
Organism: Klebsiella sp. Q11; assembly: GCF_964241505.1. Classification (NCBI taxonomy): domain Bacteria; kingdom Pseudomonadati; phylum Pseudomonadota; class Gammaproteobacteria; order Enterobacterales; family Enterobacteriaceae; genus Klebsiella; species Klebsiella sp. Q11. Next base: position 129,905 of record NZ_CAXSXW010000017.1, read on the forward strand.
GGAGACTTTCAGGCTCAGCAGTACCGCCTGCCATTCAGGATCGCTTAAGAACATTAGTGGGTAGTAAATCCGTAACGTGTAAAGATGGCGGAAGCTTCCGGCCCTTTTAAATAGTCATAAAACGCGCTGACCGTGGCATTTTTATGGCCGTCGACGATTGCCAGCGGATATTCCACTTTCTTATGCGAATCTTCCGGGAAGGTACCGACAACTTTTACCCCCTTGCTGGCGACCGCATCGGAGCCGTAAACGATCCCCAGCGGCGCTTCGCTGCGTTCAACCAGGGCCAGCGCGCCGCGCACGTCTTCTGCCGGCGCCAGCTTCGGCGACAGGGTTTCCCAGGCTCCCAGCTTTTGCAGCGCCTCTTTCGCATAGATGCCAGCAGGCACGTGTTCCGGGTCACCTACGGCCAGGCGGCCGCCTTTCAGCAGGCTGGTCCAGTCGGTTTTATCATTAATGTTTATCTCGCCCTGCGCGCTGGCTTTTGGCGCCACGACAACCAGGCTGTTACCGAGAAGGGTCGCGCGCGAGGCGGTATCAATGCTCTTTTTCTCGACCGCGTAATCCATCCATTTTTGATCGGCGGAGATAAACAGATCCGCCGGCGCCCCCGCTTCAATCTGCCGTGCCAGGGTCGATGAAGAGGCAAATGAAGAAACCACCTCCACACCCTTCTCTTTTTTATACTCTTTGGCGATATCCTGCATGGCGTTGGTGAGCGATGCCGCGGCAAAAACCGTCACTTTGCCCTCTTCCGCCAGCGCGTGGCCCGCAACGGAGAGCGTTAACGTTGCTCCGGCAAAAAAGCGTAACCATTGACCTGTCATCTGAATCTCCCGTCGGTTCGTTATGTAATAGACAATATAACGATAGCGCCAGGTTTTTCCCAGCGAAAATTAGGGGTAATCAGCGTTCGAAAAATGGAGGGGGGGAAGAAATAAGAACGCCCGGCAGAACCGGGCGCGGGGGAAATCAGTGATTTTGCGGTCTGCTGTCTTTATGACCGGCTCCGGAGAAGAGGTTAAACACTTCGCCCAGTCCGTAAATCAGGCCCAGAATGACCGCCATCACCACAGGGACCATGACTACGGCAAAAACCAGACTTTTCAATAGCTCTAACATGGTTGGCTCCAGAAAGTACGAATAGTTTATTGTAACCAATTCAGCCGGAAAAACACGCCCCATTTGTGCGGTGCCCCGCTGGCCACCGTGAGAGATGCATCTTGCAAGATGACCGCTATCGGTCACAATACCCTTTTTCATCAGGATATGATTATGCAGGCTGAAATTCTTCTTACCCTCAAATTACAGCAGCGCCTGTTCGCCGATCCTCGCCGTATCGCCCTGCTGAAACAGATTGAACAGACCGGCTCGATTAGCCAGGGGGCAAAAAACGCGGGCATTAGCTATAAAAGCGCCTGGGATGCGATTAATGAAATGAATCAGCTCAGCGAGCAGACCCTGGTTGACCGGGCGACCGGCGGCAAAGGCGGCGGCGGCGCGGTCCTCACCCGCTACGGGCAGCGGCTGATTCAGCTCTACGACCTGCTGGCGCAGATTCAGCAGAAAGCGTTCGATGTCCTGAGCGATGATGACGCCCTTCCCCTCGACAGCCTGCTGGCTGCCATTTCGCGATTCTCTCTGCAGACCAGCGCGCGCAACCAGTGGTTTGGCACCATTACCGGCCGCGACCATCAGCAGGTCCAGCAGCACGTTGACGTCCTGCTGGCCGACGGCCAAACCCGCTTTAAGGTCGCGATTACCGCCCAAAGCGCCGATCGTCTGGGCCTTGAGGAAGGCCAGGAGGTACTGGTGCTGCTGAAAGCGCCGTGGGTTGGCATTACTCAGGATGCCGCACAGGCGGAACGGGCCGACAACCAGCTGACCGGACGTATCAACCACATCGAACGCGGGCCGGAACAGTGTGAAGTGCTGATGGCGCTCCCGGATGGGCAGAGCCTTTGCGCCACCCTGCCGGTGGAACAGACGCGCGATCTGGCGGAAGGGGCGGAGGTGATAGCATATTTTAATGCCGATCGCATCATTCTTGCCACGTTGTGCTAACGGCATTGACATTGCGCTCGCGAAGACGTATCCCTGAAGCAAATCGCTGCAAAAAGTGGGATACACAATGTCATTGTTGCAAATTTCGCAAGGCGCGTTTCGTCTTAGCGATACAAAAACGTTAAATATTGAACACCTCCGCGTGCAGGCTGGCGAGAGCTGGGCTTTCGTCGGCAGCAACGGCAGCGGGAAGTCGGCGCTTGCGCGGGTGCTCTCCGGCGAGCTGACCCTGCTAAGCGGGCAGCGTGAGTGCACCTTCTTGCGCATCACCCGTCTCTCTTTTGAGCAGCTGCAAAAGCTGGTCAGCGATGAGTGGCAGCGCAATAACACCGATTTGCTCAGCCCGGGAGAAGAAGACACCGGCCGCACGACGGCGGAAATTATCCAGGATGAGTTTAAAGACCCCTCCCGCTGCGCCCGCCTTGCTGAACAGTTTGCAATTAGCCACCTGCTCGAACGCCGTTTTAAATATCTCTCTACCGGCGAAACGCGCAAGACCCTGCTGTGCCAGGCGCTGATGGGCGATCCCGACCTGCTTATTCTTGATGAGCCGTTCGACGGTCTTGATGTCGCCTCGCGCCAGCAGCTCGCCGGGATGTTGGCCGCGCTGAACGGCGAAGGTATCACCCTGGTGCTGGTCCTCAATCGTTTTGACGAGATCCCGGCGTTCGTTCAGTATGCCGGGGTGCTGGCGGACTGCGTGCTGAGCGAAACCGGCGAAAAGCAGGCCCTGCTGCAGCAGGCGCTTATTGCCCAGCTCGCCCATAGCGAAAAGCTTGACGGCATGACGCTGCCGGAGCCGGACGCACCGGCAGCGCGTCTTGCGCTGGACGCCGAAGCGCCGCTCATCGTGCTGAACGACGGCGTGGTTTCGTACAACGATCGTCCGATCATTAACCGCCTGAGCTGGACGGTGAACCCTGGCGAACACTGGCAGATAGTCGGCCCCAACGGCGCCGGTAAATCCACGCTGCTCAGCCTGATTACCGGCGACCATCCTCAGGGATACAGCAACGACCTGACCCTGTTTGGCCGCCGCCGCGGCAGCGGTGAAACCATCTGGGATATCAAAAAGCATATTGGCTACGTCAGCAGCAGCCTGCACCTTGAATACCGCGTCAGCACCAACGTGCGTAACGTGATTCTCTCCGGCTACTTCGACTCAATCGGCATCTATCAGGCCGTATCTGACAAGCAGCATAAGCTGGTGCAGAACTGGCTGGATATTCTGGGTATCGACAAACGCACCGCCGATGCGCCGTTCCATAGCCTCTCCTGGGGGCAGCAGCGGCTGGCGCTGATCGTCCGCGCCCTGGTCAAACATCCCACTCTGCTGATCCTTGACGAACCGCTGCAGGGGCTGGACCCGCTCAACCGCCAGCTGGTGCGCCGCTTCGTTGATGTGCTGATTGGCGAAGGGGCGACGCAGCTGCTGTTTGTCTCTCATCACGCCGAAGACGCCCCGGACTGTATCACCCACCGACTGGCCTTTGTGAGTAGTGGAGACGGTTACACTTACCAGCTGGATCCGCTGTAAAATTAAGCCTGTACAGGGGTCTGCTGATCCCTGTTTTTTTCAGAATAATAGCTACCAGACATAACATCACCCTGTTTTTAAAACAAAAAAACTCAAATGGGCTGTTTAAAAATTTTAGTGTAAACGATTCCACCAATTTGGCCTGTGTCACACTTTTGGCTTCTTTGGTATGCTATCTTCTTCTCACACGATAAGCCTATTGGAGCGAATCATGAAAGTACTGGTTACAGGTGGTAGCGGTTACATTGGAAGTCACACCTGCGTTCAACTGCTACTGCAGGGACACGAAGTGATTATTCTCGACAATCTCTGCAACAGTAAGCGCAGCGTATTGCCAATCATTGAACGTCTCGGCGGGAAAAGCGCCACCTTTGTCGAAGGCGACATTCGTAACGAAGCGCTGATGACGGAAATTCTCCACGATCACGCCATTGAAGCGGTGATCCATTTCGCCGGCCTGAAAGCCGTCGGGGAATCCGTCGCTAAGCCGCTGGAGTACTACGACAACAACGTAACCGGCACACTGAAACTCGTTTCCGCCATGCGCGCCGCGGGCGTGAAAAACTTTATTTTCAGCTCCTCCGCGACCGTCTACGGCGACCAGCCCAAAATCCCTTACGTCGAAAGCTTCCCGACCGGTACGCCTCAGAGCCCTTACGGTAAAAGCAAGCTGATGGTTGAGCAGATCCTGACCGACCTGCAAAAAGCGCAGCCGGACTGGAGCATCGCGCTGCTGCGCTACTTCAATCCGGTCGGCGCGCATCCGTCGGGCGATATGGGGGAAGATCCGCAGGGTATTCCGAACAACCTGATGCCGTATATCGCGCAGGTCGCGGTTGGCCGCCGTGAATCGCTGGCGGTATTCGGCAACGACTACCCAACCGAAGATGGCACCGGCGTACGCGACTACATTCACGTGATGGACCTGGCAGACGGCCACGTCGCGGCGATGGAAAAACTGGCCGATAAAGCCGGCGTGCATATCTACAACCTTGGCGCAGGCGTCGGCAGCAGCGTGCTCGACGTGGTCAAAGCATTTAGCAAAGCCTGCGGCAAACCGATTAACTACCACTTCGCACCGCGCCGCGAAGGCGACCTCCCGGCCTACTGGGCGGACGCTGAAAAGGCCGATCGCGAGCTGAACTGGCGCGTGACGCGCAACCTTGACGAAATGGCGCAGGACACCTGGCACTGGCAGTCCCGTCATCCGCAGGGTTATCCCGACTAAGGAACCTTCATGAGCGTATTTAACCCCGTCGACCATCCACATCGTCGTTATAACCCGTTAACCGGGCAGTGGATTCTGGTTTCTCCGCATCGCGCCAAGCGCCCCTGGCAGGGGGCGCAGGAAACGCCGGCAAAACAGACCTTGCCCGAGCACGACCCGGACTGTTTCCTGTGCCCGGGTAATACCCGCGTCACCGGCGACAAAAACCCGAACTACACCGGTACGTTTGTTTTTACCAATGACTTTGCGGCTTTGATGACCGATACCCCTGACGCCCCGGAAAGCGACGACCCGCTTATGCGCTGTCAGAGCGCCCGCGGTACCAGCCGGGTCATCTGCTTCTCGCCAGACCACAGCAAAACGCTGCCGGAACTGAGCGTGGAGGCGCTGGAAGGCGTGGTTAAAACGTGGCAGGAGCAGACCGCCGACCTCGGAAAAACCTACCCGTGGGTGCAGGTCTTTGAAAATAAAGGCGCGGCAATGGGCTGCTCCAACCCACATCCGCATGGCCAGGTGTGGGCAAACAGCTTTCTGCCTAACGAGGCGGAACGCGAAGATCGTCTGCAAAAAGCGTACTTCACCGAGCACGGCGCGCCGATGCTGGTGGATTACGCGCAGCGCGAATTAGCCGACGGTAGCCGCACCGTTGTCGAGACCGAACACTGGCTCGCGGTGGTCCCTTACTGGGCAGCGTGGCCCTTCGAGACGCTGCTGTTGCCGAAAGCGCACGTACAGCGCCTGACTGATTTAACCGATGACCAGCGCAGCGACCTCGCGCTGGCGCTGAAAAAGCTGACCAGCCGTTACGACAACCTGTTCCAGTGCTCATTCCCCTACTCTATGGGCTGGCACGGCGCGCCGTTTAACGATGAAGAGAATAATCACTGGCAGCTGCACGCACATTTTTATCCGCCGCTACTGCGCTCCGCGACGGTGCGTAAATTTATGGTCGGCTATGAAATGCTGGCTGAAACCCAGCGTGACCTGACGGCCGAGCAGGCCGCCGAGCGTCTGCGCGCTGTGAGCGACGTCCATTTTCGCGAATCCGGAGTATAACCATGAGTCTGAAAGAGAAAACCCAAGCCCTGTTTGCTGAGAAATTTGGCTATCCGGCCAGCCATGTTATCCAGGCCCCCGGCCGCGTTAACCTGATCGGCGAGCATACCGACTATAACGATGGGTTCGTGCTGCCCTGCGCCATTGATTACCAGACGGTCATCGCCTGTGCGCCGCGCGACGATCGTACCGTGCGGGTGATTGCCGCCGATTACGACAATCAGACCGATGAATTCTCTCTCGACTCGCCGATTACCAGCCACGATACCCAGCAGTGGTCAAACTATGTCCGCGGCGTGGTGAAGCATCTCCGGCAGCGAAATAACGCTTTCGGCGGCGCGGATCTGGTCATCAGCGGCAACGTGCCGCAGGGCGCGGGGTTAAGCTCTTCGGCTTCGCTGGAAGTCGCCGTCGGCACCGTGTTCCAGCAGCTGTACCATCTGCCGCTCGACGGCGCGCAAATCGCGCTGAACGGTCAGGAAGCGGAAAACCAGTTCGTCGGCTGCAACTGCGGCATTATGGACCAGCTGATCTCCGCGCTCGGTAAAAAAGATCACGCGCTGCTGATCGACTGCCGCTCCCTGGGGACCAAAGCGGTCTCGATGCCGAAAGGCGTCGCGGTGGTGATTATTAACAGTAACTTTAAGCGCACTCTGGTCGGCAGCGAATACAACACACGCCGCGAGCAGTGTGAAACCGGCGCGCGTTTCTTCCAGCAGCCGGCCCTGCGCGACGTCACGTTGCAAGAGTTCAACGCCGTCGCCCACGAGCTTGACCCGGTGGTCGCCAAACGCGTTCGCCACGTGCTGACTGAAAACGCCCGCACCGTAGAAGCCGCCGCGGCGCTGGAAAAAGGCGACCTGCTGCGGATGGGCGAGCTGATGGCGGAATCCCACGCCTCCATGCGCGATGATTTTGAAATCACCGTCCCGCAGATTGATACCCTGGTGGACATCGTCAAGGCGACCATCGGCGATAAAGGCGGCGTTCGCATGACCGGCGGCGGTTTCGGCGGCTGTATCGTCGCCCTGGTGCCGGAAGATCTGGTCGAGACCGTACAGCAGGCCGTTGCCAAAGAGTATGAAGCGAAAACCGGTATCAAAGAGACCTTTTACGTCTGCAAACCGTCGCAGGGAGCTGGACAATGCTAAACCCAACAACGGAGCTGGCGCCGGACGGCCAGCCGTGGAATCTCCTCACCCTGCGTAACGACGCAGGCATGACGGTCACCGTAATGGACTGGGGCGCGACGCTGCTCTCCGCTCGCGTGACGCTGGCCGACGGCAGCGTACGCGAAGCGCTGCTCGGCTGCGCGACCCCTGGCGACTATACGCGCCAGGCCGCCTATCTCGGCGCTTCCGTAGGCCGTTACGCGAACCGTATCGCCAACAGCCGCTTTTCCCTTGATGGCCGTAGCGTTAATCTGACGCCCTCCAACGAGGCCGGCCATCAGCTGCACGGCGGTCCTGAAGGTTTTGATAAGCGCCGCTGGCAGATTGTCAGCGCCGACGATCGTCACGCGCTGTTTTCACTCTCCTCCCACGATGGCGATCAGGGGTTCCCCGGCAATCTGACGGCTACGGCGCACTACCGCCTGACCGACGATAATCGTATCGCCATCGAGTATCGCGCCACCGTTGATCAGCCCTGCCCGGTAAACCTGACCAACCACGTCTATTTCAACCTTGATGGCGTGCAGAGCGACGTGCGTAGCCATAAGCTGCAAATCTTTGCCGATGCGTATCTGCCCGTTGAGAGCGACGGTATTCCGGGAGGCGATTTGCAAAACGTCACCCTGACCAGCTTCGATTTCCGCACGCCGAAGATGCTGGCGGACGATTTCCTGCGCGATGAAGACCAGCAAAAGGTCAAAGGTTACGACCACGCCTTTCTGCTCCAGGCGCTGGGCGATGCCAAAAGCCCGGCGGCTCACGTCTGGTCGCAGGACGAAAAGCTGCAGATGACGGTCTATACCTCCGCTCCGGCGCTGCAGTTCTACTCCGGCAACTATTTGGCCGGCACGCCGTCGCGCACGGCGCAGCCTTACGCTGACTGGCAAGGTCTGGCTCTGGAGAGCGAGTTCCTGCCGGATTCACCGAACCATCCGGAATGGCCGCAGCCGGACTGCGTACTGCGCCCCGGCGAAGAGTACGTCAGCCTGACGGAATATCAGTTTATTGCGAAATAATACCCAGCCCTCCTGATGGAGGGCTTTTTTTTATCCTTTCGCTGAAAAATACGCCACTTACAGACAAAAACATAACCACTGTTTTACAAGCACCTTACACTGAGCGACTATTTTCGCTATGGTTAGGGATAAGCATTGCCGTGAGGTAAGTCGCGGCAATATAATGAGAATAGTTATCAATCAATAAATATACACACTACAGATTTCGGGTCGCATCAAGGCGGCGCGAAAGATGACGTGTATTGAGGAGTAAGTGTATGGCTGTAACTAAGCTGGTACTCGTTCGTCACGGCGAAAGCCAATGGAACAACGAAAACCGTTTCACCGGTTGGTATGACGTTGACCTGTCTGAAAAAGGCGTGGGTGAAGCAAAAGCGGCCGGCAAGCTGCTGAAAGAAGAAGGCTTCAGCTTCGACTTTGCTTATACCTCTGTGCTGAAACGTGCCATCCACACCCTGTGGAACGTGCTGGACGAACTGGATCAGGCCTGGCTGCCGGTAGAAAAGTCCTGGAAACTGAACGAGCGTCACTACGGTGCGCTGCAGGGCCTCAACAAAGCGGAAACCGCTGAAAAATACGGTGACGAGCAGGTTAAGCAGTGGCGTCGCGGCTTTGCGGTAACGCCGCCGGAGCTGACCAAAGACGACGAGCGCTACCCGGGTCACGATCCGCGCTATGCAAAACTGACCGACGCTGAGCTGCCTACCACCGAGAGCCTGGCGCTGACCATCGACCGCGTCGTGCCGTACTGGAATGAAACCATTCTGCCGCGTCTGAAAAGCGGTGAGCGCGTGATTATCGCCGCTCACGGTAACTCCCTGCGCGCGCTGGTGAAATACCTCGACAACATGGGCGAAGCAGAGATCCTCGAACTGAACATCCCGACCGGCGTACCGCTGGTGTATGAGTTCGACGAGAACTTCAAGCCTATTAAACATTACTATCTGGGTAACGCCGACGAGATTGCCGCGAAAGCCGCTGCCGTAGCGAACCAGGGTAAAGCGAAGTAATTTTCGCGGGATGTAAAAAAAGCGTGGAGCCCTCCACGCTTTTTTATTTTGAGACTCGCCGTAAAACCTAACCGCGGCGCGCTTTTACCGCATTCGCCAGCTGGCGAAGCAGCGTATCGGTATCTTCCCACCCGATACAGGCATCAGTAATGCTTTTACCGTAGGCCAGCGGCTCACCGCTGTCGAGGCTCTGATTGCCTTCCACCAGATGGCTTTCGATCATCACGCCCATAATCGCCCGCTCGCCGCCGGCAACCTGCTGGCATACGTCTGTGCCGACATCCATCTGCTTTTTAAACTGTTTGCTGGAGTTGGCATGGCTGAAATCGATCATGATCTGAGCGGGCAGGCCTGCTTTCGCCAGACCCACCTTCACTTCTGCCACGTGCTGCGCGCTGTAGTTCGGCTCTTTACCGCCGCGCAGGATAATATGGCAATCGCTATTGCCGCTGGTGTTCACAATCGCCGAATGTCCCCATTTGGTCACCGACAGGAAACAGTGCGGCGCACCGGCGGCATTGATGGCGTCGATAGCGACTTTAATGGTGCCATCTGTGCCGTTTTTAAAGCCTACCGGGCAGGAGAGGCCGGAAGAGAGTTCGCGGTGCACCTGTGACTCGGTGGTACGCGCGCCAATCGCGCCCCAGCTCATCAGGTCGGCAAGATACTGCGGGGTGATCATATCGAGGAACTCCCCGGCCGCTGGCAGTCCGCTGTCGTTAATATCAAGCAGCAGCTTGCGTGCGATCCGCAGACCATCGTTGATGCGGAAGCTGTTATCCATATGCGGATCGTTGATCAGCCCTTTCCAGCCCACGGTGGTGCGCGGTTTTTCAAAATACACGCGCATCACGATTTCCAGCTCGCCTTTAAGCTCTTCGCGAAGCGCGAGCAGACGCTCGGCATACTCTTTTGCCGCCGCCGGATCGTGAATGGAGCATGGACCAATCACGACCAGCAGCCGATCGTCATGACCTTTCAGGATCTGGTGGATCGCTTTGCGCGCATGCGCAACGGTGTTGGCGGCGTTTTCGGTAGCGGGGAATTTTTCCAGGAGCGCAACGGGAGGTAATAATTCGTTGATCTCTTTAATGCGTAAATCGTCGTTCTGATAATTCATCTTATTTCCAGCGTTGCCATACTTATCTAGTTAAATGCAATCCCTCCAATCTATCTCTTCACTCAAAAAGTGTAAACGTGATTTTACAGTAGCGGCAGAATATTCCTGGAAATAGGCTAAAAAACGCCATAAAGTCGCGGAATAGTGGCCACAAGCTATAATTTTTAACTGTTATAACTTAATTTTCTTTAGCATTCAGCATTATATATTAATGCCGCTCGCTAACAGCGAAGCTTTAACCACAACGAGTAGAACCTCCGGCAATGCACTGTTGGAAGAGGTAATTCGGTAAATCGATATAACAGGAGCATCCAATGAAAATGAACAAGCTAACCAGTCTTCTCCTCGCAGCAACCCTGGGCCTGGCCAGCGGCGCGGCGCTGGCCGCCGATACCGGCGCGCAGTCGAACAACGGGCAGGCCAATTCGGCAGCCGACGCGGGTCAGGTTGCCCCCGACGCGCGTGAAAACGTGGCGCCAAACAACGTGGACAACGGTAAAATTAACGCTGGTTCCACCGATACCGGCGGCACCATGCTCCACCCCAACGGCTCGACCATGAACCACGACGGGATGTCGAGCGATGAAGTCCACAAAAACTCAATGTGCAAAGATGGCCGCTGCCCGGATACCGATAAAAAGGTCGGCCAGGACGAGGCGACGAAAACCGACGGTACCACCCAATAATCTGCGCGGTATCCGCCCGGAAGGAGAGCTAAGGCTCTCCTTTTTTCATTTTATTCACCCCAAGAGGTGAATCATGTCATAAAGTAATCATCAAAATAATAATGTAGGGATGGCACCATGGGGCAATCACACTCGCATAATTCTCCGCAATCCACCGAAGATAATAATGCCCGTCGGCTGCTGCTGGCGTTCTGCGTCACGGCCGGATTCATGTTGGTTGAGGTTGCAGGCGGACTTATTTCAGGTTCGCTGGCGCTGCTGGCCGATGCCGGGCATATGCTGACGGACGCCGCAGCGCTGCTGTTCGCCTTTCTGGCCGTGCGTTTCGCCAGTCGCCCGCCTAATGCTCAACACACCTTTGGCTGGCTGCGGCTGACCACGCTGGCGGCCTTTCTCAATGCTATCGCCTTAGTGGTCATTACGATATTAATCGTCTGGGAGGCCATTCAGCGTTTTCATCATCCGCAACCGGTAGCCGGTAAAACCATGATGATCATCGCCGTTGCCGGCCTGCTGGCCAATATTCTGGCCTTCTGGATCCTCCATCGCGGCAGTGAAGAGCGTAACCTCAACGTGCGGGCCGCCGCTCTGCATGTGCTGGGAGATCTACTCGGTTCGGTTGGGGCCATTATTGCCGCAATCGTGATCATCACCACCGGCTGGACGCCTATCGATCCTATTCTGTCCGTGCTGGTATCGTGCCTGGTTCTGCGCAGCGCATGGCGTTTGCTGCAGGAGAGCGTTAATGAGCTGCTGGAGGGCGCGCCGCGTTCGCTTGACGTCGACGCCTTAAAGCGCGATTTGCGCCGCTCGATACCTGAAGTTCGCGACGTACACCACGTTCATGCGTGGCTGGTAGGAGAAAAAACGGTGATGACGCTGCACGTGCAGGTGGTACCGCCGCACGATCACGACGGCCTGCTTGAACGAATCCAGGGCTTCTTACAGCATAAGTATGAAATTGAACACATTACGGTTCAGATGGAGTATCAGCCCTGCAGCGGCCCGGAGTGCCGTCTGAACATGACGCACGCCGGGCATGGACATCATCATCACCATTAGCGGGAAAACGCGTGAGAGCCGCGCTCACGCGCGCTGTTAATCCACATACGGCTGCCGTTGAGGGCGATGAAGGTCAGCAGCAGATATTCGAGCGACATCGCATAAACGCCCTGCAGGGCGAAAATAACCACGCTGATGACGTTGATAATCACCCACAGCAGCCAGTTTTCGACGTATTTGCGCGTCATCAGGATCATCGCCGCAACCGAGAGAACCATCATGCAGGAGTCCCAGAACGGGAACGCGTCTGGCTGCAGCGCCGGCATAGCAACCTGCAGGCCCAGGGTATGCATCAGCGCGACGGCAATCCTGGTCAGAAACGCAAAAACCGGATCGATAAATACCGTCATCAGGCCAATCGCCACCACGCAGGCCGCCAGCCAGCCTAACGCTTTCGGCAGCGGCAGCCAGCGGATTTGCAGTTCCGCCTGGTTATCGCTGGTTTGTCGTGACCAGGCGTACCAGCCGTAGACGTTGGCCGCGAAGAAAAAGATCTGCAGCAGAAGGCTGGCGTAGAGCTGGATCTGAAAGAAGATAATGGCAAACAGCGTGACGTTGATCAGCCCAAAGGCATAGTTGGCAATCTTCTCCAGGCTCGCCAGCCAGATGCACAGCAATCCTGCGACGGTGCCGACCGCTTCAATCCACGACAGGTCATATCCTCCGGCGCCAATGGGTATATGCACTAATATGTTCTGCGTACTAAAAAAATCCATCTTATCCCCAGAGCGTTCTGTAACGCAGTAATGAGCTATCCCCGAAGTGTAGCCGCAAAATCGAGCATTCTGTTTAGCGGAACCAGCGCCCCGGTTCGCAGCTGTTCATCAACGTGAATTTCATGTTCAACGCCTCCCTTTTCCAGCCCTTCCGCAATCGACTGCAGGCCGTTCATCGCCATCCACGGACAGTGGGCGCAGCTGCGACAGGTTGCCCCTTCGCCTGCCGTAGGCGCTTCCAGCAGCTCTTTTTCCGGTACCGCCTGCTGCATTTTGTAGAAAATGCCGCGGTCGGTGGCGACGATGAGCTGCTTGTGCGGCAGCGTTTTAGCGGCATTGATCAACTGGCTGGTTGACCCCACCGCGTCAGCCATATCGACAATCGCCTGCGGTGATTCCGGGTGAACCAGCACCGCGGCCTGCGGATAAAGCGCCCGCATTCTCGCCAGCGCTTGAGTTTTGAATTCATCATGAACGATGCAGGCGCCCTGCCAGCACAGTACGTCGGCGCCGGTCTGTTTCTGCACATAGCTACCTAAATGGCGGTCCGGCGCCCAGATGATTTTTTCACCCATGCTATCAAGATGCTCAATGAGTTCCACGGCGATGCTCGACGTCACAACCCAGTCGGCGCGCGCCTTTACCGCCGCTGAAGTATTGGCGTAGACCACGACCGTACGATCCGGATGCGCATCGCAGAAAGCGCTAAACTCCTCGATCGGGCAGCCCAGATCGAGCGAGCACTCCGCGTGGAGCGTGGGCATCAGGATGGTTTTTTCCGGGCTGAGAATTTTCGCCGTTTCTCCCATAAAGCGCACGCCGGCGACCAACAGCGTCGAGGCAGAATGTCGGGCGCCGAAGCGCGCCATCTCCAGGGAATCGGAGATACAGCCGCCGGTCTCTTCGGCCAGCTGCTGAATTTCGGGGTCGGTATAGTAATGGGCCACCATCACCGCATCGCGCTCGCGCAGCAGGCGTTTTATTTTTTCGCGATAAAAGTGCTTCTCATCGCGGTTTAACGGCATGGGCTTCGGAGGAAAAGGATAAATCGCCGCTTCCGGGTCAAACATTACGCTCATCTTGCAGTCTCGTTTCACTGGCTTAACTTTCAGACCGTAATAATGCCTGAAGAAAGGTATTAACCGGTCATAGTGTTTTATATGCTAAACAAGATAGCCGATTGTGCAGAAAATGTCGTGAGGAATTTTTCCCACAGAGAGCATTTCCCGGAGGCGATGCTGCGCATCTGTCCAGGCTGCTAAACCTGCAGAACGCACGAATCTGTAGCCCGGGCAAGGCGCGTCAAGCGCCGCCCCCGGGATGAAGCCACGCAAAGGCATCAGGCCGTCACATTTCCCGGAGGCGATGCTGCGCATCTGTCCGGGCTGCCAAACCTGCAGAACGCACGAATCTGTAGCCCGGGCAAGGCGCGTCAAGCGCCGCCCCCGGAATGAAGCCACGCAAAGGCATCAGGCCCGGCACATTTCCCGGAGGCGATGCTACGCATCTGTCCGGGCTACTGGCCTGTGCCAATTGTAGCCACGGTAAACGCAGCGCGACGGTAGAATAACGCAGCATTAAGGTATTGCGGATTATTGTGATTTTTGAGGAAATGGCAGATAGCAAAAAAGCGCCTTTAGGGCGCTTTTTTACATTGGTGGGTCGTGCAGGATGACTCGCTTCGCTCGCCCTACGGGCCGTTGCTGACGCAACGTTATCCTTCACGCTTAACATCTGAGTTTGATGTTAAATTGGTGGGTCGTGCAGGAT